>JAADIK010000140.1 GCA_013151365.1 Deltaproteobacteria bacterium
CTTGCAGATAAAACGGGCGCGCGCCCCCTGTATTCTCGATTCATCGATGTTATATTTTTTTGCGCAGTCTTCGCAGATCACCAGCATGTAGATTCCCTCCTTACCCGCAGCAAGGTTTTCCGTTTTCTCCCCTGCCCTGCTGAAGCTGAAACGTTGCCGTCGGCCTCCGATTCAGATTAATAATTGATCTGCCGCCGCAGATACTGCTGGTAGCATTTGAGATCGTCCGGGCATTTCTCGTTAAGCTTTTTAATATAATTGATATTATTTTCAATCGCCACGACATAGAGATTGCTGTCGACATTCCACCGTTCCTGAAAATGAAAACGCATCGCTTCAATGACCCCGTCAAATTCATGAAAAAGCCTTTTGCGGATAACCGTCTGGAAAAAATTAACGGTTTCATGATAAATATCAACGGTGGATTCATATTCCGCGACCCCGCCCTCCCGCAGCTCTTCAAAGAGGAGCGGCAGGCGCTCCAGGTAGCCCCGGTCGGCCATCTGGGCCGCGATATCGGCAGTGCCCAGAATATAGCCCATCATCCTGACCTCGTCGGATTCGAAAGAAAGATCCTGCGGCGAAGCGGCCAGCCTGGTACACTCGATCATCTGGGCGCAACGTCTGCTGTCTTTGACGTCCCGGCCCTGGGACTGCATGTATTCCAGCAGAAACTGGATCGAACGTTTTTCGTGCTGTTTGGTATATTTGGCGCCGGTACCTTCCCGGTCCGATTTTTCCTGAATCAGACCGATATCATGAAACCACGCCGCCAGCACGCCGTTCTCGATCATCCCGGGAGAGAACCGGGTCCCCTTGATGAACAGGCCGTGGATGAGACGAACCACGGCCAGGGCGATGGCCATGGTGTGATTCAGGTTGTGATAAAAGGTGTTGCT
This sequence comes from Deltaproteobacteria bacterium, assembly GCA_013151365.1. Taxonomy (GTDB): domain Bacteria; phylum Desulfobacterota; class Desulfobulbia; order Desulfobulbales; family Desulfobulbaceae; genus BMS3Abin13. The sequence goes on from JAADIK010000140.1 coordinate 900, forward strand.
TACCTGGTAGCCGGGATATTCGCCGGAAAAAATTTTAATCACATTAACAAAAGTCAGTTCAAGAAAATCAAAGTTAAAATCTTCGGCCACCAGTGATATGACCAGCTTGATTTCCTTGAAGATGTCCTGGGGGCAGCCGCAGGCCAGCTGTTGTTCCCGGACGAAATTCGGATTTTTGAAAGACGTTGCCGCCGGGATCCGTATTTTCGAACTCTGCCAACTGTCCTGGTAACGCAACTGGATTGCTTCAACCACGTCGGTGATCTGGAGAAAAATATCTACCAGCTCGGGATCAAAGTGTTTCCCGGATTCCGCGCGAAAAATGGCGTAGATCTCCTCCCGGGGCCAGGCCTTCTTGTAGGTTCTCTTGTTTGCCAGGGCATCAAAGACATCCGCCAGGGCGACGATCCTTGCGGCCAATGGAATCTCTTTCCCCTTTTTAGGTCTTTTATTTTGATCATGGAGGACGACGCAGCCGGAAGGATAGCCGGGATAGCCGGTACCATCCCATTTCTCATGATGGTTAAGGGCGATCTCCATCCCCATCCGGTCCAGGTCGGAGTCGGTATTTTCAAAAAGATTGGCGCCATAGGCCGTGTGCAGCTTGATCAATTCAAACTCGTCCGCGGTCAAGCAGCCCGGTTTTTTTAATATTTCATCGGGGATGCCCACCTTGCCGACGTCGTGCAACATTGCCGCCGGCCGGAGAAGATCCTTGAACCGTTTGATTTCCTGGGGCTCCAGGTTTTTGTTGCCGGCCCATTTATTATAGATTTCCACCGAAATCGCACTCACCCGGTGAACATGGGCCGTGGTCTCGCCGGGGTCACGCAACTCCGCCATCTTGATCATGCGCAGGATAAGTTCACGACTCCACTGGCCGCGTTCAATCGCCGATGCGGCATAGTTGGCGAAAAAGGAGATATACGACCGGATCTCCGAGGAAAAGCTGGTCGGCCGGCCATCCTGATCCATGGCATTGATGAGCTGCATGACCCCGACCAGCTTGCCCCCCTGGGTCTTCAACGGCAGGGTAAAAACGGATTGGGTCCGGTACCCGGTTTTCCTGTCAAAAAACGAGTTAAAGGAAAAAGGCAGGTCGGGAGACAGCCGGTTCGCGTCGTCAATGATAACCTGCTGCCCGGTTGTCGCGGTATAGCCGACGATCGAGCTCTTGTCGATCGGCACGGTATAGTGCATGTAAAGGGAGGAGATGGCATCGTTATGGAGAGAATCGGCGCCGGTCTGTACATAACCGAAAGTCAGGCTGGAGCGGCTGGCCAGGAATATGGTGCCGGCATCGGCACGGGCCAGTTTCCTGGCCTCCAGCAGCACGGTCTCAAGGATCGAGTCAACATCCTTGAGTTGTTGCAGGCCCTCAATTTTTTGCAGAATGATATTTTCAGTTTCAGCGCGTGACATCTACCTGTTTTTTTCTAAAAATAATCGGCTCGCTACAAGATAACATTACAGTATGAAAAGAGGATACACTATTAAAAACTACCTGCCCCGCCGGGCGGCGCGGTGAAGAATTGCATGGAATATCACCACCGGCCGTCACGAATTCAGTTTTTTCAGCAGCCAGGCCATGTTTCTGCCCAGGGTGCGCATGGTCTCGACCCCTTCCGCATCGTCGGCGACCTCGCCTTTATCCCGGCCGTTGGCAAAGTTCCAGTAATTGGAACCGACAATGATCATCTGGCCGATTGTAAAAAAATGATTAATCGAATCAAAGACATGAACGGCACCGCCCCGCCGCTGGGCAACGACGGCCGCGCCCACCTTTCTTTGCAGCATATCGCAGTTGGCCCGGGAGGTCATGCCGGAACGATCGATGAGCGCCTTGATTTCCGTGCTGAGGTTGGCAAAATAGGTGGGTGAGGCCAGGATAATCCCGTCTGCAGCCAGCATTTTTTCGATACATTCGTTGATGCAGTCGCTTTCAACGGCGCAACGCCTGTTTTTGTTCTTGAAACACTTGTAGCAGGCTATGCAGCCGTGAGGATGCTCTCCGGCAAGCTGGACCTGTTCCGTTTCAATGCCCTCTTTTTCCAGCTCCTCGAAGACGTAATTGATGAGCATCGAGGTATTTCCATCCTTTCTGGCACTGCCGTTAAACGCTACGACCTTCATCCCGAACCTCCCCTCTTCCTTATTCAAAACCGCTCATAACGGAGTATCGCAAACAATCCGTCATCCCCTGATGAACCGATACCTTGGATTATCCCTGAAACTGCCGGTCATGTCAACGGCGAGACTGTAATTGTTTGTTTGTGTACAATTACATGGAGATGAAAACCAGGGGCCGGAATGCCGCGTAACCGGCAATCGAAGCGGAATCGGCACTGCGGGCAAGCGCTGCCGACCATGGTCCGGCCGACATGTGGAATTTATTGTATTATTGTCGAATAAACGTATTCCCGGCCTTTAGCGCGGCGGCCGATATAATCTTATTTACTTCTGAATGGTTACGGGATAATTATACAATGAGCAAGGAGCAGAATATGACGAAAAAAACCGGCAGGTCCATTCTCTGGATGTGGACATCGAGGAATTGATATGAAACAACAAGCCGATCTGATGATTGAAAAGCTGGGCGAATGCCGGGTTGACTCGCCCATGCGGCAGTCCTGTTGTTTTATAGGTGACGATGAAAAAGTCCTGTTTACGTCCCGCTATAAAAAATTAGAGTCATATATCAAGGTTTGCGGGGAAATTCCGTGCTTCGAAATGGCCGGCCCGAGAGAGAAGATTTATTTCGATCCGGCGGAAATCACTTGCGGCATCGTGACCTGCGGCGGTCTCTGCCCCGGCATCAACGATGTCATCCGGGCCATTGTTATGAGCCTGCACTACCATTACGGCGTGCAGACCATCTGGGGTTTCCGCTATGGCTATGGCGGACTGTCCCCCCAGCGCAGTCACGCCCCCTTTCTCCTGACGCCGCAGATGGTCAAGGATGTCCATCATCAGGGCGGCACGATTCTGGGTTCGTCACGAGGCCCCCAGGATGTCAGCTCCATGGTCGACACCCTGGAACAGATGCATATCTCCACCCTGTTTACCATCGGCGGTGACGGCACCATGCGCGGCGCCGCCGCCATCCACGATGAAATCAAACGCCGGGGTCTTGAAATCAACGTGGTGGGCGTACCCAAGACCATTGACAACGATATCTCCTTTATCGACATGTCCTTTGGCTACATAACGGCGGTAGAGGCCTCGACCGCCTCCACCTACACCGCGTACGTGGAGGCCACCGGCGCGAAAAACGGCATCGGGCTGGTCAAGCTCATGGGCCGGCAATCGGGCTTTATCGCCGCCTCGGCCACCCTGGCCAACAACGTGGTCAACTTCTGCCTGATACCGGAGGTTGATTTTTCCCTGGAAGGTTTTCTTCTCGCCCTGAGAAAAAGAATCCGGCGCCGCGGTTACGCGGTCATCGTTGTCGGCGAAGGGGCCGGACAGAATCTGTTGCCGCAGGACCTGGGGACCGACGCCTCGGGCAATCCGCGCCTGGGCGATATCGGTCTTTTCCTGAAGCGGAAAATCAATGAGTTTTTTGCCGCCGAGCAGACGGAAGTTACGCTCAAATACATAGATCCGAGCTATACCATCCGCTCGATGCCGGCCAATGCCTATGATTCCTCACTCTGCCTGATCCTGGGATATAATGCCGTCCATGCCGCCATGACGGGCAGGACCAACATGATTATCGGTCACAGCCATACCCAGTTTATCCATGTCCCCATCCCCCTGGCCGCCTGCAAAAGAAAACAAATAGACCCCCACGGGCGGATATGGGACAACGTGCTCGCCTGCACGGGCCAGCCCGAAGACATGGTTTCTTTTTGCTGAATCCGCGGCGCCCTGTATCTGCACTGTTTCGAACGCTCACGGATCCAGGTTTTTTATTTTTTATTAACATTTACCGCCGGTCAGCGAGGCAGGGTCGGCTCTTTGATTTTCCCCTCGGCGAGCAGCTTTTTCTCCGTCCGGCGATATATCCCGCCGGTCAGGCCGGTCAATACCTTGTAACCGCCCTTGAAAAAATAGACATTCTTATATCCCATCATGGCGGCCATCAGGCTGGCCGATGCGGCCCGGGTGCCGGTCGGGCAGATAAAAATCACTTCATCATATCTTTCAGGATGTATCTTATATAAGCGGGAAGGCACCAGCGGCAGGGGGATCAGAAAGGTGTCAAACAATTTGCTTTCAGGATACCATACGGATGTTTCAAGCGGGCTTCTTACATCGATCAGGACGATTTTCTTCCTGAGTACCACGTCCGCCACAAATCTTTTGGCTTTCATCGGAGCCCAGTGGAAGTCATCGGCCGCCCAGCCGGCGACGTATCCTCTGCCGGCGATAGTGTTATAGGCCTCCCACAGTGATTCATCTTCGGGACGAGCCTTGAGGGCTTTTTGCAGTTGTTCTTCGGCCTGGTCGTAGTTCCCTGATTTAATCAATGTTCCGGCCTTGCTTATAACTTCCGCCGAACTTTGTCCGGCCAAGGCCGTTGAAAAACCGCCGGCACAGGCAAATATTCCGACAAACATAAAAAACAGGGTTAACTTTTTCGGGGTTGGCATGTTTTCTCCTTTGGTCAAATTTATGGCGCTGCAAAAAAAAATTCTCATCCAGAGAGAAGCTTTTACTTGGCCATTCATGGTTTTGACGGGCTTTTTACGAATCCGTCAAGTTTGTAGATAGGTTGCGGCAAACTCACGATTGATAAATTGAGTCAGGGAGCCGAGTCCCCGATAAAGATGGGACCCGGCGGTCTCCTCGAGCCTCCGGCCAAAAGGCACGGCCCACCTGCCCGGATACCTTGAATGAAAGGATATGGCGGTTTCCAGGAGTATCCGGGCCTGCGGTAAATCTCCGTCTGCCGCCAAGATCAGCGATGAATCAAGGAGGCGGGCCAGGAACGCCATTTCAAAGCCGATATGATCCGGCCGGTTAAGCGATTGCATATAGGATGGAATATCCAGCCTTGCCGGCGCAAAGCCCGTTTCGGCATAGAGGCGACCGATCAATACCGGGAGTTCCGGCGCCAGATACTTTTCCCGGTGAGCAGCCTCAAAGGGGGCGAGGTAGCGGCCGGAAACCGGCACAAAAAAGAGATCAAAATACTCTTGGAGAATCTCGGCTGCCGGGCCGGTTTCCGCCGCGGCAAACATCTCAGGAAAGGACTCTTCCGGAAAGATGCCGTCCAACAGCCGACCTGCGGCCCGGCAGCCCACCAGACATTCAGGATTTGGTTCATTGAGATACAGGTCGGCCGCAAAGTCCAGCAACTCGACCCAGGCCCTCTGTTCCTCTTCGTTCAAGCGGCAGTTGTTCATATCTTCTCCAGCCGGGCCGGGATTCCCTGCCTGGCGTTTGAACCGAGCACTATATCGCCCAGGGTGGACAGATTTTTCCTTTTGCTGTCGGCGATCCCCAGGAGATTGTGAGCGATACCGGCTGCCCTGGCCTTGTCCCCCTTCATTACTTTGCCGCCGATGGTCGTGGTCCGGGCGCCAAGGCCCCAATGGCCGAACCCGTGTTCTATGCCGATGACCCCGGGCGCGATGCCGCCACGGATATCCGCCTTGCCTTCGGCCGTGCCGCCGGGGGTGACCAGCTTCACGGAATCTCCCCGTTTCAGACCAAGCCGGTCGGCGTCCTTCTGGTGAATGATGACCGCGTTTTCCCGATGGATCTGCCTCAGTCTTCGAGCGCCGATGGTATGAGATGACTGGAGCTGTGATTTGGTGCAAATAAGGGAAAACGGCCATTGCCCGGCCTTGTAGGTCTCCCCGATGGAGCTGCCGTCGGCAAAGGCCAGGGGGTGCCAGACCGGCACCCCTGAAAAACGTTCGCCGGTCAGGCTGTTGCGGGTCATGGCCACCTTTTCGTTGTAGACCTGGACCGGCTTGTTATAGCGATAGGTAAGCAGGTTGCCTTGATACGCCCGGCCCGCATCTTCAA
>JAADIK010000156.1 GCA_013151365.1 Deltaproteobacteria bacterium
TGATATGCATCTGGGCGAACCGGGCCGCGTTCCACAGCTTGTTGATAAAGTGCCGGTAGCCCTCGATCCGTTCCTCGTCCATCCGGATTTCCCGGCCCTGGGCGGCAAAGGCGGTCAGGGTGAAGCGGAAGGCATCGGTCCCGTACTTCTCGATCATCACCAGCGGATCAATGACGTTGCCGGTGGATTTCGACATCTTTTTGCCGAGCTTGTCCCGCACCAGGGCATGGAGGTAGACGTCGTGAAAGGGCACCTCTTCCATGAAGTGGAGGCCCATCATGATCATCCGCGCCACCCAGAAGAAGAGGATGTCAAAGCTGGTAATGAGCACCGAGGTGGGATAAAAGACCTCCAGTTCCCTGGTTTTTTCCGGCCAGCCAAGGGTGGAAAAGGGCCAGAGGGCCGAGCTGAACCAGGTGTCGAGCACATCGGTTTCCTGGGTCAGGCTGCCGGAACCGCATTTGGGGCAGGTGTCCGGATCGATCTCGGCCACCACCATTTCCCCGCAGGCATCGCAGGTCCAGGCCGGAATCCGGTGGCCCCACCAGATCTGCCGGGAAATGCACCAGTCGCGGATATTGTCCATCCAGGCATAAAAAGAATTGTACCAGGTGTTGGGAAAGATACGGATTTTGCCGTCCCGGACCGCCTGGACCGCCTTGTCGGCCAGGGGCCGGACAGAGACAAACCACTGCTTGGAGGTCATGGGCTCGACCACCGTGCCGCAGCGGTAGCACTTGCCAACCGCGTGCTGGTAATCTTCGATCTTTTCGAGAAAACCCTGCTCCTGCAGGTCGGCCACGATTGCGGTCCGGCACGCGAAGCGGTCAAGTCCCGCATACTTGCCCGCGGCCTCGTTCATCACCCCGCGGTCATCCATGACCTTGCGCCGCTCCAGGTTATGGCGCAGGCCGATCTCGTAGTCGTCCCGGTCATGGGAGGGGGTGACCTTCAGCGCTCCGGTGCCGAATTCCCGCTGGACGTGATGATCAAATACCACCGGGATGACGCGGTCGGTGAGCGGCAGCCGGATGCCCACCTCCCCGAGTCCCCGGTAACGTTCGTCGTCGGGATGGACGGCCACGGCGGTATCGCCGAGCATGGTTTCCGGCCGGGTGGTGGCCACCACCACGTGGCCGCTGCCGTCGGCATAGGGATAGCGGAGATGGTACAGTTTGCCGTTGGTGGGCTCGTGTTCTACCTCGTCATCGGCCAGGGCCGTGTGGCAGCGCGGGCACCAGTTGACGATATAATCGCCCTTGTAGATCAGTCCTTCGTTATAGAGACGGACAAAGACCGTGCGCACTGCCTTGGACAGTCCCTCGTCCATGGTGAAACGTTCCCGGTCCCAGTCGCAGGAAGCGCCCAGGCGTTTCAGCTGGTTGATGATGGTACCGCCCTTTTCCTTGCGCCACGACCAGACCCGTTCAATAAACTGATCGCGCCCCAGGTCGTGCCGGGTTTTGTTTTCCGCGGCCAGTTGCCGTTCCACCACGTTCTGGGTGGCGATCCCGGCATGGTCCGTGCCCGGGACCCACAGGGTATTGTCGCCTTTCATCCGGTGATAGCGGATAAGGATGTCCTGCAGGGCGATGTTCAGGGCATGGCCCACATGCAATACGCCGGTTATGTTGGGCGGCGGAATAACGATGGAAAATGAATCACGCCCTTCCTCCATCCGGGCGGCAAAGGTTTTGTGCTCCTGCCAGGACGCGTACCAGCGTTTTTCCACCTCGGCGAACTCGTACCCCTTCGGCAGGTCGTTCTTTGAATTACTGTCCTCTGTTGCTGAATCGTTCATATATTGTTTTTCCGTCTTCTGCTTTCTTCTATTACAGCACGTTCCATGGTTTCGGTATAAAAATCTGGGTGTACAGGTTCAGGGCATAGTGGTCGGTCATGCCGGCGATAAAGTCGCAGACCTGACGATGCGCCTTGCCCGGTTCCGTTGTCCGGCCGGCAAACTCTCCTGTTTCACTGAGAGACGCGTTGCCGTTTGGAAACTCGTGCTCCAGAAAATATTCATACAACTCCCGGATGATTTTCTGCGCCTTGATGAATTCGTTATGGACCCGGTAATTGCGATACACATTATCATATAGAAACAGGCGCAATTTGGTGATGGTCTCCTGCATCAGCTCACTCAGGTGCATCCGGCCGTCATCGTTTTTTCTGGTCTCGGTCACCAGGTCCCGAACCATGGCGTCGATGCGCAGCGAGGGGCTGTCGCCCACAACGCGGCGCAGCTCGGCCGGCAGGTCCATCTCCTTGATCATCCCGGCCCGCAGGGCGTCGTCCATGTCGTGATTGACGTAGGCCATGATATCGGCGACCCGTACCACCTGGCCTTCCAGGGTCGCCGGCAGGTCGGACGTATCATGCGGCAGGATTTCCCCGTATCCCTTGGAGTGCTTGACAATGCCGTTTCGCACCTCCCAGGTGAGGTTGAGTCCGTGGTGGTTGTTTTCCAGAAAGTCAACCACCCGCAGGCTCTGCAGGTAATGTTTGAAGCCCCCCGGATGGAGGTTGTTCAAACTGAATTCCCCGGCATGGCCGAAAGGCGTATGCCCGAGATCATGACCAAGGGCAATGGCCTCGGTCAGGTATTCGTTGAAACTGAGGCAGACCGCAATGGTGCGGGCAATCTGCGAGACCTCCAGCACATGCGTCAGCCGGGTCCGGTAATGGTCGCCGGTGGGCGCCAGAAAGACCTGCGTCTTGTGCTTGAGGCGGCGGAAGGTCTTGGAGTGCAGGATTCGGTCGCGGTCACGCTGAAAGACCGTCCGCAGGTCGCAGTGATCCGGTTCGTCGTGAAGACGGCCCCTGGACCTGCTGCTCAGGCAGGCCAATGGCGACAGGAACTGCCGTTCCCGCTCTTCCAGCTGTTGTCTGATTGTCGGACATGACATTTTACAGACTCCCAATCAACCCGGCATTTCCGGGCATATAGGCAAAGTAAAGGCAGGAACTCGACAACTCCAGCCGAGCACTTGATCGTGTCCGGCCGGAAACGGTATTTTTGCCCGGTCTCCAAAGGGGCCGTAGGCTCGCTTGCCTCATTATGCTCAATAAATAATTTCGGGAATATCCGGCCTGCGGTTATTTTTTCGCCGGCCTTGATCCCGAACAAAACTTGATCCCGAACAAAAAAACCGGTTTCCGGCCGGACACCAACTCCAGCCGTTTTGCCTGGTGCTTGGAATGTCCGGCACCTCTCTTAAGCCGTTATTATTAGCAATCCCGTCACTTACGGACAAGGGTTTTCTTTGGCAAAAGGAGAAAAAGCGTGATCGGTCAGGAATCCGGGACCAGGCAGGAGGCCATAAAGACGGCCAGGTGGATGGCGCGGGCCGGGTCATGCCTGGCGGCTAGGCCCGTCTGCCACTGCATGAGACAGCCGGAACAGGTGGTGACGACGATATCCGGGCCGGTTGCCAGGGCTGATTCACAGGCCGTGGCG
>JAADIK010000023.1 GCA_013151365.1 Deltaproteobacteria bacterium
GTTCGCGGCCGCCCCGGTCGATGAGAACGGCCAGTTGAATGGAATCGGGCCGGCCATAATCCATGATCGCGTCCATGGCGGCCCGAATGGTGCGGCCGGTGAAGATCACGTCATCAACCAGCACAATCTTCTTGTTCTCCACCAGGAAACCGATATCCGTCTTCCTGACAATGGGATTCTGCGAGATCAGGCTCCAGTCATCCCGGTACAGGGTAATGTCCAGACTGCCGGCCAGCAGCTCGGCGTGTTCGCAATCGGCCATCTTGCCCTTGATTCGTTCCGCGAGAAAGACTCCGCCGGTATGGATGCCGATAATGGCCAGATTTTCCGTGCCGTGATTGCGCTCCAGGATTTCGAGACTGAGCCGGTCAAGGCTGCGGTCAATATCCCGGGCGGCCATAATCACCTTTTTATTTTTCGTCATGACTGCTCACGTCCTGTTCCAGAAAAAATCAATACCTTTCTCGTCAACCAGGTTGATGGCCTCGGGATAGGCTTCACACTCGGCGGCAAAAACCTTGGCGGCGATGGTATCGGCAGTATCTTCATCGTTCAGCGGCACGCATTTCTGAATAACGATCGGCCCCTGGTCATAAACCTCGTCGGCAAAATGCACCGTACAGCCGCTGACCTTGCAGCCCCTGGCCTTGACGGCTTCGTGGACATGGTGGCCGTAAAATCCCGCGCCGCAAAACGACGGGATAAGGGAGGGGTGAATATTCAGGACCGCGCGCCGCAACGACTCCGGCGGCGTGTAGAGCTTCAGATATCCGGCCAGCACAATGAGATCAAGGTCATAAGCCGCGAGAATACGGTTCACCGCCTCGCTGCCGACGGCATGAAAGGCCGGATATCCATAGTTCGCGGCTTTCTCGAGACCAAGGGCGCCAACGACGTTGGCAATCACCACCTCGACCCTGGCCCGCAGCCGGCCGTCCGCAATGCGGTCATGAAAATTATCAAGTGTCCTGCCGCTGCCGGACAGCAATACAGCCATTTTCAGCATATAACCGCTCTCACCGGAAGAAGGGGTTCGACTCCACATCCACCTTGTTCAGCCACCCGGCAATGGCCGTGTCGTAGGTCGAGGTCAACTCGAACACCTTGACGGCCAGCCTGAACCTGGTCTTGAGCGTGGTGTTCCCGTCGGCCCTGATCTCCGTCAGGACCTGTTCGTAGTCCGCGGGATCAACGATCACCGTCACGTCCTGGAAATTTTTCGCCGCGGCCCGCAGCAGGGTCGGCCCGCCGATATCTATATTTTCAATGGCATCGGCCAGGGTGCAGTCCGGATCGGCCACGGTTTTTTCAAAGGCATACAGGTTAACGGCGACAATATCAATATCTTTGATGCCGTACTTCGCACATTGCTGCTGATGATCAACATTGGCCCGTTGATTGAGAATGCCGCCGTGCACCAGCGGATGCAGGGTCTTGACCCGGCCGTCAAGCATCTCCGGGAATCCGGTGAATTCGGAGACATCCGTTACGGCAATGCCGTTGTCCCGCATCTTCTTCGCGGTCCCGCCGGTGGACAGGATCTCCACTCCCAATTCAGTCAGAGCCCCGGCAAAACCTTCAATGCCCGACTTGTCGGTCAGGCTGATCAACGCACGTTCAACTTTTTTCATGTTTTCCTCACTCTCCCACAAAAAATTTGTATCAAATACAAAGCAAAAAAACTAATCCTTGCGGATGAATTGACGTATCTTCCGGCGATCCCGCTTATCGGGTCTCCCCGCCGGGGCCGGGGCCGCCGCGTTCAGCAGGCGCCGTTCATCGCGGGATCGTTCGCGGCGGCGGATACTCTCATCCGTCTCCAGGTACAATGTCCGGGCCAGTTCCGCCGGCCCCCGGCGGGAACTCAACCGTTGCACGAGCACGACAAACTCGAGGCTGCCCCGGCGGACACAGAGTTCATCGCCGACCTGGACCGGCCGGGCCGGTTTGCTGCGACTGCCGTTCACATGCACATGGCCCCCGCTCACCGCCTTGGCCGCCAGCGACCTGGTTTTGAAAAACCGCGCCGCCCAGAGCCACTTGTCGATTCGCACCTTTTCCGCCGCCGGCAGACGGCACTTGACCTCAATCATTTCAACTTCCAGAATCCGTGACGGCTTGAGATGATATCTCCATATAATATGCGGAATTTATTGCGTAATTGACGAACAAAGGTATTTTCCGGTCTTCACCGCACCGCCCTGCGGGGCAGCCCGGGAACGAGTCCGGCAACTTATAAAAAGTTCCCGGAAAAAATCCGATTCCAGATGTCTCGACAAACGCAACTACTTGAAATTACTGAACACAAGCTTACTTTTCCACGATATCATCAAATAAAGCTAACATACTTTTCTTCTTCCATCAAACAAAGTTGGCTTCTGAATCCGGCCTTCCCTCGCCCCGACCCCTCCCGGAGGGAGAGGGAGTTAGCCTGGAGTTCTCACCAAGACCTTGGCGCTGAATACACCCCCTTGAGCGGCCAGGCTATATGATATTGGCAATGCCGGATTGAATGTGATAGCTTGTTAAAGTGGTTTACAATTCGCTCCTAATATATGTTGTGGGGACAACACACAATCATGAAACTGCAAACCGTCGGCATTAAAAACTTCACCTGTCCGGTCAGCATCCGGGAAAAAATAGGCTCCCGGCAGCAGACGGTGGCGACCATCAGTATGCAGGCGGCCATGCCCAGCCGCTTTCGTGAATCCTGCGTCCCGGTTTTCACCAACGTCCTCGACAAGTACCGCGAGGACATCAGCGCCACCATCTTCCCGGCCATGCTTGCCGAGGTGCGGGAACGGCTGCAGGCCGAAAAAGCGCTGATGACCATGTCGTTTCCCTACTTCATTGCCAAACAGGCCCCGGTAACGCAGACCGGCAGCCTCATGGAATATCAATGCTCCTTTATCGGCAGCATCAACGAAACGGCGGGACTCCGGATCTCGGTCCGGGTGCCGCTGACCACCCTCTGTCCCTGCTCCAAGGAAATCAGCAGCGCCGGCGCGCACAACCAACGGGCGGAGGTAACCCTCATTGTCCGGGCGCAGAGATTCATCTGGCTGGAAGACCTGATCAGCCTGGTTGAACAATGCGGATCATGCGAGCTGTATGCCCTGCTGAAGCGGCCCGATGAAAAATTTGTGACCGAGGCGGCCTATGCCAAGCCCATGTTTGTCGAGGATGTGGCGCGCATGGTGGCCCAGCAGGTCCTGGCCCATCCGGACATCTCCCGGTTCTCGGTGAGTGTCGAGAGTTTCGAGTCAATCCACAAGCACAGTGCCTACGCCCTAGTAAACAGTGAAGACCTGTAACTGGTCCAGATGCACTCCATCTTCGGGCGATCGGGCCGCCTCACATAGGCATACTATGGATTCGGTGGCCCGCTTACCCGAATATGAAGCACATCTGGACCAGTTACCCTGGCCAATCCGGGCGGGAAGATAATTGCGTAAAAACCGCTTTGGAAAAACCGCTGCACTCCATCTTCGGGCGATCGGGCCGCCTCACATAGACAATACTATGGATTCGGTGGCCCGCTTACCCGAATATGAAGCACATCTGGACCAGTTACCTGGCCAATCCGGGCGGGAAGATGAGCGCGGGCGTCGTGGTTAA
>JAADIK010000187.1 GCA_013151365.1 Deltaproteobacteria bacterium
AAAACGAAAGGGATTGAAACGGATGGGAGTCAGTTCGAGCGGGACCTGGAAATTCGTTTTCGGAAAATCCCCCGGCGCCAGCAGGGGAAAGTCAAGCTCATCGAGCCTGACCCCGGCCAGCCCGGCATTGGCGCAGGCTCGCCACAGCGGGCTGGCCTCCGGCTCAAGACCGATTATGGCAAGCAGGGCCCGGTCAACGGCAACCGGATTCGTTGAACCGGCCAGGACTCCCAGTTGACATGGTTTGCCGTTCAGGGGACCGGTTTCATGCATGGCGGTTATGCCGTCCACCAGGGTGATGCCGTCCGGCAGCACGGTCAGCAATTCAACCAGCAGGGACTCGAAAAGACCCGGCTCGCCGCCGTGCTCCATGTGCCACCAGGCCTTGCGCATGCCGGCCAGGCAGCCGAAGCAGTTTTTCACGGCCATGGTCACCCGCAGCTGGGTATGCGCCTTGACCCGCGGCAGGTTGATCAACAGGTCGCAATCCAGGGCCTCGGCCGCCAGCCCGGCGCCGACCCCCGAAGGCAGCGCCAGCCGGCGCACCTTTTTGAAATCGGTAACCCGGACGGATAATTTCCGGAGCTGATCGAGGAGGCCGAGTTTTTTCAGAACTCCGGTAGCCGTGCCGAAGGCGGGGGAATCGCCGAGCGAAACCCGGGCCCCGCGATCCAGGAAGCAACGGGCCGCGGCCAGGATGAAAGCGGCCTCGGTACAGGCCAGGGGCCCTTGGCGGCTGCTGATCAGGTTGGGCTTGAGCAGGACATGCGTCGACCTGAGACCGACGCCGGCCAGGCAGGTGTCGACCAGTTGATCAAGACCTGCCGCCAGGCCCGCCGGCCCGTAATCCGGACAATGACGGAGAGCAACACGTTTTGAGCTGAGATTCATGAGCTGCCGGGTCGAAAAATTGCCGGGCCACGGCCCGTTGCCGCCGGACAAAACGGTCTGCGGATTGAACACTGAAGGGGTACGGTGATGAACAAAAAAAACCGGCTCAGCCAAAAAACGGCTGAGCCGGGAAAAAAGGAGAAAAGAGATGAAGAATTATCCATAATATAGCAATTAACATGCCAGCAACCGGGTGCCGATTGATATATTTGTTTTCTCATCTATTATCAATAAGTTGGCCGCAAAGTCCAAAGCAGGGCGTTTTCGTTTCACGGCCGGAGAATATAATTTATTATACGGCAACCGGCCGCCCTGCCGGGGGTTCGGGCTTAAATGTCCCGACAAATCATCATATTACATCCGGTTCCATTTTTTTGACACTAAATCCTATTTATAATACGAAATCGAAATCAACTGACTCCGTGAGCGTTCGAGAACGGTGCAGATGCAAGCCGTCACGGAGTCAGGAATCAATTGCCCCGGGCCCAATTGAGGAGACCGCCGGCCGCCAGAATTTCCCGGTGCCGGGCGGACAGATCGATCACCGCCTCGAGCGGCCGGCCGTCAACCTCGACCGTTACGCTGTTGCGGCCGCCGAGCAGGGCCTCTTTGATGCCGGGAATCACGAGTTCGGCGCCCTGTTCAATCAGTTCATAGTCGGCCGGGTCGTTAAAGGTCAACGGCACGATACCGAAGTTGATCAGGTTGGCCTTGTGGATGCGAGCGAAACTTTTGACCAGTTTGACCTGGACCCCCAGGTAGCGCGGGGCCAGGGCCGCATGCTCGCGGCTTGACCCCTGGCCGTAATTTTCGCCGCCGACAATGGCGCCCTGGGTCCCGGCCAGGGCCGCCTCTTTCATCTCGCCGGCAAAGCGCTCGTTGATCTGGCTGAAGACATATTCGCTGATGGCCGGGATATTGGAACGCAGGGGCAGGATCTTGGCGCCGGCCGGCATGATGTGGTCCGTGGTGATATTGTCACCCACCTTCAGCATGACCCGGCCGCGCCAGGTCTCCGGCAGCGGGGCAAAATCGGGAAAAGGGGCGATGTTGGGGCCGCGGATAATCTCCACCTGGTTGTCTTGCGGCCAGGGTTGATCGATCCGCTCCTCACCGGGCAGATAGTGCTCCGGCAGGGTAAACTCCGGACAATCACCCAGGTCGCGGGGATCGGTAATGACGCCCTTGATGGCGCTGGCCACCGCTACTTCGGGACTGCAGAGGTAGACTTGGTCACCCGTCGTGCCGCTGCGGCCCGGAAAGTTTCTCGGGAAGGTCCGCAGCGAGATCCCGTCCGTGGGCGGGGCCTGGCCCATGCCGATACAGCCGAGACAACCGGACTGGTGGACCCTGGCCCCGGCATGAATCAGGGTCAGCAGGTCGCCCCGGGCGGTTATGTTTTCCAGGACCTGGCGGCTGCCCGGGTTGATCTCGAAGCTCAAGTCCCGGCTGAGTTCATACTGCTCAAGGGTCCTGGCCACCACGGTCAGGTCGCGGAGAGAGGAGTTGGTGCAGGAACCGACCAGGACCTGGTCCACCGGTTTCCCGGCCACTTCGCGCACCGACACCACGTTGTCCGGCGACGTCGGGCAGGCGATGAGCGGTTCCAGGGTCGAGAGATCAAGTTCCATCACCTCGGCATACTCGGCGTCGGCCGTCAACTCCCGCCAATGCTCCTCCCGGCCCTGGCTGGCCAGGAAACGGCGGGTGTTGTCGTCCGACGGGAACACCGAGGTGGTGGCTCCGAGTTCGGCGCCGAAATTGGTGATGGTCGCCCGGTCGGTCACGCTCAACGCGGCGACGCCGGGGCCGAAATATTCCATGATATAGCCCACGCCGCCCTTGACCGATAAGCGCCGCAGGACCTCGAGGAGGACATCACGCGCCGAAACCCACGGCTGCAGGCTGCCGGTCAGCCTGATCCCGTAAATTTTGGGAGTGAGCAGGTAAAAGGGTTTGCCGGCCATGGCCATGGCCACGTCCAGGCCGCCCGCGCCGATGGCCAGCATGCCGAGGCCGCCCCCGGTCGGGGTATGACTGTCCGAGCCCAGCAGGGTCTTGCCCGGCATGCCGAAACGCTCGAGATGGATCTGGTGCGAGATGCCGTTGCCCGGCGGCGAAAAATAAAGGCCGAATTTTCGGGCCGCCGACCGCAGGAAGCGATGGTCATCGGCGTTTTTAAAATCAGACTGGACCAGGTTGTGATCCACGTAACTGACCGACAGCTCGGTCCTGACCCGCGGCACGCCGATGGCCTCGAACTCGAGATAAGCCATGGTCCCGGTCGCATCCTGCGTCAGTGTCTGATCGATGCGCAGGGCGATCTCCCGGCCCTCTTTCAGTTCCCCGGCAACGAGATGTTCCGCCAGTATTTTTTCCGCAACTGTTTTACCCTTGCCCATACATTATACTCCTTTTAGGGCCTGTAAGAAAATAACAAGAACATCTTGCATCTCATCTTCAGGCCATCTTTGGCTACGGTGCAATCGCAAAATCCTCGACGTAGCTCGACGTAGCCCTGCTACGCCTGCGGTTTTACTCAATTACCGTAACCAAATCTGACCCAAATATGAGCGCAATTTTGCCCATGTTATTTTCTTACAGGCCCTTATCCGTTGAACGACCCATACTTGTGAAGCCGGGCCGATGAAAAGTTACTCCGGCGGAAAAAAAGAAGGCGGAATCGGCCCGACAGCCTTCCGCCCGCAATCGATCCGTCCGGGTCGTTATTATGTAAGCCGCCACAGGTGCCACAGATTTACGTAGTCGCTTCCGTTCGCAGGTAAGCGACCGAAGGGAGACTCCGATAGTCCCTCTATGCGG
>JAADIK010000116.1 GCA_013151365.1 Deltaproteobacteria bacterium
CTCGACTTGAGACCGTTGTTGCACCCCCGGTCTATCCGGCGGCGCTTCGTCCCGGCAGCTAAAATCGTTCCCATCGGCATCCCTGCAAATCTCCGGGCGCCGATTTCCCTCTCCGATTTTTTTTGCGCGAATCCTTATTTGCGGATCATTTCGGCCAGCTGAAAGGCCATCTCCAGGCTCTGCTCGGCATTGAGACGGGGGTCGCAGGTGGTCTGGTAATTCCGTCCCAGATGCTCGTCCGCCAGGTGGCGCGCCCCGCCGATGCATTCGGTCACATTGTCGCCGGTCAGCTCGAAGTGCACGCCGCCGGGAATCGTTCCCTCTGACCAGTTCAACTCGAAAAAGCTGCGCAGTTCCGTCAGGATATCATCAAAATTCCGTGTCTTGTGGCCGCTGTTCGCGGTAAAGGTGTTGGCATGCATGGGGTCGCAGGTCCAGACCACCTTGAGGCCGGAACTCTTGACCGCCCGGAGCAGCGGCGGCAGGTGTTTTTCGATATCCCTGGCGCCAAAGCGGGTGATCAGGGTTATACGCCCCGGTTCATTGACCGGATTAAGCCGCTCGATCAGGGCGAGAATATCATCGATGTCATGTTTGGGGCCGATCTTGATCCCCAGCGGGTTGAGCACGCCGCGGAGAAACTCGACGTGGGCGCCGTCGATCTGCCGGGTGCGGTCGCCGATCCACGGCATGTGGGCGGAACAGTCATACCAGTCGCCGGTGGTGGAATCCTGGCGGGTCAGGGCATCCTCGTAACCGAGCAGCAAGGCCTCGTGCGAGGTGAAGAACTGGACCTGTTTCATCTGCGGGATATCCGTGGAAATGCCGATGGTCTCCATGAAGTCGAGGGCCTGGCTGATCTGCCGGGCCAGCCGTTCATAGGAGCGGCCCATGGGGGATTGTTTGACAAACTCCTGGTTCCAGGCCTGGACCCGCCGCAGGGCGGCAAAGCCGCCGCGGGTGAACGCCCGCAGCAGATTGAGCGTCGCCGCGGACAGATAGTAGCCCTTGAGCATCCGTTCGGGGTCGGGAATCCGGGCCTCGGCAAAAGGTTCCACGGAGTTGGCCATATCGCCCCGGTAACTGGCGATCTCCTTGCCGTCGACCATCTCGGTGTCGCTGGAACGGGGCTTGGCGTACTGGCCGGCCATCCGGCCCACCTTGATTACCGGTTTGCCGCCGGCATAGGTGAGAACGACCGCCATCTGCAACAGCACCTTCAAGGTTTCCCGGATGTTGGGGGCGGTGCAGCGGGAAAATTCCTCGGAACAGTCGCCGCCCTGGAGCAGAAAGGCCTCGCCTTCCACCGCCTTGGCCAGTAATTTTTTCAGCTCCCGGATTTCACCGGCAAAAACCAGGGGCGGAAGGGTTGAGATAGATTCGATCACCTGGTCGTACCTGGCCTTGTCCGGCCAGTTGGGTTGCTGCAGGGCGGTAAAACCATGCCAGCTTGATTTGTTCCAGCTCGAGCTGCCTTTTTTCATGTCTGGTTCTCTGGTAGATTCAATTTCAATTCAAATAAAAGAATAACTTTCTAACTTTTCGTTTCCGGCTTATCGGTGACGCATACCCCGCCTCGGCAACAGACTTCAAGGTCATAGGCGTTGAGTATCCGGGCCTCTTTTTCCCGCCTTTTTTCATCGGCAAAGGGTTCAAACACCAGTTCGTCACTCATCTCGACCACCCTGGTCCGGTCGGGAATCCCGGCCATCCCGGTCGCCAGCACCTTGCCGGTCAGGGTGTCAATGGTTTCCGCCTCCCGGCAGTTGGTGACCACGGCCAGCGGAATTCGGTAGTTCGGGTCCAGGATCCTGGCTGCCGCAATGGCCGGTCTTTCCCTGGTCACCAGCGAACCGGGGGCGTAACGGATAATCATCATGCGCCGGTCCGCCATCCTGACGGTCAGTTCAATGGTGGATTTGACGTATTGCCCGTTGAATATGGTTTCGATAAAGAGCCGGGGTTCCAGTTCTTCCCTGGCAAAGCCCTTTTCCTCGACCATAAGGCGGGCCAGTTGCTGCCGGTACCGTTCATCATCGGTATCCGGCAGTTCCTCGCCGGTCAGAAAGTCGACCAGGGTTCCGTAGACGATATGATGACCGGACGTATCCGTCATGGTTCCCTGGCCCGTAATGCTTACAGCTCGAGCCAGGACTCGGAAAATATCGACTGGCCGGACAGCGCCTTGTACGTCTTGTAATGCTCGATGGCGGTTCCCTGCAGGGTGGACGGATCCGGGTCGGTCCCATCCATCATGCCGTGAACCATGTCCACCAGGTCCTGCCTCTCACCCCTGCAGATAGCCATGAGTTCGCTGTCATAGACATTGACGATGGCCGTGCTGATGCCGTATTTCATCAGCATGATCAGGTAGGTCCGGTCCAGGTACTTGCGCAGATGCTCGGCCACGCCGTTGGAGACGTTGGACAGGCCGACGGTGGAGCCCGCGCCCGGGGCGATATCCTGCAGCATCATCATGAATTCAAGGCCGGAGGCGATTTGGTCGGAACCAAGGGTGATGGGGGTGCCGATGGGATCAAAGAGAATTTTCTCGTTGGGGATGCCCGCCTCGTTGAGGGCCATCATCAGGTCAACGGCCATGGCCGCCCGCTCGTTTGAATCACGGGGCATGCCGTCGGGACCCCAGAGCAGGGCGATCACGTTGCAGCCGGCCTCGGCGGCAACCGGAATGAGCTTTTCCATGCGCTCGGGCTGAGCGGAAATGGAGTTCATGATGGCCTGGGTTTTGTTTTTGACCACCTGGAAACCGGCGGTCATGGCATCGGCATTGGTGGTGTCCAGGCACAGGGGGGTATCAACGGTGTTCTGCACCGTCTCCACCACCCACGGCATCAGCTCGGTCCCGTCTTTGCGGGCCGGGCCGATGTTCAGGTCGAGGTAGGTCGCGCCGGCCTCGGTTTCCTCCCGGGCCATTTCCTGGACCGGGCCGGGGATACGTTCCTTCATTGCGCTGCCGCTTCTTGTTCCCATGATATTGATGCTCTCGGCAATCGCCTTTACCGTCATGGCCATTTTATGTTCTCCTTTGAAAAAATTAAATGACTTGAAAATTTTATTCCATTTTTTAGTTAAACATGATAATTTAACGTGTTTAATGGTCGTTGTCAATCGGCAAATTCCACCATGCCGACAGCCGGTTTTCAGCCGCCGGAAAACATGAGATCGCTTCATTTGTGCTCATCATGAATTCTTTATAATATAGCTGGTCAGTTTCACCTGAATCCGTGACGGCTTGAGGTGATATTCCAGGCAATAGTGGAATTTATTGTATTATTGCCGAATAAACGTATTTCCCGGTCTCCACCGCGCCGCCCTGCGGGGCGCCCGATAACGGCGCATCTGCTGCGTTGGCAACT
>JAADIK010000118.1 GCA_013151365.1 Deltaproteobacteria bacterium
ATTGCCCATGCTGTGGGAAAGGAACTTGACGGACTGGTTACCTTCAGCCGTTCCCTGGCCATCATTACGATGATGCCCGACCCGGAACCTCTCGACAGATGGACTATTGCCGTATTCAACAAAAACAATGAAACTATTGTTTACCAGGAGGCCGCCGGCCAGGTTCCGGAACGGATAAACTGGAACGGTTATACCAGTGGCAGCATACCGGCACCGGACGGAGAGTACCTGATCAGAATAACCGTCTGGGATCGGGCCGGCCTGACCGCATCAGCAGAACAGAAGATCGCCCTGCGGCGCACCCCGCCGAAAATCAGCCTGAATGTGGGGAAAAAGGGCAGGCAGCTACGGCTTTCCATGGCTGACTCCGTGGCCACGCCGGTATCATTCTGGTGGTTGAGGATTTATCAGGACGGCGGCCGGGTCGTCAAAGCGGCGGCCGGCGATCATTTCCCGGCTGACGTGACCGTGGATCTGCCTAAGCATGCCGGCGGCTCAAAGTTCGAGCTAGTAGTGGTGGCCCAGGATGTTCTTGGAAACAGGACCCGGCGTAAGGTAAAGGATCTGCTAGCCTTGACGGCAAAAGTGCAGCAGGTGCAGCAGAAGAACGAAACTGAAAGCCAGTGGTTGGAGGATTTCTAAGTGATGCGTTGGTGTTACAAGGTAGCTGCTTTTTTTGCCCTGTTCCTGCTTGTTGCCTGTAGCTCCGCGACCCCCAGGTTGGACAAAATGGAACCTCTGCCTGGAAATTCTACCTGTCGGGTGGCCGTGCTGCCGTTCCTGGAGCGGGGTGGTTATCCCCGGGGAGCGGAGTTATTTTACAAGGTGTTTTCAGCCGAACTGGTATCCGCCGCCGCTTTTCAACTGGTCCAGGAGGGCGATATCCTCGATCTGTATCGACAACTGACAATTTTTCCTTCTCAGGAGCCCAACCTGGAACAACTGCGGATTATCGGCAGCCGTCTGGGGGTTCAGCTCTTTATCGGCGGTGATATCCTGAAGATGGTGGAACGTAGAAGCGGCGGGGAGGTTGTGACTGAACTCACGGTCGTCCTGCGTCTCTATGACGGCAGAACTGGCAAACTTTTATGGGAAACCTATCACAAACGCTGCGGCAGAGATTACCGGACGGTCATGCATTTCGGCCGGATCAATACAATTACCGGCCTGGCGCGGCGAATGTCGAAGGAAATTATCAATCTCTGGCTTGAACAAGGTATGAATAAATGTATAAAATAATCAGGTCGCTGACGTTGGTCGCTCTGCTTTTTTTTGTTTTCCTCTCTCCCTTGCGGGCATCGTGGCTGCCCTGGAGCAGCAGTACTCTTGTCACCGTTAACGGGAAAGAGTACAGCACCGATGATTTCAACAATTGGTGGAAAAACTGGCGGGAAAAGGGTATGAGTATTCCCGAAACGCCTGCCCCTTATGTTGACTGGCTTCTCCTGTATCGGCAAGGTGAAAAGATGCATCTGTACGATACCCCCGCCTACCGGATGAAAGTGATGATCTTTCTGAAGGCCCGGTCCCTGATGATACTCAAATATGACGAGGTGGATTCGAAAATCGAAATCAGCAAGCAGGAATTGTGGCAGCGCTACCGGAAGTTATATGTTCCCCGCTGGCAGGTCAATGTGATTTCATTCCATAACAAGCAAGATGCCGATGCGGCCTATAAGAAGCTTCTGGCCGGCACCATCACCGTAGAGGAGCTGCACAAGCAGGCAGGTTCAAAGGGGGGGGCGATTACGGTGAAGAGCCGGTGGCAGCGCCCGGACAATACCAACATCGGTTGGCAGAAGATCCTGTTGGGCCTCGGTAAGAGTGGTTTTTCCAAGCCGACGGTCTCCCGGAACGGCGTGCTGATTTTACAACTTCTTAGTACTGCCGGTGCGGATAAAAAAGATTTTGCGAAACTTAAGGAAGGGATATCCCGGAAATTATGGAGGGAGAAAGAGGGGTTTTACACCAACCGGCTGCTAAAACGACTCTGGAAGAAATATCATGTTCAAGTCAACCGCAAATTGCTGAAGAAACTGGATGTCAACACCCCTGCTGCCGACCTGGGCGATAAAAATATTATTACCATGGACGAGGGTTCGGTGTCAGTAAAGGAATTCATGCAGAAGCTCCGGGAGCAGCGAAAGTTCAGGCGTGAATACGGTTTCAAGGACGCCACGTTCCGTTACAAGGAGCAGGTGTTGGATGGGATAATCAGTCAGACCCTGACCACCCGGGCCGGGCTTGACCGGCATTATGAAAAGAAACCGCCCTTTGACAAGATATTTCAATTCTACCTCAGGCACCGGCTCGTCATGTCTCTGGAAAAACAAGTTTTTCTGCCGCAGGCCAAGGTGAGCGCCGCCGAAATCAAGACCTTTTATAACAAAAATATCAAGGAGTTCTCCCGGCCGGCCTCATTCAGGCTGGCCCTCAGCAAGGGGAGCCGGCAAGAGATGAAAGATCTCTGGGTGGAGACTGTGGCGGGCGGTGATTTTACGACCCTGGCCCGGGAAAAAGCCTCTCATGGTGCTTCTCTTGTCCACTCCTTTACGGAAGACGATATGGATTCGGAGATGAAGACGGCCGTTGCCGGCCTGGTCACCAAGGGTGATGTCAGCCAAGTTTTCCCCTGGCAGGGTCGATATGCGCTAGTTCAGTTGCTTGATCATAAGCCTGGTTCGACCCTGCCGTTGGAGCGGGTCAAGGATTTCATCGCCCGACAGCTGAAGCAGGATAAAATCAAGGCTGTACGGGCCGATTACCTCAAAAAACTACGGGCCGCCGCCATCATTCAAGTGAATAACAAGGTATGGCAGGAGCTCCGCCGGAAACTACGACGCGAAGATGAAAAAAAGCATACATAACGGAATAACCTGTCTGACGGGATTGATGTTGGCCGCCACCCTGGTGGCACTGGCCGCATGCTTATCCACCGGCGTGCAGCCGAAAAGGGCGCCGGCCAAGACCTGCCTTGACTGCCATCCGAAGATGATGGACAAGTTTAAAAGCGGTTATGTACACGAGCCGGTCAAGGAAAAGAAATGCGGCGTCTGTCACCGCCCCCATGGTGTCATCGGCGGCCTTTTTCTGGTTGAGTCCCAACCCGGTCTCTGCTACCAGTGCCATGAGGACAAAAGACCGGCGGCTCAAGATAAATCCGTGCATAAACCGGTCGCCTCCGGCAAATGCACAGTCTGCCACGAGCCGCACAACAGCGCCTACAAGATGCTGTTGAAGGCCGGCCGTGACAAGATTTGTTTTACCTGTCACCCACGCGCCGCCTTTACAAAAAAATATAGGCATGCCGCCCTGGAGCAGGGGTGCGGGATCTGTCATGATGCGCACTTGTCGAAGAATGTCGCCTT
>JAADIK010000186.1 GCA_013151365.1 Deltaproteobacteria bacterium
CCGTGAGCGTTCGAGAACGGTGCAGATGCAAGGCGGCAACGAGGTTGATTATCCTGGTGTGATATCAACGAGTTGCCAACGCAGCAGATGCACCGTTATTGGGCGCCCCGCAGGGCGGCACGGTGAAGACCGTAAATCGTTTTATTCATAAAGAATGCAATAAATTCCACAGATTGCATGAATAATCACCTCAAGCCGTCACGGATTCAGGTTCAGTACAGCTCCGGGGCAAGCAGGAGTATGACGCATGGACAGGAAAACGGCAAAAGCCGTCAAACGGTTATCCAGCCGGTTGGCGTTTTTGCGAAGAAGAGCGGCCGGAGAACTCGCCGGCACCGATGCCGTTGAAGCGGTCGGACCGTTGTTGCAGGTGTGGTCTGATAAAAAAGAAAAAACCAGGCAGACCGCGTATCGAGCCCTGACCAGCCTGCAGTCCGCGGCCGCCGACCGTTTGTGCACCATGTGGAGCGAGAACCGGGAGTCACGCCTGGCCGGCTTGATAACGGCGGCCGGTTATACGGCAACCGGACCGCTCAAGCTGAAATATCTGACCTGTCTGAAGCAGGGCCGGGTAAAAGAGATGCGCGGTGCGGATGAGCAGGGCGTGGAAGCGTTGCTTGATTTATTAAGCGATAAGGACGAGGGCGTCAGCACCCTGGCCGGCGAGGCGTTGCTTTCATTAACCAATCCTGCCGGCGTTGACCGGCTGTGCGGTTTCTGGCACGAAAATCGGTCGGAACGGCTAAAACAGCTGCTGCTGCAAGGCCGGTATGTAGCGCAAAACCCGGCAGTGCTCCGGATCAAGACCACCCTGCTCCAGGGCCGGCGGCCAAATGGCCGGCTCGACGGGGAAGTCGCCCGCTCCTGCCTCCTGGACCCGGAAGAAACGATTGTGACGCGCGCGGCCGCCCATATCCTCGACAGCGAAGGCGACTCCGGCGTCGAGCGGATCTGGGCCCTGGCCAAGGAATATCCGGAGGGCATCCTGACCAGGGTCCTGCGGCAACAGGGCCGCTACCCTGCCGATGCCGCCGAGCGGGCTCTGTTTTATTTTCTGGCCGGGGATATGGCCGAATATCGTGACCTCGACTTTGAACAGTCCATCCTCCGCCTGTGGTATGAAACCGCGGAACCGGGGTTAAAGGAAGCCATTGCCGGCAGGATTAGAAAAACCGGTGATGCCCGGCTGCTGGCCGTGTTCAGGACCGAACGGGGAAGTAAAAAGAAGACGGCGGCAGCCGGGGAGGTTGACTTGCAGATCGCTATTATGACGAAAAACAAAGATTATGACGGCTTGTTCGACCTGCTGGCCCTTGCCACCTGTGAGCAGGGCCGGCAAATTATTGCCGAATTGAGTGCCGCCGGCTGGCAATGCCGGGATTCCCGTAGTTTCGAACTCCGGCAGCGGCTGGTAAAGATTTTTCAAAAAGAATGGCCGGGCAACGCACCGGGGTTATGTGCAAAAGCGATTTTCCGGGATTTCAGGCCCATGTTTTTCGGCGGGGAAAAGCCGCCGGAAAACGAAAATGACATATTGACCTGGACCAGGGACCGGGAACATTTCCGGCACCGGAGCGCAGCCTTGATCATCCTGGCGGAATCCGGCTCCCCGGCCCTGGTCGATGCGGCCAACACCGCCTGCGGCGACGACTACTGGCAGGTACGCATGGCCGCGGCCGCGGCCGAACTGCTGCGCCCCGGCACCCTGACTCCGGCCAACCGGGCGCTGCTGGAGCAGGACCATGTCTACTGGGTGCAGGCGTTGCTCAAACTGTCGGGCGGCGGGCGGCTGTGCGATCTGGGGCCGGACGGCGTCGATGCCCTGCAGGCCGGGACGACGCCGTCCGGTCCGGAGCAAAAACCGGCGCAGCCGGACAATTTCCTGGACCGCGTCCAATCCCTGCTGTCGTCACAGGAACGGGAATACCTGCTGACCCTGGCCGAGTTCCTGGGCATGGACGTAGCGGTCGGCGAAGATGTGTCGGTTGAGGCCGGGGCCGCCGACGTGGAAGTGGAAATCGAGGAGGAATGACGGCGGCGGATTTCGTTGCGCCGTTCCAGTTACCTTTTGTGGCAAAATTGAAAAGGGAGTAAACTACGTATATCCGGAAACGGAAACCAATGCCACCCATGGGAGGATCATATCGTGCAGATACAGGAACTGGAGGTTTTTATCAGCCCGAAAGGTAAGGTTTCCTTTGGAGTGCGCGGGGTGCCGGGCAAAAAATGTCTGGACCTGACCCGGGCCCTGGAGCATGACCTGGGCGGCGAGATCCTGGAGCGGGAAGAAACCTCGGAGATGGTCAGCTTCACCGCAACCATCGCCCAAAAACAACAGGCGCATAATTGATGGATAAGGGCGAGCCCCGGCCGCAGCAGATGGCCGTGGATTTCGGCACTTCCAACACCATCGTGGCCTTCTGGGACGCGGAAAAAAAGGACGTGGTGCTCCATTCGGTGAAAGACGTGACCCGGCCGTTTTTCTACCGGCACAACGGCCGGCGCTACGAGATCCCCTGTATCCCGTCGATGATCAGTTACCGGGACCGCAACATCAGTTTCATCGGCAGCCAGGTGCTCGACCGGATGCTGGAAAACAGCCGGGGGACGTTCCGCTGGATGAAGGCCTATATCCAGGAGGGCCGGCGGATAAAATATGAGCTGGCCGACGGCAGCCGGGTGGATTTCTTTGACGCCGGCCGGGATTTTCTTGAAAAGGTGCTGCTGTTTGCGGCGGCTTCGGGCCATGTGGACGTGAGAAGCGCCGAGATCGCCTTTACCGTGCCGGTGGAGGCGTTTGAAAACTACACCGACTGGCTGTCCGAGACCTGCCGCAGCCTCGGGGTGCAGCGCTACCGTTTCATCGACGAGTCCACGGCCTGCATTTTCGGCTACGATACCCATTTGCAGCCCCGGGACATGTTCATGATCTTTGATTTCGGCGGCGGCACCCTGGATATCTCCATCGTCAGGATCGAGGAACAGGTGGACCGCGGCCGGGGCTGCCGGGTTCTGGGCAAGGCCGGCTGCCGGGTCGGCGGCCGCAGTATCGACGGCTGGCTCTATGCCGATCTCTTGCAACGGGCCGGAATCCAGGCGGTGGACGCGCGGCCGGCCAGCGCCCTGTTCATCCAGCAGGTGGAGATCCTCAAGGAGCGGCTGTCGGACCACGAGAGCCGGGAATATGATATTGTCCACCAACCGAGCGGCCTGCGGCTTTCCGGGGTGTATCACCGGGGCGACCTGGAAGATCTCCTGGAAGAAAAAGGGCTTTACCGTAACGTGCGGGAAACCATGGAGCGGGCGGAGAAAAGGGCATACGAGCGGGGGGCGACCCGCGAGCACATCAAGGATGTCCTGCTGGTGGGCGGCACCAGCCTGATCCCCAGCGTGCGGCGCATGGTGAGCTCCGTCTACAGGAACGTCAGGTCCTACCGCCCGTTTGACGCGGTGGCCCGGGGCGCCTGCCGCTACCTGACCAGCGATATCGAGACCCTCTACGATCATATTCAGCACGATTACGCCATCAAGAGCTACGACACCAAGAGCAAAACCCACCGCTTTATTTCCCTGGTGCCGCGCGGTACCAGGTATCCCACCGCCCCGGATTTCAAGAAATTGAGCCTCCGGCCGACCCGGGAGGGCCAGCGTTTTTTCGGGGTCGATATCTACGAGTTGGCGGAAAAGGGGACCTCGGGCAACGGCCGCGGGGAAATCATTTTTGATTTAAACGGCAGCGTGGTGTTTGACAACGGCGCGGCCAACGCCTTGACCGGCACCGAATTCTGGATGAACGAAAACAACCCCACGTTCATTGAAGCAGACCCGGTGGCGAAACGCGGCGACAAACGTTTTTCCCTCAGCTTCCGGGTCGGCGCCAACAAAAATCTCCGGGTCACGGTGCGGGACCTGCTGACCCGGCGGCTGGTGTTTGATGATTACCCGGTGGTCAAGCTCCGGTAGGACCGAATTGCTGTCGTCATCCCCGGGCCGGTCGTGCCGGCCCCGGCGGTTACGGACCAGGATGTTGTTACGGAGGATAAACATGTCGCATTTTACGACGATGAAGACCCGGTTGGTGAACAGGAAGTACCTGGTGGCGGCGTTAAAGGACCTCGGGTTTCAGCCGCAGGAGGGCCCGGTCATGATCCGGGGATACGAGGGGCAGGAAACCGAAGTGGAGGTCAAGGTCCCGACCGGAAACCCGGAATATGACCTGGGATTCCGAAAGGCCGGAGAGACCTATGAACTGGTGGCCGACTGGTACGGGATTACCGATATCCGGGCCAAGTCGTTTATGGCGCAGCTCCTGCAGCGCTACGCGTACCATGCCGTCAGCGCCCAGGTGCAGGCCCAGGGATTTGAAATCGTGGAGGACGAATCGCTCCGGGATCACACGATTCATCTTACGCTCAGGCGTTGTGTATAAGGGGGTGCCATGATGACCAGACAAGGCTCGCCGTTCCAGGATGAACTCAACCTCTATTTCAAGGCCCGTTTTTCGCTGATCAACGTGTTGACCGTGGAAGAAGAGCGCGTGCTTAAGGAGATCGCCGATGCGTGCTCCAGCAGCGGCCGGTCGGTTTATTCATGGGACATCGCCGACGGTTTCGTGTCCCTGACCGAGGACACCGGCGAGCTGGGCCGTCCGGCCAAGGACCCGGTCACGGCCCTGGAAATCATAGTTAAGCTCGAGCAGGACGCGGTCTTTGTGCTTAAGGATTTTCACCGCATGTGGGAGCGGAACCCCCAGGTCGTCCGCAAGCTCAAGAATGTCGTCCAGAGGCTCAAGCAGACCCGTAAGAATATCATTGTGACCTCCAGCCGGAATTACATCCCGGAAGAACTGGCCGACCAGGTCTATGTGATCGATTTCGAGCCGCCGGACTTCGAGGGGATGAAGCAGATCCTGGACACCTTCACCCGGATTCCCAATGTCCGGATCGATCTTACCGAGCTGGGCAGGGAAAAGCTGGCCCGCAGCGCCCTGGGGTTGACCGCCAACCAGGCCCAGCGGGTTTTTTCCAGGGCGATTGTCACCAAAGGCAGCCTGGACGAACAGGACATCGACCTGGTGACCAGGGAAAAAAAGAACATTATCCGGGAAAGCGGGGCGCTGGAATTTTTCGCGGCAACCGAGACCATCGAACAGGTGGGGGGGCTTGATGTGCTGAAGCAATGGCTCCGGTCCCGTGAAAACTGTTTTTCCCAGCAGGCCGTGGATTACGGCCTGACACCGCCAAAAGGGCTTTTGCTGGTGGGGATTCCGGGCACGGGTAAGAGCCTGACCGCCAAGGTGGTCTCCGGCCTGTGGCGCCAGCCTCTTATCCGCCTGGACATGGGGGCCGTGTTCGGCAGCCTGGTCGGGCAGAGCGAGGAGAATATCCGCCGGGCGCTGCGCCTGGCCGAGACGGTCAGCCCCTGCGTGCTGTGGATCGACGAGGTGGAAAAGGGCATTGCCGACACCGGCGGTGATTCCGGGACCGGTTCCCGGGTGTTCGGCACCTTGCTGTCATGGATGGAGGACAAGCAAAAACCGGTTTTCGTGGTCTGCACCGCCAATGATATTTCACGGATTCCCCCGGAATTCTCCCGGGCCGGCCGCTTTGACGCCATTTTCTTCCTTTTCTTCCTTGACCTTCCCACCCGGCGGGAGCGCAGGGAGATTTTCGGGGTCCACTTGATGAAACGCCGGCCGGTGATCGACCAGTTCGACCTGGATGCCCTGGCCGAGGCCAGCTCGGGCTATGTGGGCTCCGAGATCGAGCAGGCCATTGTGGCGGCGATGGTGCGGGCCTTTAACGACGGCGCCCGGGAATTCAACACGGCGGATATCCTGCGGGTGATCACGCCCCCGGTCGAGATCGTGCCCTTGAGCAGCAGCCAGAAGGACAATATCGAGCGTTTGCGCCAATGGTTGATCGAGGGCCGGGCGCGGTCGGCCTCGTTTCCCGAAGTCAACTCCGCCCTGAAAGAGCAGGTCCGGGTCCCCGGTTTTGCGGCGGCCCCGGACCTTGAACTGGACGACTGATGCCGGTTGGGTCGGCGGGAAAAAAGACCGGACCGGTCTTGCGCATTCATGGTTTCCTGGCGGGAAGTTACGCTAACGGTCCGGGTAAACGGGCCGTGCTCTGGGTGCAGGGTTGTCCGCTGGCCTGCCCCCGGTGCTGGAATCCCGGCCTGCAGGACCCCGGCGGCGGCCGGACGGTCGGGATTGAATCATTAATCAACCGGCTGACGGCGCTGCCGGATATCGAGGGCCTGACCGTCAGCGGCGGCGAGCCTACCGAGCAGGCGGCGGCCTTGGCCCTGCTGCTGGAGACGGTGCGGCAACGGACGGATCTTTCCGTGCTGCTCTTTTCCGGCCGGACCATGACCCGGATCAAGGCAATGGCCGGCGGTTCACGGCTCCTTGCCGCAATCGATGTCCTCATTGACGGCCCCTATGATCACCGGCTGGCAAACGCCGACGGCGCCTGGCCCGCTTCGGCCAACCAGAACATCCTGTTTTTGACGGACCGCTATACCCTCTGTGATTTCGCGGATCTTCCGGGCCTGGAGATATTTATCCGGCCGGACGGCACCGTCGTGACAACCGGGATCCTAGGTGTCGAGTAAGCCGCCACAGGCACCCCATC
>JAADIK010000011.1:0-17633 GCA_013151365.1 Deltaproteobacteria bacterium
GGCCGCCCGGCAGAAAAGGAATCAGGGCCTGGGATTTTGCCCGGGCACCAGAACCGGTGACAGGCAGCAAACAGGGAAACGGGCAGGCCGGTCTCTTCTTCCCGGCCCTGCTGATTGATGAGAAATCACAGAGCCTGGAACTGCGCTACATTGACGATAAGGCCCGCAGTTTCGCCCTGAACCGTGCCGGTCTGCGGTTTCTGTATTCCCGGCGGTTCGGCCGGGAAATCAAGGCCCTGCGGCGGGAATGCAAGGCGGCCGTAGCCAGCCACTCGGCCTCGTGGCTGTCGCTCGGTCCGGCCGCCGGCGGCACCGAGATCAAGGTGATGCTGCTGCACTTTATCCTGGACGATATCTTCGGGATCAAGGACGGAGAGCTGCCGACGGAGCGGGAGTTTGCAGCCATTGCGACCACGGCCGAAGAGAAAGGGATCGTCCGTGAAGGCGGGAAAAGACTCGATCAGCTGCTCCGGATCATTGGCCGGAGACGTCTTGTCTCCTCCCGGATCGCCGCATTCATGGACCGGGCGAAAGCAAGCAGGAACTTCTCGGAAAACCGGTTCCGGGAATACCGGCAGCATCTGGAGGAAATCCTGCCCTCTTCCTTCCTGACGACCAGAAGATACCCGGACCTGCAACACACGGAGCGCTACCTCAAGGCCCTGGCGATCCGGATGGAACGAGCGGAACAGGCACCGGCCAAAGATGCCGCCAAGTCCGCGCGGCTCGAGGCCGCCGTCAACCGTTTGCAACATCTCCCGGATGCAAACGGCAGGTCCGCTCCCTGCATTCGTCTGCTGGCGGAATACCGGCTGATGGTCGACGAATTCCGGGTCTCCGTTTTCGCCCCGGAACTGGGCGTCGCCATACCGGTCTCGGAAAAACGACTACAAAAAAAATGGCAGGAGCTTGAGAACCAGTGCCACGCCGTTGAATCATGAACCAGTGTCACGGAGATGAAGAAACGGCGGTCATGCCCCTCTTTCCACGGTGGCTTCATACCAAGAATAGACCGCGCTCAATCCTTGTTCCAGGGGAATTGTCGGCTGCCAGCCCAGGCTGTTGAGTCGTGACACGTCAAGCAATTTTTGCGGCGTGCCGTCGGGCTGGCTGGAATTATATACGGTTTCACCGGTAAAACCGACGATCCCGCGGACAAGTTCCGCCACCTCGCCGATGGTCGAGTCCTCGCCCGTGCCGATGTTGAGGAAACCGGCCCGGGCAAGGCCGGCTGCTTCCGTATAGACCGTATGGTCGAGCCCCATGACGAAAACGCAGGCCGCGGCCATGTCATCCACATGCAGGAATTCACGGCGGGCCTTCCCCGTACCCCAGAGGATGACTTTCGGGTCATGGTGGATCAGGCGGGAGGAGTCGGGGGCGAGGCCGACGGCCTCCTTGATGTCCGCCGGGATGGCGCCAAAGACCTGCTCATCCCGCCGCAGGCCCTCCAGGTCGTTGTGCATGGCCAGCCGGGCCAGGTGAAACTTGCGGATCAGGGCCGGAATGACATGACTGTTCTGCAGGTGGAAATTATCTTCCGAGCCGTACAGGTTGGTCGGCATGACCGAGCGATAGTCGGTACCATACTGCCGGTTATAGGCATTGCACATCTTGATGCCCGCAATCTTGGCAACGGCGTATGGCTCGTTGGTCGGTTCCAGAGTCCCGGTGAGCAGGTATTCCTCCTTCATGGGCTGGGGGGCGAACTTCGGGTAAATACAGGAGCTGCCCAGGAAAAGCAGGTTTTTCACGCCGGCCCGGTAGGCCTCGTGAATGACATTGGCCTCGATCATTATGTTCAGATAGATAAACTCGGCCGGATAGGTGTTGTTGGCATGGATGCCTCCGACCCGGGCGGCGGCCAGCACCACGTAATCGATTTTGTGGCGGGCAAAAAAATCCCGGACCGCCTGCTGATCGGTCAGGTCGAGTTCGGCATGGCTGCGGGTTATGATGTCGGCACAGCCCATGGCCTTGAGACGGCGGATGAGAGCGGAACCCACCATACCCCGGTGACCGGCGACATAGATGGAGGAATCGGCCAGGGGCCGGACGCTGGAATTCATTGCAGGATGGTCCTATTCGTAGCGATTAAACGTTTTAAAACCCCGGCGCTGGCACAGTTCGTCCCGTTTCGCCTCTTCCAGGTCGCAATGCATCATCTCCGCAACCAGCTCGCCAAAGCCGATCCGGGGCCGCCAGCCGAGCTTTTCTCTCGCCTTGCTGGCATCTCCCAGCAGGGTTTCCACTTCGGTGGGTCGGAAATAACGCGGATCGATCCGGACGATCACCTTGCCGGGAACAACCCCTGCCGCCTGCAGGTCCATCCCCGCCGGCTCGCCGGTGACCTCGTCAATGACCCCTGTCTCTTCCAGCCCCTCGCCCTCCCAGCGCAACCTGATGCCCAGCTCCCCGGCCGCCGCTTCCACGAAATCACGTACCGAGTACTGCCTGCCGGTGGCTATCACGAAATCATCCGGGAGATCCTGTTGCAACATCAGCCATTGCATTTCCACATAATCGCGGGCATGTCCCCAATCGCGCTTGGAGTTGAGATTGCCGAGATAAAAACAATCCTGCAAACCCAGGACGATGC
This sequence comes from Deltaproteobacteria bacterium, assembly GCA_013151365.1. Lineage (GTDB taxonomy): Bacteria > Desulfobacterota > Desulfobulbia > Desulfobulbales > Desulfobulbaceae > BMS3Abin13. The sequence goes on from JAADIK010000011.1 coordinate 2,600, forward strand.
GGGCCAGAGCCCGGGTAACTTTACGGGTGACAAAGGTCTCACCGCGGGCCGGCGACTCGTGGTTGAAAAGGATACCGTTGCAGGCGTACATATTGTATGCCTCGCGGTAATTGGTGACGATCCAGTAGGAGTAGAGCTTGGCGACCGCATAGGGTGAACGGGGATAAAAAGGCGTTTTCTCCGTCTGCGGGCTCTCTCGCACCTTGCCGAACAGCTCGGAAGTCGAGGCCTGGTAAAACCTGGTCTTGTCGGTCAGGCCGAGGATCCGGATGGCCTCGAGCAGCCTGAGCGTGCCCAGGGCATCGGAGTTCGCGGTATACTCCGGCTCTTCAAAGGAAACGGCCACATGGGACTGGGCCGCCAGGTTATAGAGTTCATCCGGCTGGACCTGCTCGATGATATGGACCAAGCTGGAAGAGTCGGTGAGATCCCCATGATGGAGGATCAATTTCCGGTCGGTGACATGGGGGTCCTGATACAGGTGATCGATCCGGTCGGTGTTGAACAACGATGTCCGGCGTTTAATACCATGAACAACATACCCTTTATTGATAAGAAATTCGGCAAGGTATGCGCCGTCCTGACCGGTGATCCCGGTAATCAATGCTTTTTTCATGAATCAATATCCAAGTTTTAAGTTAACAGCGGAGAATTTCGATAGATAATAACACAGGAGCAGGCGATTTGATAGGTTTTCCCCGCAACCGCAGGGAACGGATTCCGTTAAGAATAAACCACCCGTGGCGTTTATTTGCAAGGCCGATTCCCGGTAAGAGTGTACCGGGGATGATACCGAGTTGTAAAAAAACACCCCGCTTGCGCCTGTCTTTTGCCGGACGGACGGCAGGGCGCAAAAAAAGGCCGCGGCAGACATTATCTTGTCTGCCGCGGCCCGATTATTCAACCCGCGGAGAGGGTTTTGAAAGGGTCGTTTATCAGGCTACGTTCCAGTCGACCCTGGCGATACGTTGCGGTTTGACCTCATCAATCTTACGGGGCACCAGGCCGTTGGACATAAAGGCCGTGCACTGTTTGCGTTTCTCGAAGGGACAGTCGGCTATATTCCAGCAAGGAGTGTACTGGAGTAACTTCTTGATCGCCGCGATTGAAATGCCATGCTCATGAATCATGCTCCGCAGACACTCGATCCATTGTACATCATTCATATTATAATAACGCCACTTCCCCTTGCGCATCGGTCGAATCAATCCTTCCTGCTCATAAATGCGAAGAGTCCGGGGGTGCACATCGAGCATCTGGGCAGCTACGCCAATGGTGAAGATAGCTTTTTTTTCGTTGACCATCTGGAAACCTCTTCTATCAGAGTTTGCCGGAGAGATGCCGTAGCATCTCTCCGGCCGTCCTACCGGATACCCCGTCGATCAGTGCTCACCATGAGCGGTGAAAACCCGGCCGAAAAAGCGCTCTCCCATCAGGAAGGCAAGGCCGCACAAACCGAGGCCGCCAAGGACCACCAACATTTCGGCAGAAGACGGAACGTAGTGAAAGTAGGTGGGGAGACCGCTAACTCCGGAGAACCGAGGGACAATTTGTCCGGCCACAACCATGTCGTAACGGGCGAAGAACATACCGACCAGGGCCATCAGGGCGGCGCTGGACATGGCGCCGATGCTCCTGACGCGGGTCAGGGCCAGCAACAGGATCGGGGCAACCAGGCCGATGGCAACTTCAAAGACCCAGAAGTTCGTGGCCAGAGGGCCGCTGAGCAAGGCCTCTGCGGCCGTACGACCGGCAGTGCTGCCGCCGACGAAGTAAGAAACCATGTTCCAGAAGGTAGCAACGCTGACCAGGACCAGCATCAGCAGCAGGACCTTGCCGGCAGACTGAATACCGTCAGAAACTGAGGAATCCATGCGTTTCCGCCGGATAATGCATGAGTAGTGGGTGAAGATGACGGCAGCGGCGGCACCGGACAGAAAGGCGCAGGCCAGGAAATAAACGGGCAACTGGGCACCGTACCAGTAGGGCCGGCTGGGCAGGGTGGCAAAGACGCCGCCCAGGCAGGTGTTGGCTCCGACTTCGGTCAAGGCGCCAAGAACGCCGAGAGCGAGGGCAGCTTTATATTTTTTGGTCAGAATCAGCCAGAACTCAACAATCATGAAGCCGACGGCCAGACCGTACAGGGTCCCCATCCACCAGATATTAGAGGTTAAATCAGGGGAAATAACGTTATAGATTGCCATCCGCCAGGGATTTTCAATCTCCATGCCGATGACGAAAAAAGCACTGATGATGCAGACCAGTGACAGCCACACCATACGGTTTGCCAGCGGCGCCAGTCTGTTGCCGCCGAATATATGACTGATAGTGGCAAGAAGACAGAGACCGGTTGAGGTAATTGCCAGAAATGCGTAGGTTGAAATCAAGAGCCCCCACGGCATCTCACGGATGTTGTTGTAAGCCACGTCATGACCGACAAAGAATGCATATGCCCCGGCGGCAATCCCGGCAATTACGAGTAGACCGAAAATCGCAGCCAATACATTCGTACCGGAAGTTGCGGCTTCCGGCTCAGCAGTTGCTGTAATAAAAAATTCTTTTGCTTTAGCCATTTTGTGCCTCCTTGGTTTATTTTTTTAATATTTCAAATTCGTTGCGAAAAACTAGCAATGTGCGGGTTCCTCCATATGCTCCCTGCCTGCACGGGAAGCCAGGGAATACAAGCCGAAGATAACGGCAAAAATCGAAAATGGTCCGGTGGCGAGAAACAGCAGAAATGTCAGGCAGAGCCACAATGTCTCGCTCAGCCTGGAAGCCACTGCGCCAATCCGTTTTACAGTCGACAAGCAGGTCCCGTATCCTCGATGATCTGTCAGCAAATGATTGAACGTAGTCATGATGTTCTCCTTTATCGTCAGTTGCCCCGGGCTTTTAGTTCCTATTTGCCTCTATCTTCGCAAGGGCCGTGCCAAAAGCTGAAACTGCGACGAGAAAAAATATCAACAACGCAACAACTTCTCCATATTACAATATAAATTTGCCACTAAAGAAATCAGCTACAAGGTTTCATGGCACCATTTCTATATAAATAACTTATGCAACATGCGCAAAATGCGTCCTTCTCTCTTAGGCGCATGGATCATTTTGCGCCCTCAATGCAATTTGCTCCATGCTTATTACGGCAACCGAAGAACCAGGCGAAATAAATGACAATTCCGCCTATTGCGCCGCCGGCCTCCGGCCTTTTCCCAGTCGCTCCATCCCCCTGTACCTCTGGCACCCAAGGCACACTGACGGGAAAGTCCGAACTACAGGCAACAGACAAATGCCTACGAAATCATATAATTACATTGAAAGAGCCCGAGAGATGGCGCAATATGCGCCCTTGTGGCGGGCTAGTCGGAAGGATACCCGCCGGCCGGATCCGGGGCGGAACCTCCGGAGGTTGAGATATGTAACGACATAAGAGAAAAAAAATAAGGAATTCAAACCGCAAACCGGGAGGGTAACTGCAAATCAGAGGCAAAAAACAAGGACATGCAAAACCGTCAGCCGGAGAGCATACTTGACAATGGAAATATTAATTTAAGCTGAACGGCAAGGAAGGGAAGATTATTCCGGTCTGCCTGAATCGGCAGAAACAGCGAGGGGAAGAAGTAAAAAAAAAACCGGGCGGTGCGGAGAAGATCTCTCCACACCGCCCGGATCATGATCCCGGCGAATTGAGTGACTCAGGACCTACCTGGAGTCGCCCGACCTACCCGGAGTCACCCTCCGGGGTGCCCGAAACGGATTCAGGCATTGCCTTCACCGCACGGCACTACCTTTCTTCCTGGCATTTGCGTTACCGACAAGACGGTCGAAACCCAACACGCCGATATGACATGTCGTACACTTGGTGTTAGAGGCAAAGGCCTCCTGCCCGTTATGACAGGCGCCGCAGTATTTACCCTTGTACAGCGCCGCCATGACAAAGTCCTTCTGGCTTTCCGCCCAGCCGATCTTCATCTTGAAAACTTTGCTATGGCAGTCCGTGCAGTCCAAACCGGTTTTGACGTGCATCGTGTGATCAAAAACCACGGCCTTGACCGGCTTGCTGAACACAATGGCCTTGGGGGGAGTGTGACATGAGACGCAGTTATCGGCACCGGTCACACTGAAAGCTGTATCACCGTCATGACAGGTACCGCAATACTTGCCCTCGGCAAAGGATTTCATATTGAAATCGGCTTTCTGGTCCACAGTTCCGGTTTCCATGGGAAAAATACCGTCGTGACAGTCATCGCATCCGAGACCGGCATCCTTGGTATGAATCTTGTGACTGAAGGTAACCTTGGGCACCGGGGTATGAAAGACAATCAATTTTTCCGGCCCATAGGTATCTTCATCGTATGGTTTTTTATCAGCAGCGTTTGTTACCCTGACGGCTGCAAAGAGGAGGCCGACACAGGCAACCACCCCGAATGTCCAGATAATATTCTTGCTAAACTTCATGGTTCCACCTCTCCGGGGCTTTAGTCATTCATATAAAATACGTTTGGCAACGTGCCTGTCTCGGGCCGCAGAACCCATACAACCTTATCAGGTATATGGATCAGCTTGTATACCCTGCTGCCGGGATCACTGAGATCGCCGAAAATCCTGACTTTGGCCGGGCAGATCGCCACGCAGGCCGTATCCTTTTTGCCTTTCGTGAGACGGGTGTCATAACAGAAATTGCATTTGTCAATGGCCCGTCTTTCCTCGTTGAAATAACGGGCGTTATACGGACAGGCCTCCATACAGGTCTTGCAGCCGATGCATTTTTCGTAATGCATCATAATAATACCGGTTTTCTTGTCCTTGTAGGTCGCCTTGGTCGGACAGACCCGCACGCATGGCGGCCGGTTGCACTGGTTACAGAGCACCGGCATGAAAATCCGCTCGCTGTCCTTGGGATTTATGACGCGCTTTATTTCCAGGACGGTTGTCCGGTATCCGTACGATGGCACATCGTTGGTTTTTGCGCAGGCTGCCTTGCAGCGTTCACAGTCTATGCAGCGATTCTGCCGGATAACCATGCTGTAATGCGGACTGTAAGGAAAGCCGACGGCCTCCGCCTGCATCCCGCCAATGGCTCCCCGGGCATTCTTTACTCCTGTCAGCGATAGGACAGTCCCCCCCAGAAATAAGCCGGTAACAGCCAGGCCGGCCTTGAGGAATGTTCGCCGCTCACGGGAGGATACCTTGTCGGCGCCCTCATCCTGCAGCTTTTCCAGATCTTTGATATTCATTACACCTCTCCCATAATATGAATAATAAGGTAGTTAATTCAATATCCCAGGTTCCATGTTCCATGTCGCAACGTCCAGCATGCATGCGTAATGAATCGCCATTCATTACTAATTGACAAAGATAATAACGTAACTTCAAAGGAAATGCAAGTTATCATCGCCAATATTACCACCCGCAAAAAACTCGTTTTTTTTACTGTGATTTCATGTGGTTTTTATCATGAGCCTTGACCGCGGCCTTTCGGCCGGATAAATTTGGGGTGACCATCTTCCGTAAAATTCTTAATTATTATCAAGCACCAGCGGAAAACTGCCATAACCTCGGCCGGTTACCAAAATTCACCTCCAGACGGCGGACCATGACTGCAACAAACGACATGTCGAACATCCCCGCATCCGCTGCTGTTTTTCGTATCAACAGCGAATGGCGCATTGAAGCGGTCAACAGGAAGGCCGAGGAGTTAACCCGAATGCCGGCCCAGAAATTGATCGGCAAGCCGGCCAAAGAGTTTTTCTGCGACAATAAGGCATTTTCTTCCCTCGGCGACCTGTGCAAACCGGTCCGTGCAGGAAAGGTGATCAACAACTTTCCCATCCGGCTGCCGGCGGAAAAAGGCCGTGATTCCAGGATGCTCCTGGTCTCTATCCTGCCCCTGCCTGGCCAGAAAAATACGGTTGCCGGGGCCGTCATCTGCATGAATGACGCCTCGGACCAGGGCTACATTTACCAGGTCGCCATCAACAGCGTGGCCGACGGCGTCTTTACGGTGGACGAAAAGCTGAAAATCACCTCCTTCAACCGGGCCGCGGAGGAACTGACCGGCTGGAAAGCACAGGAGGTCATCGGCCGTCCCTGCCGCCGGATCTTTCAGTGCAGTATCTGCGATGAACGCTGCCTGCTTGAAAAGAGCATAACCAGCGGCCGCAAATACAACGACCTGTCAATCTTCATCAAAGGCCGGGACGGAACATTCATGCCGGTCAACATCAGCGCGGCCCCCCTGCTGGATGACCAGGGTCACGTTATCGGCGGCATTAACACCTTTCGCGACAACACCGTTTCACTGCGGGAGAAACTCATCCTCAACTCCATTGCCGACGGGGTCTTTACCGTTGATCGGAATTGGCGGATCACCTCGTTCAACCGGGCCGCGGAAACAATTACCGGCTGGCGCGAGGATGAGGCCATCGGCAAGTCATGCAGCGAAGTCTTTCAATCCAGCATCTGCGGCAAATCATGCGCCATTGCCGAGAGTCTCTACAGCGGCAGAGCGGTATCCAATCGTTCCATCACCATCGTCAATCGCCGGGGAGAGAAAATTCCAATCAGCATCAGTGCCTCACCACTCGTCGACCACGAGGGAAACATTATCGGCGGCGTCGAAACGTTCCGTGATCTCGCAACGCTGAGCACATTACGCCGACAACTGATCCAGGGGCATAATTTTGACGGGATCATCTCGAAAAATCCCGCCATGCAACGGCTTTTTACGGTCATCCCCGAAATTGCCCGCAGCCCGAGTACCGTTCTGATCCTGGGCGAAAGCGGGACCGGCAAGGAGCTTATAGCGCAGGCGCTGTACCATGACAGTGAGCGTAAGGACCGCCCCTTTGTCACCGTCAACTGCGGAGCCCTGCCGGAGACCCTGCTTGAATCGGAACTTTTCGGTTACAAGGCCGGAGCGTTTACCGACGCCCGCACCGACAAGGAAGGGCGCTTCGCCGCCGCCGAGGGCGGAACCCTGTTTCTTGACGAAATCGGCGATATCCCGCCGGGCATCCAGGTCAAACTCCTACGCGTCCTCCAGGAAAAGGTATACGAGCCGCTTGGTTCCAATCTCCCGGTCAAAGCGGATGTCCGGATTATCACGGCGACCAACCGGGATCTCCAGGCCATGGTCAGGAAAGGAACGTTTCGTGACGACCTCTTTTACCGGCTCAACGTGGTCAAGATCCAGCTCCCCCCCCTGCGTGAGCGCAAAGAGGACATCCCCCTGCTCATAGATTATTTTATCAAACGGTTCAGGGTCCGGCAGGGCAAAGATATCGTCGGCATCTCCGCCCCGGCCCTTGACATTCTCATGCGGCACAATTTTCCCGGCAATATCCGGGAGCTGGAAAACATTATCGAATACGCCTTTATCCTCTGTGAAGGCGGCTATATCCTGCCCCGGCACCTCCCCGAACCCTTTACCGGGGAAACCGGCGGCGGCGAGGTAGTGCAACCGGATAAAAAAGACGGCTGCCGCACCCTGGAAGAAATAGAGAAACAGGCGATCTCTCTTGCCCTTGAACGGAACCGATGGAAAAAACACGCGACCTGCCTGGAACTGAATATTTCCAAGGACACCCTCCGCCGGAAAATCGACAAATACGGCCTGGACAGGCCCGTGGACAAGGATCTGTCCTGAATCCGCCAGCGGAATATTTTTCCAAACAAACAACCTGCTTCCAGCCAAGGCGGGCGATGCCCACAACCCAAATCAACTTCCAGCGTATCTGTTTCCAGGCTGTTAGGCTGTAGGCTGTTAGGGTAGGGCTAATAGCCTTCAGCCTAAACAACCTATTGGTTTACATAAATAAAACATGACCGATTTTCTTGTTTTTTATGACAGGAATTCAGGAGTAAGGCCCTAATTACATGACACCCCAAGACCGGAGGCTTGAGACAGGATGGGGGAGAGAGGGGACAAAAAAACGGGAGCCATGACTTTCGCCATGATTCCCGTTTTGTATTTGTTACGCCAGGCACACTACACACTACATAACAGCGATCGCCTCCGCGCTTTCCCCGGCCGCAGCCGGTCTCCAGGCGCTCAACCAAATAATTGTTGCGACTCTGCCTGGGCGGCGATTTGAATTCGACGCTGTCTTTCTCTGTCTAGCCGGATGATTGCCGCTTTTTTTTTTGCCCGACTTTTTTCCGCTTTTCCCGGTCAGCCTCTTTGGCCCTCCGGGCCGCTTCTTCGTCGTCTATCTTATGCAACGTCCGCGGTACAGCCCGGTCCACCCTGGCCCCACAGTGTTCATGAACATCGGCCGAACAACCGGCAATCTCCCAGCAGGGCACCAGGTCCAACAGTTTTTTCAACCCTTGAATGCTGATCCCCTCGTCATGAATCAGGGAACGCATGCAGGTAATCCAGTGAATGTCATTCGTAGAAAACAATCGCCGTGACCCGACATGCGCCGGATGAATCAATCCCTCGGCCTCATAAATTCTCAGTGTGCGTGGATGAACCCCCAGCAGTCTGGCTGCAACTCCGATCGGGTAGATCGGCATATCAGGGTGCATCGGCTTGATTTCAGACCTTTTCATGGTCATGTTGCTCTCCTCTTCGTGGTCTCTTCCGGGAAAGCGACAAGGCCGCTTTCCCGGAAGGATCAATTCCTAATGGTCTTCGGACAGATGCCCGCGAAACATACGTTCACCCATAAGGAAGAGCATGGTGCATAAACCGAAGCCACCCAAGGTCACCATGACCTCATGCAAACTCGGCGTATAAGGGTAGAGGCTCGGCTGTCCCACGATATTCAGGGTATGAAAATGAGGGACGACCTGACCGACCACAACCAAGTCATAGCGCATGAAAAAGATACCTATGATACCGAAGATGGAAGCCACAAACAGGGCCGGCATATTCTTGGCGCGTACGGAGAGAATGATGATAAAGGGAATCACCATGCCCATGCCGATTTCGGCAACCCAGAAATCCAGGGCATAAGGCCCGCTTACGATAGCCATCATTGCGGCATACTTTCCCGGAGGTTGACCGGCGAGACCTGAGAGGACCTTCCAGGTCTCGAAAAAGAGGAGGATGGCCATCAAAAGGGCGCCGAGTTTGGCAACCGAGGTCAGGCTCTGCTTGTAAGCAGGGCTCATCTTCCAGCCATTGGTCTTGTAACCGATCCAGCTGAACAGAATGATTGCCGAACAGCCGGACAGCATGGCAGAAGCGATAAAGTAAATCGGCATATAGGGTCCGTGCCAGAATTCGCGACCGTTGAGCAGGCCGAAGACAGCGCCCAGGTTAGAATGAGCGGCGACACCGGCGATCACACCCAGCAGGCCGAGATAGCCGGCCTGTTTGTGCTTGCCCATCTGCAACAGGGCAAATTCAATGAGCATGAAGAAAAGATAGGCACCGTACAGGGTCCCCATCCACCATATATTAGAGGTAGGGTTGGGAGAAATAACATTGTAGATTGCCATCCGCCACGGGTTCTCGATTTCAAAAGCGATGACGAGAAAACCGGAGATGATGGTGACAATTGCCAAGAAAACCGACCGCTTGGCAATGGGCTTAAAGGACTCGACTCCGAAAACATGACCGATTGAAGAGACAAGACAAAGCCCGGTTGAGGTAACAACAAAAAAGACATACGTTGCAATCAGAAGTCCCCAGGGCACGTCTCTCGTCACACCGTAGGCCTGATCGTGGCCGATAAAAAAGGCGTGAAGGCCAAAGGCAATACCAACTACAGCGAGCAGGCCCGACAATGCGATTGCCGCACTATAGGCACCTGACTTAGTTCCTGCATATCCGCCTTCCTGAGGCAGGACCTTTGCGATAAAATTATTCATGAGTACTGCTCCTCCATAAATTCCTTCGTTGAAAGGCAGGTCGCAACAAAAACAACTCTGCCATTACTACTTTCCGGTACTGATCAGGGACGCGACGTCCGTCAGCCCGGCTCCCTGCATAAAGAACATGGAACATGTGAACCAACGGCTAGGAATAATCGCTTTCTTCCCTGACGGCCCGAAGGACCGGTTTGACTTTAAGATCAAAAAGGGTATGGAGCGCAGCACAACCTAACCAAAAAACGAGAAATAAAATGCCATCCATCTGCTTCTCCTCCAGCTAGCTGGAAAATTAAAAAATTGCCAGGTCGATAGGTCATTAGCGGATGATCACCGGCCGGTCACCGTATTTCACTCACCGTGTCTCTGTTTGTTCACCTCCTCTTCTTTAGATTAAATTATATGTTTTAGGTTTTCGTTTACCTTTATTCGCTTTTCTCTTTTACCTTATTTAATCAAAAAGCAAAACAATTTGCAAGCAAATCGTACATTTTTTTTTAAGCCAAAGCACAAATTTAGATTTTGCGCCAGGCCAAAATGCAAATTTCCCAAATAGAGGAAGCCACAATATCCCATACTTTATCCATAAAAATCAACAAATTATAATATCACGGCTTTTCGACTCTTTACGCAACTTATAATTAACCATAAAAAATAATGAATAGCGATTCATTATTTGCCGATGACGCAAAAAAAGCCCTGCTAATTCACAATGGACGCAAATTGCGCCCTCTTCTCAAAATAAGTCCTACTCTGCATCCAGCTGAATATTGAAAATAATAATACGGAACAATAACGAAAAACCAATTAGATACAAAAATCACGCGAACATTTTTTTCCTGCTGACCATTTTTAGGCACAGATTGTGCTTTAACTAGGGCGCTACTCATGATAAATGCCAAAAAACGAGTAAGCTTCTCCCTAACCCCGGGGTGGCGGCCCCGGGGTTATATTTTCAGTATCGAAAAATCGTCCCGTAGCCTCCCCCGTACAGCCTCTTTACCTTTTCACCGATTCGCTTTACCTTTCCCCTCTTTTATGGTAACTTACTGCAATCTCATAAAATCAATCAAACGGAAAGACCTGGCCACATAGTGTCCGTCCCGAAACGGGGATTTTTTGTTCGATGTTCGAAATCAGGAATCACTACATATTCATCCAGTTCACTCATTTCACCCTCTTTTCGCCCTGAACCTCACCGGAGAATCGACTTGAAATATTTTTACAAGAACCTGTCCATCTGGCTCATCGTCTGCCTCGTCGGCCTGCTGCTCTTTAATATCTTCAAAAAAAAGCCGGATAACATCCATCACATTCTTTATACTGATTTTGTAAACATGGCCGACAGCGGTAAACTGTCAACGGTCACGGTCAAGGAAAATACCATTACCTGGACGACCGGGGACGGCGTCAAGTATGAAACCGTTGTGCCGCCGACCAATGCCGCCCTGCCCCATCTGCTCAAGAACAAGGTCAACATCGAGGTGAAGAAGGTTATTAAACCATACTGGTTTATGAAGATTTTTCTCTCGTGGGTACCTTTTATCCTGCTTTTTATCTTTTGGTTTTTCTTCATGCGCAGGAGCGGCGCCGACGCCCAGGGCGGCGGCGGCAAGGCCATGGCCTTTGGCAAAAGCCGCGCCCGGCTCATCGACCCCCAGAAGTCCAAGATCACCTTTGCAGATGTGGCCGGGGTGGACGAGGCCAAGGAAGAGGTTGTTGAAATCGTTGATTTTCTGAAAAATCCCCAGAAATTCACCGAGGCGGGGGCCAGGATACCGACCGGGGTCTTGCTTTACGGTGAACCGGGCACGGGTAAGACCCTCCTGGCCAAGGCCATTGCCGGCGAGGCCGAGGTGCCGTTTTATTCGATCAGCGGTTCCAATTTCGTTGAAATGTACGTGGGCATCGGCGCATCACGGGTGCGTGACCTTTTTAACGAGGGGAAGAAAAAAGCGCCCTGTATTATCTTTATCGATGAAATTGACGCCGTCGGCCGTCATCGCAGCGCCGGCGGAGCAGGCGGCAACGACGAACGGGAACAGACCCTGAACCAGCTGCTCGTGGAAATGGATGGTTTCGAGGTCAACGATCATGTTATCGTCATTGCCGCGACCAACCGGCAGGACATCCTGGACCCGGCCCTGCTGCGGCCCGGACGTTTTGACCGCCAGGTGATGGTCCCCCTGCCGGATGTTCGCGGCCGGGAAAAAATCCTCCGGGTCCATGCCCAGAAAATCAAGGTGTCGGAGGATGTCGACTGGTCGGTTATCGCCAAGGGCACCCCGGGGTTTTCCGGAGCCCAGCTTGCCAGCATGATCAACGAAGCAGCTCTTCTGACCGCCCGTTCGGATAGCGGCAACCACCGGGTCACCACCATGGAGACCATTGAAAAGGCCAAGGACAAGGTCATGATGGGTGCCGAACGGCGCTCGATGATCATCACGGAAGCGGAAAAAAAGGTGACGGCCTATCACGAATCCGGCCATGCCCTCGTGGCCTGGATGCTGCCCGGCACCGATCCCGTACACAAGGTCACCATTATTCCCCGGGGCAAGGCCCTGGGGCTGACCATGCAGCTGCCCGAGGAAGAAAAATATTCGCAAAGCCGCACCTACCTGTTTAATAACCTCTGCACCCTGCTTGGCGGCCGGCTGGCCGAAAGTATTGTCTTCGACGAAATCACTACCGGCGCCAGCAACGATATTGAACGGGCATCGGATATTGCCCGAAAAATGGTGTGCGAATGGGGAATGAGCGACAAGCTGGGGCTGTTGACCTTTAAAACAGCGGATCCGCTGAACGGCCAGCCGGGACAGATCATGAGCGAAGCAACCGTGGTCTTAATCGACCAGGAAGTAAAAAATTTGATCCAGTCCGCCTATGATACGGCCCAGGACATTCTGGTTAAACACCGAAAAATTCTTGACGAGATGACTCGTACCCTGCTGGAAAAAGAAACAATTACCGGCCCGGAAATTGCGCAGATGGTCAAACAAAACACGCCATGAACACCCGGCAACATCTCCGGCCGGAGCGTTACCACCCCTGACGGTCCGGTCTGCCGACCAGTGCCGGGCACCCTACCGCCGATACGGGGAACGCTCATGCCGCCGCCGGAACCGGCCCGATGCCGCCGATGGCTTGCGGCTATGTTTCCAGACCCAGGGAGAAATCGGATCATCGGCTCGCCAGAGGCCCAACCGCGCCAGCCGCGCCTTTTTTTCCAGGGCCTTCAACTCGCGGCAGAGCGGCTGTTCAAGACAGTACCGGGGATAAAACCAGGCCAGACCGTCACGCACCAGTTCCCGGTTCACCAGCCGGCCTTGACTCGTCACCAGGGCGATAACCCGGCCGTACATACCAATACCTTTCGGCTCCACCGACACCGTGTGCCCGGCGGTCAGGCGAATGGTCTCCTGTTTGGCCCCATTGCTGTAATCCTGGTCGTATTCCGGCGCATCAATGCCGTACAACCTGATCTCGTACACCTTTTTGTCCCGCTTGATCAACAGGCTGTCGCCGTCAATTACCTTGACCACCGATCCATTCCAGGCCCGGGACGGGGTGCACTGAGTCAAGACCAGCAGAAAAAAAATAACGGCAACATATCTAATCATCGCTCCTCTCCTTTATGCTTGCACCTGAATACTGAATAGTACGGCGAAACGAGACAAAAAAACAAAGAACGAGAAATGCCCCCTGAAAAAAATAAAGAGCAGCCACGGCAACGTTCCCTGCGGGCCGGCGTCGCCTTTGACCGCCCCGAGCAGGCCGCCGCAGCCGCCGACCTGGCCCGGCAGCTGGGACTGCCTCTCGTTGCCCCGGTCGCCGACGATCTCGATTTTATCCTTGTCCGCACCGCCACGCGTCTCGAGTTGCGCTGGACCGGCGATGTTGCCCCGGCCGCGCCGGTGTGGGCGGAGTTTGTCGCCGGGCCGGCCGGCTATCGACGACGGCACGGCGGCCGGGAGATGCTGATCCGGGCGGCAGGCGTCAAACAGGGCCGGGCGCCCTCTGTCCTTGACGCTACGGGGGGAATGGGGCGCGACGCTTTTCTCCTGGCCGGCTGCGGCTGCACGGTTCGCATTTTTGAACGGCACCCGGTTGTCGCCGCGCTCCTGCGGGACGGCCTGCTGAGGGCGGCGGCCCACCCGGAAACCAGGGATAGCGCCGGGAGAATCCACCTGGTCGCGGCCGACAGCCGGGAATTCCTGGAAAACATGACAAATCCGGGGGAGAATATCGACGTTGTCTATCTTGACCCCATGTTTCCCGAGCGCACAAAATCGGCCCTGGTCAAGAAGGAGCTGCAGATCCTGCGGCTCCTGGTCGGTAGGGAGGAAGATACGGAGCGGCTGCTGGCCGCCGCCTTGAACGCGGCCGGCAACAGGGTGGTGGTCAAGCGGCCGAAATCGGCGCCGCCCCTGGCCGGCCGCAAGCCCTCTCACTGCCTGAGCGGCACCACCACGCGTTTTGACGTCTACCTGACCATGCCGGCGGCCTCCTAAAGGCCTGCCGCCCGGCCAAGTGCCGCGACCATGGTGGTACGCTGCTGCTCACTCAACTTCACGGGGATCTGATAGACCAGGGTCCGGTTCATGAGTTCCGCCGAGCGGGGCAGTGCCCCGGGGTCATAGACCACCCGCCGCTTGCCCTGATAGCTGAAAGGCCAGCCGTTGTGGCACAAGGTCGCTCCCCGGGCAAGATGCTCCCACCGGGGATAAAAATGCCAGGTATTCTCGCCGAAATTGATGGCACCGGCGCCGTTGTCGCGGAGGACCTGGTTCACGGCCGCGGCCCGTTCGGCGTCCGGCAGCATGAAGGCGAGAAAAGTCGCCGAATCCCCTTCCTCGTCGAGAATGGTCCGGAAGGTGACGCCGGGAATCGCCGCCGCCGCCTGTTTGATGACGTTCTTGTTCGCCTTCTGGGCCGCGACCATACCATCGAGCTTGGCAAGCTGGGCCAGGCCGATGGCGCCCTGCAGCTCCATCATCCGGTAATTGAAACCGATGAAACTATGGCCATCCGCACCGCGACCGCCGGGATTCTCCGCGTGGTCATGGCCATGGTCATGATATTCGGACATGGCCCGCCAGAGTTTTTCATCACCGGTAATGATCATCCCGCCTTCGCCGGTGGTCATGGTCTTGACCGAATCAAACGAGAAGGTCCCGCAGGCCCCGAAGGTTCCCAAATGTTGGCCGTGCAGGCG
>JAADIK010000011.1:17671-29581 GCA_013151365.1 Deltaproteobacteria bacterium
TTATGCTGCGCGGCAATGGCCGTAATCTCCTCGATCCGCGCCTGGGCGCCGAGCATGTGCACGGGGATGATGGCCCGGGTCTTGTCGGTGATCTTTTTTTCCAGGTCGGCGGGGTCCATGTTGAGGGTCTCGTCCACCTCGGTAAACACGGGCACCGCGCCGGTATCAAGAATGGCCTCCCAGGTGGCGACAAAGGTGAAGCCCTGGGTAATGACCTCGTCACCGGCCCCGACGCCAAGGGCGGTCATGGCCACCTTGAGCGCCGCGGTGCCGGAAGTCACGGCCTGGGCGAAACCGGCGCCGGTATAGGCGGCAAAGGCCTCTTCAAACTGCCGGACCTTGTATACTCCGCCCCTTTGCGGGCCGAACTCGTAGCGGAAAAGAACGCCGGTATCAAAAACATCAAGAACCTCGCGTTTTTCCTCTTCACCAAAAACTTCAAAACCAGGCATAATTCAACCTCACTCGGCAATATGTTTCTTGATTCCGTTCTTCTCGTCCAGGAGAAGCATGAGCGGCCGGTATGACGCCAGCTCGTCATCATCGATCATGGCATAAGAGGCAATGATGATGAGATCGCCGACCAACCCCTTGCGGGCGGCGGCGCCGTTCAACCCGATCACCCCGGAACCGGCCTCGCCCTCGATGACATAGGTTTCAAAACGCTCACCGTTGTGAATATTGTAGACCTTGACCTGTTCAAAGGGAACGAGACCGGCGGCCTTCATCAGGTCGCGGTCGATAGTCAGGCTGCCTTCATAGTTGAGGTCGGCCCGGGTGACGGTCGCCCGATGAATTTTAGCTTTCAGAACAAAACGTAACATTGACTTTTCCACCTCGAATAAAAAACGATTTATTGAACCGCCGCACCGGGCCCGGGACCGTCTCCGGCCCGGTCACGCCGTGGCCCCCGGGGAAGCGGTTGGTTGCAGGACAGGGCCGTTGTCGATCAAACGCACCCGGCCGTTGATTTTTACGGCCAGGGCGAGCCGGGTATCGGCATCCACGGCCGCTACCGGCTCCAGGCTGCGGCTATCGATAAAAGCGATATAGTCGATCTCCGTGCCCGGAAAGGCCAGAATAAAATCCCGAAGCCGCCCGGCGAGTTCCCTGGTCTCGAGAATGCCTTCAGCCGCGCTCTTTTGCGCCAGGGCAAGTGCGCGCGAGAGACACAGCGCCGAGTTCCGGGACCTTTCATCAAGATAAGCATTGCGGGAGCTGAGGGCCAGGCCGTCCGCCTCCCTGACGATCGGATGGCCGATGATCTCGACGGCCATGTTCAAATCGGCGACCATCCGCCGGATAACGGCCAGCTGCTGAAAATCCTTTTCACCGAAAACGGCGCAATCGGCGGCGGTAATATGAAAAAGCTTGCAGACCACGGTGGCCACGCCATCAAAATGGCCCGGCCGGGAGGCGCCGCACAGGTAGCGGGTGAGCCGCCCGACCCGGACGGTGGTCTGGAATCCTCCGGGATACATACTCGCCGCATCCGGGACGAAAAGGACCGCCACCCCTTCCTTCTCCGCCAGTTCGCGGTCCCGGTCGAAATCACGGGGATAGGCGGCAAGGTCTTCACCCGGCCCGAACTGCGCGGGGTTGACGAAAAGGCTGACCACGACCAGGTCGGCATGCCGGCCGGCCAGGCGCATGAGCCCCAGGTGCCCGGCATGAAAAAATCCCATGGTCGGCACCAGGCCGATTCTCTTGCCGGCCCCGGCCTGTTTTGCCGCCCAGGCCGTCATCTCGCCGGGAGAGCTGATGATCTTCATTCATTCTGCAGGCGCTTGATCTTGGCCCGCACTATAGTAAGGTCGGGATCGGCGGCCAGGCCGCCATTCGCCGCCGAGAGAGACAGGTACTTCTTGTACATCGCCACGGCCTTGGCGTTTTCCTTCCGCAACTCGTAGATCCGGCCCATGGCCCGGTAGGCGTCGGCATCAAAGCCCTTGAAACTGCTCAGCTCGAGATATGACGCCAGGGCGCTGTCCAGGTTGTTGTTTTTCATGTACAGGGCACCCAGGTTGGCAAGCAGCAGCGGTTTGATGGGATTTTCCGCCGAGACTTCGCGGTTGACCGCGGCGAGTCCCTGCAGCGCCTTATCAATATGACCGTTCCGGGCGGCGATGTGGGCCAGTTCGACCCGGCTCCACAACGCGGCCGGGGTGGAGCCGTACTGCTTCGCGACCTTGGCGAGCAATTCCTGTTTTTTGGCGCCTTTCGCCTGCAGGGCCGTGGTCAGGGCGGTCACCGCTTTATTGTGCTGGTAGGTCCGGAAGGACTCGAACATGACGGCGATAATCACGATTGCGGCGATGCAGCCGGTGATAATCCATAAACGACGCTGATATTTCCGCAGAAAGGCGACAAAGGCCGCCGGCAGATGAAATTGATCAAGCAGTCCTTCTTCGTGTGCTGCCTTGTTTTCGATAGATTGACGGTCAAAGGGACTCTTATGGGCCATGGTTTTCTCTCGTTTTATGCAGACAATGATATTGCGTTAAAATTATGGAACTATTTACGACACCAAGGTATTGTAAAAAAATTGGGCAAGCAAAAAAAGTGAACTATTCAGTTACAGGCCGAGGTTATGGCAATTTTTCGTTTTCACCTGAATCGTTACCGAAAATGAACAATTAAATTCAAGTATCGGCAGAGCCGACTAAAAAATGTTACAATTGCCGTAAGGAGATTTGAGAATTGGCTCAAATCAGCTATTTCACGACACCCTTTATACCGCTTTGACAAAAAAAAAGCATTAATGAAATCTTTGCGCCGGGCAGGACCGGCACCGAATCTGACCATGGACAGCCCCAGAATTTTCACCGTCTCCGAACTGACCGCCTCAATCCGGGGTCTGCTCGAAACCCGGTTCCCCTTCGTCAGCGTCGCCGGCGAAATATCCAACCTGCGACAACCCTATTCCGGCCATTTATATTTCACCCTCAAGGACGATCGCGCCCAGATCAAGGCGGTGCTGTTCAAAATGCAGCAGCGTTACCTGTCGGACCAGCCGGTTGACGGGCAGCAGGTTGTCTGCCGGGGCCGGCTCTCGGTCTATGAACCACGGGGCGACTATCAACTCATCGTCGACACCCTCGATTTCCATGGGGCCGGCGCCATGCAGCTGGCCTTTGAAAACCTGAAGAAAAAACTGGCCACGGAAGGACTTTTCGCCGAAGACCGGAAAAAGCCCCTGCCCCTCATGCCGGAGCACATAACCCTAGTCACCTCTCCAAACGGCGCGGCCGTGCATGACTTTATCCGCGTCGCCCGCTCCCGTTGTCCGCAGACCGGGCTTGCCGTTTACCCGGTCGCCGTCCAGGGAGAACAGGCGGCGGGTGAAATCGCCGCCGCTATTGTTGATATCAATACGCAGCCGCACACGGACCTGATTGTCCTGTGCCGCGGCGGCGGTTCACTGGAAGACTTATGGGCCTTCAACGAGGAACAGCTCGCCAGGGCCATTGCCGCCTCCAGGCTGCCGATAGTCAGCGCCGTAGGCCATGAGATTGATTTCACCATCGCCGACTTTGCCGCCGACCTGAGGGCGCCGACGCCAAGCGCGGCCGCCGAGCTGATTCTTCCGGACAGCCGGGCGCTCGCGCTTCAGGTCGACCAGCTCCGCGGCCGCCTTTACCGGACAATGACCGCAAGACTTGAACGCTACGCGGGCAGGACCGCCATGTACCGGCAGCAGCTCGGCATGATGCGGCGGCCGCTGGAGCAGGTGCTTCTGAAACTCGACCACAGCGCCGGGGCCATGGAACGCGCCGTGCGCAATCGTCTCGCCGCCGAACAGGAACGGCTGGCGCAGGCCGCGGTGCGGCTGCGGCGGCAGAACCCGCTCATCCTCCTGCAACTGCGCGGCCGGCAACTCGTCGAGCAGCAACGCCGGCTGCGCCACGCGGCCGGAATATTCCTTGAAAACCGGGACAGATCACTGGCCCGTATCGCAGGGGTGCTTGACGCGGTCAGCCCCCTGTCGACCCTGGCCCGTGGTTACTCAATCGTCAGGAAGGCGGGAGACGGAGGGGACATCATCACAGACTGCGATCAGGTTGAAAAGAACAGCAGGATCGAGGTCATCCTGCACCGGGGATACCTGGAATGCACGGTGAATAAAACCGGGGAGAAACGGACCCGGCCGGGGAAAAAAATCAGCAGGAAGCGGGAATAAAATTTCAGTCGCGGCGTGAGTAGGCCCGGCCGGGATACGAAAATGTGCGGTTATTTTTGAGCGAGTCCCTTAAAACAGCCCGCCGGTCACGGTCAACGCGGCCAGGGTCAGAGCAATGAAGGCTTCGGCCAACTCGCAGGACGCGCCCAGCGTATCGCCAGTGGCACCGCCGATCTTCAGACGGCAGAACAAAGCAAAAAACGCCACCGCGGCCATGGCCGCACCGGCAACAATCAGGCCCGGCAAACCCATGACCAGGAAACCGGCGAGAAAGAGCAGCAGCAGGCCTCCCAGGGCCGCCGGTTTCACATTCCGCGAATAAAAAAGAGTCCCCAGCCCGCCTTCCGGCCGGACGTACGGGAGCAGGGCCATCATGACCACAATTGCGCAACGGCCGCTGATGGGTATCAGCAAGGCGGCCCGCACGGCCTCGTCCCTGCTCAGAACCGACAGGGAGGAAATCTTGAGAGCCAGGACCATGACCAGGGCAATAACCCCCATGGCCCCGATCCGGCTGTCACGCATAATGACCAGTATCCGCTCCCGGCCCCGGGCGCTGAAAAGACCGTCGGCGCTATCGGCAAGACCGTCAAGATGCAGAGCGCCGGAAAAGGAAAAGAGGATAATCGTGAGCAGAACCGCGGCAACCGGCGGCGGCACCAGCCGCCATAAAACCCAGGCACAGGCCCCGGCGATCAGGCCGAGAACCAGCCCCACCACCGGGAAAAAAAGCGGCGAGCCGGCCAGGTCTTCATCGGTGGCGCCGAAAGAGCCGGGCAGCGGCAGAATGGTCAGAAAACGAAAGGCCGCAACACAGCGCCGGAGCCATTTCATGCCTTTACCGGCGATCCGGTAACCCCGGCATCCGCGAAGGTGGCCACCTCGGTCAACACCGCTACCGCAGCCTCGATAAGATTCATGGCCAGGGCGGCCCCGGTTCCCTCGCCCAGACGCATGTTCAAGTCCAGGAGCGGCTTCTTGCCCAGACGCTCGTGCATGAAACGGTGAGCCGGTTCAACGCTGCGGTGGGCATAGATGATGTAATCACGGACAAAAGGTTCCAGGCCGTTGGCGATCAATGCCCCGGCGGTGGAGATCAGGCCATCCACCACCACCGGTTTCCGGTGAGCGGCGGCGCCGATAATAAGCCCGGCAATACCGCCGATTTCAAAGCCGCCCACCTTGGCCAGGACGTCAAGAGCGTTCTTCGGATCAGGCCGGTTGATGGCGATCGCCTTTTCCACTATCTTTATTTTATGCTGCAACTGTTCATCGTCAAGGCCGGTACCACGGCCGGTCAGAACGGCCGCATCCTGACCGGTCATAACCGCGGCAATGGCGGTACTGGGCGTTGTGTTGCCGATCCCCATGTCGCCGGTCCCGAAAACATCCACCTCGGAGGCCAGTTCCTCGGCCACCTCGATACCCGCCTCGACGGCCATCACGGCATGGGTCCGGGTCATGGCCGGACCGTGGGCGATATTGCCGGTGCCAGAACCGATTCTTTTGCCGATGATCTTGCCGGCGGCAGCCAGCTCACTCAGGTCGACCTTGGTCCCCATGTCCACCACAACCACTTCGGCCCCGGCCTGGCGCGCCAAGGCGTTAATACCCGCCCCGCCGGCAATGAAATTGTGTACCATCTGGACCGTTACCTCGGAAGGATAGACGGAAACGCCCTCTGCCGTCACGCCGTGATCCCCGGTCATAACCACGATCTTCTTCCGCGCCACCGGCGGCTCCAGGCTCCGGGTCATGCCGGCCAGGTCAACGGCCAGGTCCATCAGGTCGCCCAGGGCCCAGGGCGGCATGGTCAGTTGTTCAAGGTGGTGCACGGCCTTGTCCCGGAACAAACTGTCCTGGGGATAAATCCTGCGGAATACGGCCTCCAGGTAATTGACGGCATCATTTGATTTCTTGTCGCTACATTGCATGGTTTTCTCCCTTGATTTGCAGAGGCAGGCCGCAGCAGACCAGATACACGGCATCCGCTTCCCCGGCCACGCACTGATTGCAGCGGCCCACCAGGTCCCGGTACAGCCTGGCTTGCCGATTGTCCGGGACAATACCCAGCCCCACTTCGTTACTGATCATGATGACCCGGCCCGGATGACGGCGGGCCGCCGCGAGCAGGGCTGTCGTCTCCCCGGCGATCCGGTCTTCATCAATGATCCCGTCGCCCTGACCGGCATAAAACATCAGGTTATTGACCCAGAGAGTCAGGCAGTCGATCAGGACCGTATCATATCGGCCGGCCCGGTCAAGTTGCGCGGCCACGGCGACCGTCTCCTCGATGGTCTGCCAATTGCCGCCTTCCCGGTCTTGCCGGTGCCGGCGTATCCGCCGGGCCATCTCATCATCCATTACCGGGCAGGTTGCCAAGAACAGCCTGGTCCCGGCCCGGCGCTCCGCCATTTGCTGACCGAAGAGCGATTTGCCGCTACGGGTGCCGCCGGTAATAAGCGTAATATGAGCCATCACAGATTAAGGCCCGACAGGACCCCGCCCTCCGAGTAGAGATCAAGAACAGTCAAGGTTGCCGGACGAATATTAAAAAGCAGATAATGATTCGCGGGCAGGCCGAGGGCCTGGCAAATCATGGTCCGGATGACTCCGCCATGGCTGATGAGACAAACTTCCCTGCCCGCAGCCTCCCGCACCAGGGAAAAAACCTCGGCCACGCGCCGGCCGAAGGCCGAAACCGCTTCCCCGTCCGGAAAAACAAAACTTTCATAGGCAGACCAGCTCTTTATCAAGTCAGGGTCGGATGATGACAAAATATCCGCCAGGCGCCGCATTTCCCAGCTGCCGAAATCAATCTCCCGCAGCCGCTCATCAATAACCATCCCGTCCGGCGGGCGAGTCCCCGGGCCGAGCCGGTCCGCGGTCTGCCTAGCTCTCAGCATGGGACTGCAATACCACGATTCGGGCGCGAACCGTTCAAGCACGGCCGCCAACCGCCCGACTGCGTCCAAGCCGGAGGGGGAGGCCGTTATATCCGTAGACCCGACCAGCCGTTCCCGGTTTGCCGGGCCCGTATCCGCGTGCCTGATTAAAAGAAGCCTGGAGGCCATAAAAACACTTTTTTAAAAAATTCTGCGAACCGGCTCATCATCTTTGGCCTTTCGCGAGATATACATATGCCTCTCTGTCTCTATATAAAACTCGGCAAGCAAGGCCGGGGTTCCTGAAAAAACAGCCTCGTCAAACCGGGCCAGACAATTTTTCAATGAGAAATAAAGCAAAATGATGGAAAATAATTCTACAAAATCGCCGGCAGGAAAATGACTACCCGAAACAAGGCGGACGGCGCAAAGATATCACAACCAAGAATGGAATAAAACCTAAATCCGGGGGCGGATTGCCAGAAAAACATTGCCCCTCACCACACAACTTCCTGTTTTTTGATAAAAACACACGACACACACCGGGCAAAAAAACTCACCCTACAGGAGCAGAAACAAAACGATTCATCATCGAACATCCAGCCGACGAATTCTACACTTCTACACTTGAACTCAGAGGACAATATATTCAATTTCCCGGAGTTGTGCATAGATGTCCCCGGTTATACGAGAGCTTCTATTCCTTTTCGTTCAATGATGTCTAACAATTTACGGGATGCACCCGTGGGTTTTTTATTGCCCTGTTCCCATTTTTGAACTGTTGAAGGGCTGATATTGAAAATACTGGCTAGTGCCGCCTGACTGAGCCTAAATCTTTTTCTGATCGAAACGATCTTCTCAGGAGTATATTCCTGAACATCCGGGAGGCAGAGAAGAAGGGATTACGTATTAAATGTGGCCGCGTGTTGTAATTAGCCACTGTGGTGTTACTGTATTCAGTACTATCCACAGTACCCTTCCGGAAACGGTCTTTTGACCCGATCTCCCGGAGTCTGCGCTTACCTGGAATCTTGCGAGCTCGCTTACCTGAGCTCGAACCAAAATCCTCATTGCCGGCGGGGCACTCACTATCACTCATACCTGGCAGGAATAAAAAATATATGATGTCAATAAAAACGGGAGATCAAAGGCTGACAGTGCTGCACGTGGCAACGATTAACCAGCCGGTAAAGCCGGATCTTGGTTATGGTCCCATAGAAATGGTTATCCATAATATCGACAAAGGACTCCAGGCCCTGGGTCACCGGTCGATTGTCGCCTGTTCCGGCGATTCCAGCGTGGCCGGGGAACATTATGTGACGGTCGAGAAAAGCATCGGCGACTATTGGACCCACGACACCACGGCACGACGCAAAATCATGAACATGCACCTTTCAAGGGCATTGAACAGGGCAATGATGGGCGACATTGACGTTATCCATACTCATGATGTAAAAGCAGTTGAATACATTTATGACGCGGTAGCCGCCATGCAGGTGCCGATCGTGCTTACCCTTCACGTCGCGGCAAAAGACTACTTGATGGCAGGTGTCCGGCGGCGCTGGTATAGCCCCTTGTCATCTCCCCTGGTGCACTGTGTGCCGATCAGCGAATATCAAAAAATAGAGTACCAGGGGTTGAACACGGAGGATGTTGTCTACCACGGAATTGAAGTGGAAAACTATCCGGCCAAAAAGAGTCCCGACCCGGGAAGCTATCTCTTCACTATCGGCCGGATAACCCGTGACAAGGGCCAGGATAAGGCCATAGAGGTTGCCAAAAGAACAGGTTCCAAACTTATCATTGCCGGCTGCGTCCAGGACAAAACCGCGGACCGGGATTTTTTCGCCGACTTGAAAGGCTCTGTCGACCTGTTCGTTGATGTCGGCAACCAACCCGTCAACAGTGATTATTATGAACGGGTGATCAAGCCGTTACTGGACAGCGACAAGCAAATTATCTACATCGGCGAGATCAGCAGCGCGCATAAAAAACAATGGTATCTGCATGCCCGGGCCACTTTGTTCCCCATACAATGGGGCGAGCCGTTCGGCCTGGTCCTGATCGAGTCAATGGCATGCGGCACACCGGCCATAGCATTCGGCAAGGGCGCGGTGCCGGAAATAATCGTGAACGGAAAAACAGGGTTTGTAGTGGATTCTCAGGATGCCATGATTGAGGCGGTTAAACGCATCGACAGCATTGATCCTTATGAATGCCGGAGACATGTGCGGAATCATTTCTCCACAACAAGTATGGCCTATAAATATTCGGAGTTGTACCAACATGTAGCCATTGAACATAAAATACCAGGCAGCCTCAGCCGGCCGTTAGCCGGCTATCTGCAGAAACCTCTCCCGCATGGCAGCCTGGCCATATAAGAGGACACCATGCCCAAAGATATTCCGGTAAGCAACGGTAATCTTCTTTTTAACTTTGACTCGGATTATCAGATCCGGGATGTGTATTTCCCTTTGATCGGCCAGGAGAACCATTCCAAAGGAAATCCCTTCCGGTTCGGAGTGTGGGTGGATGGACGCTGCTCATGGATGGGGCCGGAATGGAAAACGGACCTGCGGTATCATGATGACAGCCTCGTTACCAAGGTCCTCCTGGAAAACAGGGCACTGGGACTGGAACTGTATTGCCAGGATGTGGTTGACATCGACCTGAACGTATATGTTAAAAAGGTCGAAGTGAGGAACCGGCAAGGAAAGGAACGCCGGGTAAGGCTATTTTTCAGCCACGACTTTCACCTTTACGGCAATGATATCGGCGATACGGCCTATTTTGATCCCCGGACCCGTTCAATCATCCACTACAAGGCCAACCGCTACTTTCTCATTAATTGTTCCGCGGCCGGCAAGCCCGGCGTAATTTACTATGCCTGCGGAGACAAGGAGGTACGCGGCAGGGAAGGAACATGGCGAGACGCCGAGGACGGCGAACTCAGCGGCAACCTGATCTCCTGGGGCTCTGCCGATTCAACAATAGGGATATGGCTGGACCTGCCTCCCGGCGGGAAGGCGGAGTGTTTCTACTGGATTGCCGCCGGCACGAATTACCATGAGGTGGCCCGGCTCAATCATGATGTAAAGGAAAAAACACCACAAAAGCTGATCCGGCGGTCGTTGGATTACTGGCAGGCATGGGTACAGAAAGAATCCAGATCATTTGCCGCCCTGCCCAAAACAGTCACTGATATTTTTAACCGCAGCCTCCTCATTCTGCGGACCCAGATCGACAACCGGGGAGCGATAATCGCCGCCAACGACTCGGATATCGTCCGTTTCGGCAGAGATACGTATTCTTACATGTGGGGCCGTGACGGGGCCTTTGTCGCCGCCGCCCTGGCCAAGGCGGGCTACTCGCATGTGTGCATGAAATTTTTCAACTTTTGCGCCCGTATTCTGTCTGAGGAAGGATACCTTTACCAGCATTATAATCCCGACGGCTCGCTGGCCAGCAACTGGCACCCGTGGTTGGTGAATGGCAAGGCGGTGCTCCCCATACAGGAAGACTCGACAGCCTTGATTATCTGGGCGCTCTGGATACACTACGAGAACTCGAAAGACATCGAATTCATCAGGTCTCTCTACAAAAAACTTATTAAAAAGTCTGCCGACTTTCTGGTAGCTTACCGCGATCCGGAGACCCTGTTACCCAAGCCCTCGTATGATCTCTGGGAGGAACGTTTCGGGGTCCACGCATTTACCGTCGCCGCGGTAATTGCCGGTCTCAGGGCCGCAGCGAATTTTGCCCGACTCTTTCAGGACATAACCCTGTCTACAGAATATGATAGTGCCGCGAAAAAAATGCAGGAAGGGCTGGCCAGGCACCTGTACCATCCCGGCCTGAAGAGGTACGCCCGTTCAGGTTACCGAAGAGATAAAGGCTACGAACTCGATGAGGTGATCGATGTCAGCCTGCTGGGGCTTGCTGTTCTGGGAGCGTTACCTGCCGAAGACCCGCGGATGGTCAGAACAGTGGAGGCAATACAGCGGCAGCTTTGGCTCAAGACACCTGTCGCCGGTTGTGCCCGGTACCAGGATGATGTCTATTATCGGCCGGATGACTGCCCCGGCGACGTTCCGGGCAATCCCTGGTTTATTTCAACACTCTGGTTAGGAGAATATCTTATAGCCCGGGCGGACGATCTGCAACAACTTCAGGAAGCCATTCCTTACCTTGAATGGTGTGTGCAGAATGCACTTCCCTCCGGGGTGCTTGCGGAACAGGTGCACCCGGCAACAGGTTCTCCTCTCTCTGTCTCACCGCTCACCTGGAGCCATTCGGCCCTGGTGTGGACGGTATTGCAATATGTCGAAAAGTCCGACTCATTAAAAAAATAACGGCAGCGGGGACAAATCCCGGCTGTTGAATTTATCCCCTGAATCGAACAACCGAACCTGTCTATAACAGTTTTTTTCCAAGGAGTGGATCATGAATTGCGCCTTGCCGATCACCCTGACTCCTGTCGGCGTGATGCACTGCCGGCTTCTATCGTTGGACGACACGCCGAAAAATTTTGACGAGTCCGATCAGACCGGGACCCTGGAGATTTTTTCTCAGTATGAAGAGGCCCTGGAGGGAATCGAAGCCGGCCAGACCCTGGTGGTGCTGTTCTGGCTGCACCAGGCCCGCAGAGACGTTCTCAAGGTCTATCCGCGCGGTGACCGGTCACGCGGGCTGCACGGCGTTTTCAGTACCCGCAGCCCCATGCGGCCCAACCCTATCGCCTTGTCGGAGCTCAAGGTCCTCGAGATACGGGGCAACATGTTGAGCGTTGTCGGCGTCGATGTTATTGACGGGACCCCCCTGCTGGATATCAAAAAAAAATTACGG
>JAADIK010000077.1 GCA_013151365.1 Deltaproteobacteria bacterium
TTTAGGCTGCAGGCTATTAGCCCTACCCTAACAGCCTACAGCCTAACAGCCTGGAAACAGATGCGCTGGAAGTTGATTTGGGTTGTGGGCATCGCCCGCCGGCAGGTCAACGATCAGGCCAGCCCTTTCGTTCCTCGGTCTTACCCGTCTCCTCGGGATCGGCCTCGCTGCGCGGCCAGAAGTTACGCCGGCCGCCGCCCATGGCGACCTCAGCCGTCACGGATTCAGGTTCCGGGCAATACTGCTCTTAATGCGGTTCAGCACCAAGTCCCGGGTGTTCTGCGGCTGGTTGAGCATGATGACGAACAGCCGTCCATCCCGCAGGTAACCGGCATAATTATATACCCCCTCCAAGGTTCCCGATTTCAGCCGCACCCCCTTTCTTTCCGGCAACAGGCCGCGATAAGGGGCAAAGGCCCGCAATACCCTGACCATGGCCCGGGCGGTCATCCGGTCCCGGCGGGAGAGGCCGGAACCTTCCACCATGCCTATTTCGGCCGCGGCCGCCGGGCCGAGGATGCGCCGCAGCACCGCGCCGGTTGCCGCTCTCGCCTTGTCCCAGGTCGCGGGAAAGCCGTTTTGCGCCGTGCCGCAGGCCAGAAAGACCTGGTCCGCGATCAGGTTGTTTGAATACTTGAGCAGGGACGACAAGACCTCTGCCAGTTTTTTGCTGTTGCGGTGCGTGTAGACGAGGCGGGAGTCCGCAGGCGCCTTGCGCAGTCCGAGCGGCCCGTTACCGGGAATACCGGCCCGCCGCTGCAGCCCCCGGAACAGTTCCGCCGCGTACCGGGCTGTTTTTTTCTCGGGCCGGCAGTTCTTCCAACAGATGTTGAGGCGGTAAACTCCCGGCCTGAGCCCTTGGCCGAGCTGTTTCATGAGCGGCAGGGTCGGGGTCTGGGGCTCATCCGAGACGACCTTTCCCTGGTCGTCCACCCGGATTTTCACCGTGTTGAAATTAACGGCAACGGCCCCGATCGCCGCATCATAGGGATTGTCACTCCCGCCCCGGCCGGGGATCTGTCCCGACAGTTTATAATTACTGTCGTCGATGAAGATACCGTTGATCCGGTCAACGCCCAAGTCACGCAAATGGTGGAGAATCAGGGCAACCTCCTCTGAGGTCAGCATCGGGTCGCCATATCCCTTGACATACAGGTTATGCTGCCGATCGACCAAAAGGTCCGTCCGGAAACGAAACGCCTTACCGAGGATATGCAGAGCGGCCAGGGCGGTGGGGATTTTTAGTATGCTGGCGGGGAGCAAAGGCGCATCGGCATTGCAGGACGAGATGATGCGGCCCCCGGAATCGGCAACCGCATAACTGCCGTGCCGGATGAGGCCGGAGAAGGAACCGCAGGCCGCACGGGCGGCCTGCCATTGAAAAACGGGGAATAAACAGATTGCGAGAACGACCGTCTTGCAGAGGCGTTTTCCGATACATACCGTAGCCGGTCGATTTGACATCTCACTCACCCCCCACCCTGACCCTCCCCCCGCGGGGGAGGGAATTTTCTTTTATCCTTGCGCGTGCTGCGGGAAAGACCTTGACATTTCTCCGCGCGGGGGAGTTTTTTGTCCTTGCGCATGCTGCTGGTGTAACCTGAACCTTCTCCGCGCGGGGGAATTTTTTTGTCCTTGCTCAGACCGTAGGTATAATCTGGACCTCCCGCCGCGCGCAGGGGGGAGAAAAAATTACCAAGCCGGATCAGTTCGACCCGGCACCCCACCGAGGTCCATGTTCCTTCCCTGCGGGGGCGGGAGGAAATAACGCGGCCGGTTGCCGCTTACTTGACCGTGGGCAGATTCGCCAGCGAGGCCGCGATTTCCTCTTCGGGCATGGCATAGTTGTGCAGGTTGCCGGCGAGATAATTGTCATAGGCCGCCATGTCGATCAGGCCATGGCCGGAAAAATTAAACATAATGGTCTTGGGCTCGTTCAGGTCTCTTGTTGCCTCGACGATGGCCCCGCGGATGGCATGGCAGGTCTCGGGCGCTGGGATGATCCCCTCGGTCTTGGCAAAGAGAATGCCGGCCTCAAAGCATTCGAGCTGATGAACACTGACCGGCTCAATGATATTCTCCCGCACCAGGGCGGAGACGATCGGCGCCATGCCGTGATAACGCAGACCGCCGGCATGGATACCCGGAGGCATGAAATCATGCCCCAGGGTGTACATGTAGAGCAGCGGGGTCATCATGGCGACATCACCGGAATCATAGGCCAGTCTGCCGGCGGTCATGGTGGGGCATGATTCCGGTTCGACGCCGACGAAACGAATCTTTTTCCCCTCCAGGTAGTCGGGGACGTAAGGCACGGCAAAGCCGGCAAAGTTGGAACCGCCACCGCAACAGCCGATAATCACATCAGGATACTCGCCGGCGATTTCCATCTGCTTCTTGGCTTCCAGGCCGATGATGGATTGATGAAGAACAACGTGATTGAGGACCGAACCGAGGGCGTAGTTGGTATTGTCATGGGTCGCGGCGTCTTCCAGGGCCTCGCTGATGGCAATACCCAGGGCGCCGTTGCAGCCGGGATCTTTTTCAAGGATGGCCCGGCCGACGTTGGTATCCGGGCTGGGGCTGGCGACGACATCCGCGCCATAGGTCTTCATCATCGACTTGCGATACGGTTTCTGGTCAAAAGAGACCCGGACCATGTACACTTTGCACTCGAGTCCTAACATGCCGGCGGCCATTGACAGGGCGCTGCCCCACTGGCCGGCACCGGTCTCGGTGGACAGACGTTTGACGCCTTCGCGTTTATTATAATAGGCTTGGGCCACGGCGCTGTTGGGCTTGTGGCTGCCCACCGGCGACACGCTCTCGTTTTTGAAAAAGATTTTGGCCTTGGTGCCCAGGGCCTTCTCGAGATTGGTGGCCCGGACCAGGGGAGTCGGCCGCCAGATGCCGTAAATCTCACGCACTTCCTCGGGGATTGGAATCAGGCGCTCCGCGCTCATCTCCTGCTCCAGGAGTCCCATGGGGAAGACAGCGGCCAGCTTTTCCGGACTCACGGGCTGCATGGTTTCCGGGTCCAGGGGCGGCTGCAGGCCGTTGGGAATATCCGGCACCACGTTATACCAGCTGGTAGGCATCTCATCGTCACGAAGAATAATCTTCTTGTTCATGTTCTCTCCTTTCTTTAAATCCATCCGGGCGGCAACATAACACCTTGAATCCGTGAGCGTTCGAGAACGGTGCAGATGCAAGGCGGCGACGATGTTGATTATCCTGGTGTGATATCAACGAGTTGCCAACGCAGCAGATGCGCCGTTATCGGGCGCCCCGCAGGGCGGCGCGGTGAAGA
>JAADIK010000004.1 GCA_013151365.1 Deltaproteobacteria bacterium
ATACAAAATTTGCCCATCTGGTTTATCGGACCTTTGCCATGGCCTTTGAGCGCTATCGCGATAGCGCTTATGTGAAAAATCCATTGAACTGAAAAAAAATCATTAAAACCATGATTGAAAATATTTTTTCAATCATGTAGCCGTGATGAAAGCCGGGGACATTAGTTCTCCGGCTTTTTTTGTCCCCAAGCCGTCAGAGATTCAGGTTATGGCAGGAGCGGCTTGAAAAAAGTAGTTGATTTTTTCGCTCAAGCGGATATAAATGCAAAGTTTAACGCTGGCGTAGCTCAATTGGTAGAGCAGCTGATTTGTAATCAGCAGGTTGCGGGTTCAAGTCCCATCGCCAGCTCCAATGCAGAAGTCTGAACGTAGAAGTCATAAGTTAGAAGTCAGAAACCGGAAACGGAACATCTTTCCGCTTTCTGACTTCTGGTTTTTTTTGTATGTGGAGGGGTTCCCGAGCGGTCAAAGGGAACAGACTGTAAATCTGTCGGCGGAGCCTTCGGAGGTTCGAATCCTCCCCCCTCCACCATATAATACCGCCTGGGTCGGGAGCGAAGCGCGGCCGGTCCTTCTTCATTATTGGTACTGATTATGAGCGGGAATAGCTCAATTGGTAGAGCATCAGCCTTCCAAGCTGAGGGTTGCGGGTTCGAGTCTCGTTTCCCGCTCCATGCGCAGAGAATGATGAAAGGGCACCTTGTGTCGTGGTGACGAAGTAATTGCAACAGGTACCGGCGCCCACGTAACTCAGTCGGTAGAGTACTTCCTTGGTAAGGAAGAAGTCACCGGTTCGAATCCGGTCGTGGGCTCCACTCGTATCAGTCGATAGTCATAATTTCGGCTGGGTTGAATAGAACCTTGAGCCTGAGGAGACGGAAAGATGGCAAAGGAAAAGTTTGAGCGGACAAAACCGCATGCCAACGTAGGCACGATCGGACAACGGCAAGACCACGCTGACGGCCGCGATCACCCGTGTTCTTGCGACTAAGGGGCAGGCAGTATTCACTGATTTCAGCGAGATCGACAAGGCGCCGGAAGAGAAGGAACGCGGTATCACCATCGCGACGGCGCACGTTGAGTACGAGACGGACAAGCGGCACTATGCGCATGTCGACTGTCCGGGTCATGCCGACTATATAAAGAACATGATAACCGGCGCGGCGCAGATGGACGGGGCGATCCTGGTCGTCGGTGCCGATGACGGTCCGATGCCGCAGACCCGTGAGCACATCCTGCTGGCGCGTCAGGTCGGAGTTCCGGCCATTGTCGTCTTTCTGAACAAGTGCGACATGGTTGACGACGAGGAGCTGATTGAGCTTGTGGAGATGGAGCTGCGCGAGCTGCTCGACAAGTACGAGTTTCCCGGCGACGATGTGCCGATTATCAAGGGTTCGGCGCTGCAGGCGCTGGAGAATCCCGAGGATCCGGAGAAGACCAAGTGCATCTGGGAACTGATGGAGGCGATCGACACCTACATTCCGCAGCCGGAACGTGATATCGACAAGCCTTTTCTGATGCCGGTTGAGGATGTGTTCTCGATTTCCGGTCGCGGCACGGTAGCGACCGGCCGGGTGGAGCGCGGCCGGGTCCATGTCGGCGACGAGATCGAGATTGTCGGTATTAACGATACTGCCAAGACCACGGTGACCGGGGTGGAGATGTTCCGCAAGATCCTCGACGAGGGTCAGGCCGGCGACAATATCGGCGTTCTGCTGCGGGGGACGAAGCGTGAAGAAGTGGTTCGGGGGCAGGTACTGGCGGCTCCGGGTTCGATCACGCCGCACAAGAAGTTCAAGGGCGAGGCCTATATCCTGAACAAGGAAGAGGGTGGTCGTCATACGCCGTTTTTCAACGGTTACCGGCCGCAGTTTTATTTCCGGACGACTGACGTCACCGGGGTCTGTACCCTTGAAGACGGGGTGGAGATGGTAATGCCCGGCGACAACGTGCGGGTTGAAGTCGAGCTGATCACGCCGATAGCCATGGAGGAAGGCCTTCGTTTCGCCATCCGTGAAGGTGGCCGTACCGTCGGCGCCGGCGTCGTCAGCAAAATTATCGAGTAAGAATCGAATTCATTCGGATTTCTAATTATAAAGCGGTGAGACCGGCCTGCAGGTGAATATTTGTTTGCAGGCCTCTCCGGGGCTAGAGAAATGAGAGATATTATAACGCTTGCCTGCAAGGATTGTAAGCAACGCAATTATACAACGACCAAAAACAAACGGACGATTCCGCACAAGCTGGAATTAAAGAAATTCTGTCCGTTCTGCAAGACGCACACCTTGCACAAGGAAACCAAGTAAGGGGGGAACAAGCCCTTGGAATTCGCGTCCTGATTGAGGACGGATCGAGTCGATTCAATTGCCTGAAATTTCTGAACAAGATTGTTCATTTGAGTTTTTCGTGATTGAACCGCGGCCCGGGATATCTTGGCGCCGGGGTGCTGAAACGATGCCTTGTTTATTGTCTACACCCCCGGTGAAAAAGGCAGGAAGTCCGAATAAGCCGCGTTCAGTGGGCAGGTCAGCTTTATAACTTTTCATTTTTCAGGGTTCGCGCAGAAATAAGTTCGCAGAGTTGCGGCTCGTAGCCGTGACGCGAAAATGTGAAGTTGTTTCTTGGGGGCGGACTTCTTATCTCCTGTCGCGCAGGCCAGTAGCTCTAACGGTAGAGCATCGGACTCCAAATCCGAGGGCTGGGGGTTCGAATCCCTCCTGGCCTGCCACCTTTTCAGGGTTCGTTTCAGGGTTCGCGCAGAAATAAGTTCGCAGAGCCTGGGCTCGTAGCCGTGATGCGAAAATGTGAAGTTATTTTGTAACACCTGAACTCGTACATTATTTTATGTGCAAGCCCTGAAATATCAGGGTGTGTTCTCAATATTTCAAACTTGATCCACGGTATTATGGTGAGCAAAAAAAAAGGGCAATCCGGTAAAGGCAAGGCAGACGTGGCCGTGGTCCAGAAAAAATTCTTATTTTCACCCTCAAGCGTCCGGGAATTTGTCCGGGAGGTCGAGGCCGAGTTCAAGAAGATTGTCTGGCCGACCCGGAAGGTCACCTTCGGCCTGACCGGGTTTGTCATCGTGCTGGTTATTATCATTGCCATTTATCTCGGATCCGTCGACCTTCTTCTGGGCAAACTTGTTTCCTGGGTCCTGAAGTCCTGAAATAAATGGTTGAACTACAGGCTTAAACAATGGCAAAAAACTGGTACATCATCCATACCCACACCGGCTTTGAAGATAAGGTGCGGACGGCTCTGCTTGAGCGGATCCACCTTGCCGGACAGGAAGATCTGTTCGGCGAGATCCTGGTTCCCACGGAAAAGGTCGTGGAGATGGTCAAGGGGAGCAGAAAGACATCCTTACGCAAGTTCTTCCCCGGCTATATTCTCGTCAGCATGGAACTCAATGACGAGACCTGGCACACGGTTCAGGAGACGCCCCGGGTGACCGGGTTCGTCGGTGATAATCTCAATCCGCAGCCCCTGCCCGAGCAGGATGCCATGAAGATTATTGGCAGGATTGAAGAGGGTGCGAGTACACCCAAGCCCAAGGTTGTTTTTGAAGAGGGCGATGTAGTTCGAGTTATCGAGGGGCCGTTTGCCAATTTTCAGGGGGTTGTTGACGACGTCTATCCCGATAAGGGAAGAGTGCGGGTCATGGTTTCCATCTTCGGCCGGTCGACGCCGGTTGAACTCGAATATATGCAAGTCAGTAAAAACTAGATTCCAATCGTTGCGCTTGGGGGCGTGAACAATGGCAAAAAAAATACAATCATACGTCAAACTGCAGATTCCCGCCGGTAAGGCCAATCCTTCGCCGCCGGTTGGGCCGGCGCTTGGACAGCACGGCGTCAACATCATGGATTTCTGTAAGGCTTTCAATGCCCAGACCCAGTCTCAGGGAGATACCATCGTGCCGGTGGTGATCACCGTTTACGCCGATCGTTCTTTCAGCTTTATCACCAAGACGCCGCCGGCCTCCGTCCTGTTGCTCAAGGCCGCCGGCCTGGCCAAGGGTTCGTCCAATCCGAAGCGTGAACGGGTGGCGGAACTCGGCCGTGACAAGATCAGGGAGATCGCGGAAATCAAGATGCCGGACCTGAATGCCTATGATGTTGAACATGCCATGCTGATCGTTGAAGGTACTGCAAGGAGTTGCGGCATTACCGTGGTTGATTGACCGGCCTTTTTGCGGCCGGGATATTTAATTCGTTATGACCTGTACCCGGGCTACCCACCGGATCAGGGAGAACAGAGAGGGTGAGGATTATGCCGAGAAGAGGAAAAAAATACAGAAATGGCGTCGAGGGCCTTGACCGGACCAGGACGTATGAACTGGCAGAGGCTGTTGCCGGGGCACTGAAGGCCGGCTATGCCAACTTTGACGAATCTTTTGATATCGCGGTCCGCCTCGGGGTCGATCCCCGCCATGCCGACCAGATGGTTCGTTCTAGTGTCATGCTGCCGCACGGGACGGGCAAGGAACTTCGGGTTCTTGTTTTTGCCAAGGGCGAAAAAGAGACCGAGGCGAAAGAGGCCGGCGCCGATTATGCCGGTTCCGACGAGCTGGTCGCCAAGATCAAGGATGGCTGGCTTGAGTTTGACAGGACCGTGGCCACCCCGGACATGATGGCCGAGGTCGGTAAGATCGGTCGTATTCTCGGCCCCCGCAACCTGATGCCCAACGCCAAACTGGGCACGGTGACCTTTGATATCGAACGAGTCGTCAAGGAAATCAAAAAAGGGAAGGTTGATTTTCGCGTTGACAAGGCCGGTATTGTCCATGCGGCTGTGGGCAAGGCCTCGTTCGGGACGGATAAACTGGTCGAGAATATCAGCGTTTTCATGGACAGGATTATTCAGCTGAAGCCATCCTCGAGCAAGGGGGTGTACCTGCGAAGCATTACGCTGTCCACCACCATGGGGCCAAGCGTCAAGGTTGATCCGCTCCAGGTCCGTTCTCTCCTTAAATAATAGATCTGATTATCACTCTGCTTATCGGAGTTTTTTTTATATTGGAATTGTACGTCGTCTAACTTGTATTCGTCCGGGAACGAAGTTTTTTTTGTGATGATATCACGGCCGGCGAAAAAAACCACAGGGATCTAAGTGATAATATCCCTGGGATTATTTTTTTGCGCATAATGCCGAGATTGGGCGAAAAAACCGTTTATGGATGGATATTAACTTGGGACGGTCAGAGACAGCAGGTACGAGAGTTTAATGACGACCACGGGTTTTTTTGTATCCCGGGGCCGTGTCCTGCCGAGACCACGAACCGCTGGAATGCAGAGTTTGCCGCATAACACCGGTTGGCGTCTTTGTTCTATCGAATCTGTTTCTTGCTGATTATCCCGTGACCATCATTCAAAAAGGAGGTGTACCAGTTGAATCGCGATGAAAAGGCCTCAATGGTCAGTGACCTGAACGAGAGTTTCAGCCGGGCCAAGTTCGCGGTAGTAACTGATTATCGCGGGCTGAAAGTTACTGAGTTGGAGAAACTGCGCCGTAACCTGAGACAGTGTGACGCGCGGTTTCGAATCGCCAAGAACACGCTTCTCCGGCGGGCCGTCAAGGGGACCGACTGTGAAGCACTGACTGAGTCCTTGACCGGGACGACGGCGGTGGCGATCGGCTTCGACGATCCGGTGGCCTCGGCCAAGGCTTTATTCGAGTTCGCCAAGGAGTATAAGGAGCTGAACATCCGTTCGGCGGTTCTTGACGGCAGCGTCCTGAGCGCCGACGATGTCGCCGCTCTTTCCATGCTGCCCGGTAAGGATGTCCTGCGGGCCAAACTGCTCGGTACCATGGCGGCAGTCCCGACGGGCCTGGTCCGGGTGCTGAGCGCCGTGCCGCAGAATTTCGTCTATGCGTTGCAGGCGATTAAAGAACAGAAGGAAAACTGATCAATTTATATTTAAGTATATATTCGGAGGAATGAAGATGGCTGTGACCAAAGAAGAGGTAATCGAATTTATTTCCAGTATGAGTGTTCTCGAACTCTCTGAACTGATTAAAGAACTTGAGGATAAGTTCGGCGTTTCCGCAGCCGCTCCGGTTGCCGTTGCCGCCGTGGGCGCTCCTGCCGCCGGTGGCGGTGATGCCGCTGCGGAGCAGACTGAATTTACCGTGGTTCTGACCGCTGCCGGCGACCAGAAGATCAAGGTTATCAAAGAGGTTCGGGCTATAACCTCTCTCGGCCTGAAAGAGGCCAAGGCCCTGGTTGAAGACGCGCCGCAACCTGTTAAAGAAGGCGTTTCCAAGGATGAAGCCAACGAGATCAAGGAGAAAATCGAGGCCGTTGGCGGTTCCGTTGAAATCAAGTAAAACGCTTACTCCTACCGCCGGCCGGCCCGGGACCTCCGGTCGGCCGGCGGCTTTGCTCTAAGCACAAGGTACGCTACGGGGTCCTTTCCCTCGTAGCGTTCCTGCGTTTGTGGGCAAACCGGCGTATTGTGACAGGACGCAGGTATGCTTGTTATTTATTTTCATAAGGAATTACAGCTACATCGCGTCTGAATTTCGCTGATTGTTTTGAGGGAGATTATGAACAGAGTACGAAAAAGTTTTGCCAAGGCAAGCCTGGTTATCGAGCCGCCACATCTTATTGCCATGCAGAGGCATTCCTACGATCTCTTTCTGCAGCGTGATATCGACCCCGATGCGCGTAAGGATATCGGACTGCAGACGATTTTCAAAGATATTTTTCCCATAAACGATTTCAACGGTCTCTGTTCGCTCGAGTTTGTCCGCTACAGCTTCCGTGAGCCGAAGTATACGGTTGAAGAATGTATTGAACGCGGCATGACCTATGATGTGCCGGTCAAGATTACGGTTCGGCTCATTACTTTCGATGTTGATGAAGCAACGGGTGTGCAGTCCGTTCGTGACATCAAGGAGCAGGATGTCTTTCTCGGTTCTCTGCCCCTGATGACCAAGGATGGCGTTTTCGTGATCAACGGGACGGGCCGGGTGGTGGTGAACCAGCTGCAGCGTTCGCCGGGGCTCTTCTATACGCACGACAACGGTAAATCCCATGCCAGCGGCAAACGGCTCTATTCGGCCCGGATCATTCCCGTGCGCGGCTCCTGGCTTGATTTCGAGTTTGACATCAAGGATATTCTCTATGTCCGTATCGACCGCCGCCGCAAACTCCCGGTCACGACCTTGCTGAAAGCGCTTGGTTACAGCGCCGAGGAGCTGCTCCGGGAATTTTATGATGTCGACACGGTCCGGGTCAAGGGTGGGAAATATTCCCTGGCCTTCAAGCCTGAAACCTTTATCGGTCAGCGTTTGACGGCTGACCTGGTTGACCCGCAGTCCGGCGAGGTGCTCGGCAAGGAGGGGCGCAAGATCAGCAGAGCGCTGGCCGCGCGGATCGGCAAGGCCGGGATAGAATTCGTTGCTGTCGACCCGCAATACCTGCTGGGACGTTTCCTGGCCGGAGACCTCGTAGCTCCTGACGGCGAGGTTATCGGCAGGTGCAACGACGCCTTGACCGAAACCATGCTCAAGGCGATAGAAGAGGCAAAGATCACCGAGTTTGAACTTCTTTTTATCGACGGTATTACCGTTTCCGAGTCATTTCGCAAGACCGTGGCCGTCGACAAGGTGGCTTCCACCGAAGAGGCCCTGGTCGAGATTTACCGCCGGCTGCGGCCAAGCAGCCCGCCGACCCCGGAGATTGCCGCCTCCTTTTTTGAAAAGTTGTTTTTTACGCCGGCGACCTATGACCTGTCCGAGGTCGGCCGTTATAAAATAAACGCCAAGCTGAACCTGGACACGCCCATCGATCAGCGAACGCTGACCAAGGAGGACATTGTCAAAAGTGTCAAATACCTGGTCAAGCTCAAGGATGAACTGAAAGAGGGCGACGATATCGATCATCTCGGCAACCGCCGGGTCAGGACGGTCGGCGAGCTGGTGGAGAATCAGTACCGGATGGGCCTGGTGCGCATGGAGCGGGCCATCAAGGAGCGGATGTCCCTGCAGGAAGTCGAGACCATGATGCCCCATGACCTGATCAATCCCAAACCGGTCACCGCCGCCATCAAGGAGTTTTTCGGGACCAGCCAGTTGTCGCAGTTCATGGATCAGACCAATCCCCTGTCCGAGGTGACGCATAAGCGCCGTTTGTCCGCTCTCGGACCAGGCGGCCTTTCCCGTGAACGGGCCGGTTTCGAGGTCCGCGATGTCCATCCGACCCACTACGGTCGCATCTGTCCGGTTGAAACGCCTGAGGGTCCGAACATCGGTCTCATCGTCTCCCTGGCCACCTATGCCCGGGTCAATCCGTACGGTTTTATCGAAACACCGTACCGCCGGGTTGAAAACCGCAAGGTGTCGAAGGAAGTGAAGTATATGAGCGCCCTGCAGGAGCAGAACCAGGTGATCGCTCCGGCCCAGGTGAACTTGAAAGATGACATGATCGTTGATGACAACCTGATTGCCCGGCAGGACGGCGAGGTGGTCATTGTCCCCTTCGACCAGGTCACCATGATGGACGTGGCTCCCAATCAGCTGGTCTCCGTTGCCGCTTCGTTGATTCCGTTTCTGGAAAATGACGATGCCAACCGGGCCCTGATGGGCTCCAATATGCAGCGCCAGGCCGTGCCGCTCATGAAACCGGAGTCCCCGCTCGTGGGTACCGGGGTGGAAAAATACGTGGCCCGGGACTCCGGCGCCTGTCTGCTGGCCGAGGGTGACGGCGAGGTCGTGGACGTCGACGCCAACCGCATCGTCGTGCGCTATGATGAGCCCGGCACCGCCGGTTTTGATACCGGCATCGCGATCTACCACCTTATGAAGTACAGAAAGACCAACCAGAACACCTGTTTCAATCAGAAACCCCTGGTTATGCCCGGTGAGCGGGTCGTCAATGGATCGGTCCTGGCGGACGGGCCGTCGACGGAGATGGGTGAACTGGCCCTGGGCAAGAACGTGACCATCGCCTTCATGCCGTGGCGGGGATATAATTACGAGGATTCCATCCTGATCAACGAGCGGCTGCTCAAAGAGGATACCTTTACCTCGGTCCATGTCGAGATCTTCGAGACCCTGGCCCGTGACACCAAGCTCGGAAAAGAAGACATCACCCGTGATATTCCCAATGTGGGAGACGAGGCCCTGCGCAACCTGGATGATTCGGGTATTGTCCGGATCGGCGCGGAAGTCAAGGCCGGCGACATGCTGGTGGGCAAGGTGACTCCCAAGGGCGAGACCATGCTTTCGCCCGAGGAGAAACTGCTGCGCGCCATATTCGGAGAAAAGGCCGGTGACGTGAAAGACTCTTCCCTGCGCGTCCCGCCCGGCGTGGAAGGTGTGGTTATCGACGCCAAGGTCTTTTCCCGCAAGGGCGTCGATCGGGATGAGCGCGCCCTGATGATCGAGGAGATGGAAATCGAGCGCCTGAACCGGGACATGGAGGACGAACTTAAGAGCCTGAAAAAAGGTGTGCGCCGGGCCATGTCGGCGGTTCTGGTGGGCCGGACCGCGAAAAACGAGATCAAGGACAAAAAAGACCGGGTTCTGTTGAAACTGGGCAAGAAGCTGACCGCCAAGGTGATCGAACAGGTTGAATTCGACAAGCTTCGCGGCCTTGATTTTTCCGAACGGCGGAAATATGAGGATGAAATCGATGCTATCTACAGCCGATATCAGAATCAGGCCCAGCAGATCCGGGATCGCTACCAGGGTATCGTCGAGCGTATGGAGAAGGGCGATGACCTGCAGCCGGGCGTTGTGAAAATGGTCAAGATCTATATCGCCACCAAGCGCAAGCTGTCCGTCGGCGACAAGATGGCCGGCCGCCACGGGAACAAGGGCGTTGTTTCGCGCCTCCTGCCGGAAGAGGACATGCCTTTCTTCGCCGACGGCACGACCGTGGACCTGGTCCTCAATCCCCTGGGTGTGCCCTCCCGGATGAATGTCGGCCAGGTCCTTGAGTGTCATCTCGGGATTGCCGCCAGGAGACTGGGGGAACAGGTTCAACAGCTGGCGGAGAAGCACGCGGCCAAAGAGGTCAGGAAACGGTTCCAGAAAATTTATTCCAAGGAAGAGTTCAAGCTGTTGACCGAAGGCCTGAGTGATGAGCAGCTCATTGAGCTTGGCCGCAAGTACGGAAAAGGCGTTCATATAGCCACCCCTGTTTTCGACGGGGCCTCCGAGGCCGAGATTCGCGAGCAGCTCGTGCTTGCCGGTCTGAGCGAGGTCGGGCAGACCACTCTTTATGATGGTCTGACCGGTGAACCTTTTGATAACCAGGTGACCGTCGGGGCCATGTATATGCTGAAACTGCATCACCTGGTTGATAACAAGATCCATGCCCGTTCCACGGGGCCCTATTCGCTGGTCACCCAGCAGCCGCTCGGCGGCAAGGCCCAGTTCGGCGGTCAGCGTCTCGGCGAGATGGAGGTCTGGGCTATGGAGGCGTACGGCGCCGCCTACACCCTCAAGGAATTCCTGACCGTCAAGTCGGATGATGTTGAAGGGCGGACCACCATGTATGAAAAGATTGTCAAGGGGAATAATTTCCTTGACTCGGGAATGCCGGAATCATTCAACGTGCTGGTCAAGGAGTTGAAGGCGCTTTGCCTCGACGTGGAACTGCTGGAATAACGGCAGGCAAAATACCGGTTGGAGCAATCAGGCAGCAGGCGGGAGACGCCCGGGGCACCGCCTGCTTTTGTCTTAGTGATATCAATAGGAAAAGGTGATTTTCGTGGAAGAACTCTTTAGTTTCTTTACAAAACCGAAAGGACCGGTCAAGTTTAACAAGGTCAAGGTTTCCCTGGCCTCACCGCAGAAGATCAGAGAGTGGTCGCACGGGGAAGTCAAAAAACCGGAGACCATCAATTACCGCACCTTCAAACCGGAGCGGGACGGGTTGTTCTGCGCCAAGATATTTGGCCCGGTCAAGGATTACGAGTGCAACTGCGGTAAGTATAAACGGATGAAGCACCGCGGCGTGGTCTGCGAAAAGTGCGGGGTCGAGGTTATTCAGTCCAAGGTCCGCCGTGAGCGCATGGGGCATATCGAGCTGGCGGCGCCGGTGGCTCATATCTGGTTTCTCAAGAGCCTGCCGAGCAAGATCGGCACCATCCTTGATATGACGCTCAAGCAGCTGGAACGGGTTCTCTACTTTGAATCCTATGCCGTGGTCCATTCAGATGTCGAGTCGCTGCCGGTGGGCAGTCTGCTGAACGAGGACCGCTACCGCAGCGCCCTGGAGCAATATCCCGGCCAGTTTCGGGTCGGCATCGGCGCCGAGGCCATTCAGGAAATGCTGGCGGCGCTTGATTTGCACGGTCTGTCCGACATGTTGCGCCAGGAAATGAAGGATACCGGGTCGGTCACCAAGCGCACCAAGCTGGGTAAGCGTCTGAATGTGGTCAAGGCCTTCCGGGATTCCGGCAACCGGCCGGAGTGGATGATTCTGCAGGTCATTCCGGTCCTGCCGCCGGATCTTCGCCCGCTCGTTCCTCTTGAAGGCGGCCGTTTCGCCACCTCGGACCTCAACGATCTATACCGGCGGGTCATCAACCGCAACAACCGGCTCAAACGTCTCCTGGAGCTTGATGCCCCGGATATTATCGTTCGTAACGAAAAACGGATGCTGCAGGAAGCGGTGGACGTCCTTTTCGACAACGGCCGCCGGGGGCGGACCATCACCGGTCCCAATAAACGGCCGCTGAAATCGCTTTCGGACATGCTCAAGGGGAAGCAGGGTCGTTTCCGGCAGAATCTGCTCGGCAAGCGCGTCGATTATTCCGGTCGTTCGGTTATTTCGGTCGGTCCTCATCTGCGTCTGCACCAGTGCGGCCTGCCCAAGAAAATGGCGCTGGAGCTGTTCAAACCGTTTGTTTACAATAAACTCGAGATGCTCGGTTACGTGACCACCATCAAGAGTGCGCGTAAAATGGTGGAAAAGGGCGCCAAGGAAGTATGGGATGTGCTCGACGACATCGTCCGCGAATACCCGGTTCTCCTTAACCGTGCCCCGACCCTGCATCGCCTGGGTATGCAGGCGTTTGAAGTGGTGTTGATCGAGGGCAAGGCCATCCAGCTTCATCCCCTGGTCTGTACCGCCTTCAACGCCGACTTTGACGGTGATCAGATGGCCGTCCATGTGCCGCTGTCCGTAGAGGCGCAGGTGGAATCCCGGGTTTTGATGATGTCCACCAATAATATTTTATCACCGGCCAACGGCGGTCCGATCATTATTCCGTCGCAGGATATTGTTCTGGGTCTCTACTATATGACCCGTGAACGTTTCGGGGCCGCGGGCGAAGGTTTGCTCTTCAGCGGCCCGGAAGAGGCCCGGATCGCCTATGATAACGGCGCCGCCCATCTGCAGGCCAGGGTCAAGGTCCGGATCGACGGCCGTCTGGTCGACACCACCATCGGCCGTATTCTGGTGAAAGACCTGCTGCCCGAACAGGTCCCCTTCAGCCTGGTGAACAAGGAGCTGGCCAAAAAAGAACTGGCCTTCCTGATCGACTACACCTATCGCCACGCCGGGACCAAGGCCACCGTTATCCTGGCCGACCGCCTGAAGGACCTGGGCTACGAACAGGCAACCAGGGCCGGCATCTCTATCTGTATCAATGATATGAAGGTGCCGATCGGCAAGGAAGAATTGGTCGAGGCGGCCGAGCAGGAATCCCGTGACGTTGAACAGCAGTATTCCGACGGCCTGATCACCGATGGTGAGAAATACAACAAGGTCGTCGATATCTGGTCCAAGGTTACCGACCAGGTTGCCAAGGAGATGATGGACGAGATGGCCGTCGAGTATCAGCGCGACAGCAACAACAAGCTGATCGAGGCCAAGAGTTTCAATTCGGTTTTTATCATGGCCGACTCGGGCGCCCGGGGCTCCAAGGACCAGATCAGGCAGCTGGCCGGCATGCGGGGGCTGATGGCCAAACCTTCCGGGGCGATTATCGAGACGCCGATCAAGGCGAACTTCCGCGAAGGCCTCAATGTCCTCGAATATTTTATTTCGACCCATGGCGCCCGCAAGGGTCTGGCCGATACCGCCCTCAAAACGGCGAACTCCGGCTACCTGACCCGGCGTCTGGTCGACGTGTCCCAGGATGCCATCATTGTCATCAAGGACTGTGAAACGCTCCGGGGCATGATGGCCGAGCCGCTCATCGAGGGCGGCGAGGTTATTGTCCGCATCGGTGATCGTATTCTCGGCCGGGTCGCGCTCGAGGACGTTGTCGATCCGCACACGGGCGAGGTCCTGGCGGAGATGAACCAGGAAATTACCGAGGACAAGGTCGAGGCCATCGAGGCGGCCGGTATCGATCGGGTTTTGATTCGTTCCGTCCTGACCTGCGAAGCAAAACGCGGCATCTGCGCCATGTGCTACGGCCGGGACCTGGGGCGTGGACATATGGTCAATATCGGCGAGTCGGTCGGTATTATCGCCGCCCAGTCCATCGGTGAACCGGGGACCCAGCTGACCATGCGGACCTTCCATATCGGTGGTACGGCCAGCCGGAGTGTGCACCAGGCCGAGGTCCGGACCCAGCGAGGCGGTGAGGTCAAGTACAAGAATCTGCACTCGGTCGGCAATGCGGCCGGTTTCGAGATCGTCATGAACCGGAATGCTGAAATTACGGTCCTCGACGAGCAGGGCATTGATCGTGAGCGTTTCCCCGTCCCCTATGGCGCGGAACTCAAGGTCCCGGAGGGCGC
Source organism: Deltaproteobacteria bacterium (assembly GCA_013151365.1). Lineage (GTDB taxonomy): Bacteria > Desulfobacterota > Desulfobulbia > Desulfobulbales > Desulfobulbaceae > BMS3Abin13. The sequence goes on from JAADIK010000004.1 coordinate 13,714, forward strand.
TCAGGTCGAGCCCGGCACAATTATTGCGGACTGGGACGCCTTTTCCATCCCCATTGTCGCGGAAATAAGCGGCAAGATCAAGTACGGCGATATTGTTGAAGGTGAAACCATGCAGGAGCGGGTCGACGGCGTCACCGGCAAGGCAAGCAAGGTTATCACGCCGGCCGCCGCCTCCAAGCAGGAGAATCCGCGCATCACCATCAAGGATGACCGGGGCAGAACCATGAAACTGCCGAACAGCGATCTGCCGGCGCGCTACCCGCTGCCGGTAGGTTCGATCATCACCGTGAACGAGGGGGAGGTCATCACTCCCGGGACGGTGGTTGCCAAGATTCCGCGCGAGACAACGAAGACCAAGGATATTACCGGTGGTCTGCCTAGGGTCGCCGAACTCTTCGAGGTGCGCAAACCCAAAGAGCGGGCGATTATCAGCGAGATCGACGGCCGGGTTTCATTCGGCAAGGAATTGAAGGGAAAACGGCGGATCGTCGTGACCCCGGAAACAGGCGAGCCCAAGGAATATCTTATTTCCAAGGCCAAGCATATCAACGTCCATGAGGGCGATTATGTCAAGGCCGGGGAGCAACTGATGGAAGGCTCCGTTCTGCCGAACGATATTCTCAGCGTCCTGGGCGCCGAAGAGCTGGCCCGGTTCCTGGTCAACGAGGTCCAGGAAGTGTATCGGCTTCAGGGCGTGCGGATCAACGACAAGCATATTGAGACGATCGTCAGGCAGATGCTCAAGCGGGTTCAGGTCACCGAAGCCGGTGATACCAGGTTTATGATCGGCGAGCAGGTTGAATGGTGGGTCTTCCAGGAGGAAAACGAGAAGATCATCAGTGAAGGTCTGCAGCCGGCGGCGGCAGAGCCGCTGTTGCTCGGAGTGACCAAGGCGTCGTTGTCAACGGATTCTTTTATTTCCGCGGCGTCCTTCCAGGAAACCACCAAGGTGCTGACCAACGCCGCCATGGCGGGTAAGGTTGATTACCTGACGGGACTGAAAGAAAACGTTATTACGGGACGGTTGATTTCCGCCGGTACCGGCCTGGAGATGTATCGGCTGGATGCTGAGCGGTAAGTAACTTTCCTCTTGACAGATAGGCCATAGAAAGATACAATATTTTGTTTTCGTGTTTGCGTCCGTAAGGGACGGCAGGATGCAGAGAACGTCGTGTTCTATTGATGAAGAAGGAGTAGTTTGTATGCCGACAATCAATCAGCTTGTTCGGAGTAGACGGAAAAAGGTGACCAAACGGTCAAACACCCCGGCCCTGCAGAATTGTCCGCAGAGGCGCGGGGTTTGTGTGCGGGTCTATACGACCACGCCCAAGAAACCGAACTCGGCCTTGCGTAAAGTGGCCAGGGTACGGTTGACCAACGGGATTGAGGTCACTTCATATATCCCCGGTATCGGGCACAACCTGCAGGAGCATTCGGTGGTGTTGATCCGGGGCGGGCGAGTCAAGGACCTGCCCGGGGTGCGCTATCATATCATTCGCGGCACCCTGGATACGCTTGGGGTCAGTGATCGCCATCAAGGCAGATCAAAGTATGGAACCAAACGGCCGAAATAATGACTCGGCAGTGCACTCATGTGGAGTTTTGAGATATGCCTAGAAAGAAATTAATCAATAAAAGACCCGTGCAGCCGGATCCGAAATTTAACAGCGCGCTGGTCTCCAAGTTTACCAACGGTTTGATGCTTGACGGCAAGAAAACCCTGGCCCGGCGTCTCTTTTATGATGCCCTGGACCTGGTTGAAAAGCAGGTGAGTGACGAGGCCCCGCTGGCGGTTTTCGAGAAGGCCATGGACAATGTCCGGCCCCGGGTCGAAGTCAAGTCCCGGCGGGTCGGCGGTGCGACCTACCAGGTCCCGATCGAGGTCCGCCCCGAGCGCCGTAACGCCCTGGCCATTCGCTGGATCATCAGTTTTGCCAAGAGCCGCTCCGGCCGGACCATGTCCGACAAGCTTGCCGCGGAGCTGATCGATGCCTTTAATAATCGGGGTGCTTCGGTAAAGAAACGTGACGATACCCATAAAATGGCGGAGGCGAACAAGGCCTTTGCCCATTACCGCTGGTAAAGAGGCGCGTAAAGCTAAGTTGGCCGGGATTGCGCTCGGATTTGATGCAAGATGTCCAAGTTGTTTTTACGCACCGATTGAATTTTGCTTTTGTCGGGTGCATGCTTAAAAGATCATTGACAAGCACCTCTGACTGCTGTAGATAAAGCAACATTTTTTGTAACTGTTCGCCGCATTCCATCTGCGGGCGCTCGGGCCGTCTCCCATAGTCATCCTGTGGTTTCGTTGGTCTGCTTGTCAAAATATGGTGTACTTGTCCGGATAGTTACAGGCCGAAGTCATGGTAGTAGGTCGTTACAAATAATGAGAGTAAAGAGAGCGGGAAAACAAAGTGGCTGTTGGAGAATCGTTATCCAACCTGCGCAATATCGGCATAATGGCCCATATCGATGCGGGAAAAACCACGACAACCGAACGTATTCTCTACTATACCGGCCGTTCGCATAAGATCGGCGAAGTTCATGACGGCACGGCGGTCATGGACTGGATGGAGCAGGAGCAGGAGCGGGGCATAACGATAACCTCGGCCGCGACGACCTGTTTTTGGAAAGACCATAGAATAAATATAATTGATACGCCGGGGCATGTCGATTTCACGGTTGAGGTGGAACGCTGCCTTCGGGTGCTGGATGGTTCGATCGCAATCTTTTGCGCGGTCGGCGGTGTAGAGCCCCAATCGGAAACCGTCTGGCGACAGGCTGACCGATATCGGATTCCGCGCATTGCCTTTGTCAACAAGATGGATCGCATCGGTGCTGACTTTGAACAATGTGTAGACGAGATACGGGAGAAACTCGGTGCCAGCCCGGTGCCGATCACTCTGCCTGTGGGGAGTGAAGAGAACTTTTCAGGTATTATTGATCTGATCAAAGAGAAGCTGATTCGCTTTGATGAGTCAACTCAGGGCCTGAAAGTTACTGAAGAAGAAATCCCTGAAGATTTAAAAGACAAATCATTGGCCGCCCGGATGGCACTCCTCGAGAAGTTGGCCGACTTCGATGAGGATGTCATGGAAAAATATCTGGAAGAAGAAGAAATTAAGCCTGACGAGGTGTACAGGGCCTTGCGTAAAGCAACCCTGTCGCTTGATCTGGTACCCGTTCTCTGTGGTTCTGCCTTTAAAAATAAGGGAGTACAGCCACTGCTGGATGCCGTGATTCGGTATCTGCCTTCACCGATGGATATTCCTTCGGTCGAGGGAGTGGATAAGGATGGAGAACCGGTGGTCCGGCAGGCGACCAACGCGGAAAAATTCTGCGCCTTGGTGTTTAAGCTGCAGGCTGATCATTTTGTCGGCAACCTCTCGTTTGTCCGGGTTTATTCCGGTGAGCTCAAGGTTGGGGCCAAGGTCTTCAACTCGGTTAAGCGCAAGAAGGAAAAAATTGCCAAACTGCTCAAGCTTCATGCCAATAAGCGTGAAGAGGTCGAGCGGTTGAGCGCCGGTGATATCGGCGCTATTGTGGGGCTGAAGTTTACAACCACCGGTGATACGCTCTGCGGCTCGGGAGATTTTATTACTCTTGAACAGATTCATTTCCCCGAGCCGGTAATCGGAATTGCCATCGAGCCGAAGTCCAAGGCGGATGAGGACAAGCTGGCCGAAAGCCTTGAAAAGGTGGCGCGGGAGGATCCGAGCTTCAAGGTTTCGCTGAACGAGGAAACCGGGCAGACGATTATTGCCGGGATGGGAGAACTTCATCTCGAGGTTATTGTCGGCCGGTTGATCCGCGAGTTCAAGGTGGCGGCGAATGTGGGCCGCCCGCATGTCGCCTACCGGGAAACACTGACCGGGCCGGCTGTTGCGGAGGGGCGCTTTGAACACCAGGCCGGCGGTAAAAATCAGTACGCCCATGTCGAGATCGAACTCCTGCCCGCCGAGCGCGGCAGTGGAGTGCGCTTTGAGAACATGGTGGACAAGGGGACAATCCCGCCGGAATATATCGAGGCCATAGAAAAAGGCGTTCGCGATTCCATGGATTCGGGTCCGTTGATCGGTTATCCCCTGGTTGATGTAACGATACGGCTGATCGGCGGTTCCTATGACGAAGAGAGTTCAACGGAACTGGCCTTCGGGGTCGCGGCAACCATGGCCTGCCGCAAGGCGGCCAGCGAGGCGGCTCCGGCTCTTTTGGAACCGATCATGGCGATTGAGGTCTTGACCCCGGATGAATATCTCGGTGAGGTTATCAACGATCTCAATAAAAAACGGGCGCAGATAGATGGAGTTGCTGCGGACCGGGGCCATCAGGTAGTTACTGCGAGGGTGCCTCTGGCCGAAATGTTCGGCTATTCGACGAGCCTGCGGTCGGCGACCCAGGGCCGGGCAACCTTTACCATGCAGTTTGAAGAATTTGCCGAAGTGCCTGCCAGGCAGGCGGAAGCAATTATACATAAGATTCGAGGCGTTTGACAGAATAGAACCTTGAGCCTGAGGAGACGGAAAGATGGCAAAGGAAAAGTTTGAGCGGACAAAACCGCATGCCAACGTAGGCACGATCGGACA
>JAADIK010000142.1 GCA_013151365.1 Deltaproteobacteria bacterium
GCTAATCGCTATACCGACTATGTCAGTAATTTAAGGCAAGAAGGTTACGATATCCATGTCTTCAACGTGGTGCCCACCGGGGATTTCAGCACCCCCGCGGCCAGGCGCTGGCAGGAACGCCTCACCTATCCCTTCTCCGCCGACCGCCCGGAGCGCACCCGTTATACGGAAGAGTTGAACCGGCAGCTTGAACGTTGCTGCGCCCTGCGTGATATTCCCTTTATCAATATCTACCAATACCTGGTCGATGACCGGGGCCGGCGGAAAAAAGAACTGATCTATGACTTTGCCCATCTGAACAACAAGACCGCCGACCTGGTTATGGCGCATTACTCTTTTCAAAATTCTTCGGCCCGGCCGGCGGCCGATTTTCCCTGTTTGCAGGATAAGGGGCGTTATGATACATTTCAGCGTAAGCCGCCACAGGTTGGATGTAAGGAATAGTGCAGAGTTTCACCCCCTGTGACCAGTTACATTTCAGCGTTCGGGGTTCGCGCGCAAAATCGGAAATGACCAGGGTGACCAGACACCCGCAAACGGATACACTGCAGAGATATGAAAATCGCCCTGATCCAGACCAACCCCGTTATCGGTGACTTTGTCCGCAACAGCGCCATGATCCTTGCGGGGATCGAACGGGCCCGGGACCGAGGCTGCGGCCTGGCCGTTTTCCCGGAACTGACCCTGTGCGGCTATCCCCCCCAGGACCTGCTGGAGCGTTCAGCCTTTATCGAGGCCCACGACCGGGCCCTGGAAACCGTCATCAACCGGACCCGCGGCATCGGCGTGGTCCTCGGGGCCCTGGAGCGGCGGCCGGGACCGGGCAAGCCGCTGTACAATTCGGCCCTGCTCATCAACGAGGGCCGGGTGCAGGCCCGAACCCGCAAACAACTGCTCCCCACCTACGACGTCTTTGACGAAACCCGCTACTTTGAACCGGGCACCACCTCCGTGATGACCCCTTTCCGGGAGCTGCACCTCGGCCTGTCGGTATGCGAGGATATCTGGTCCCATGACCGGCGCTATTCCGTCGACCCCGTGGCCGACATGCTGAAATCGGGCACGACCGCGGCATCCTGCCTGGTCAACATCTCGGCCTCGCCCTACTATCACGGCAAGATCGGCGAACGCAAGAAGGTCTTCGCCCGCCTTTGCCGGGAACACCGGCTTCCCCTTCTCTATGTCAACCAGGTGGGAGGACAGGATTCGCTCATCTTTGACGGCCATTCCATGGCCATGAACCCCGACGGAGAGATCGTCGCCGCCGCCCCGGGATTTACCGAGGATATGCTGGTGGTTGACAGCGACTCACTCCGGGCCGCCGGTTCGTATGCCCTGCCCGGCGATTCCATCGACCAGATCCTGGAGGCCCTGACCCTGGGCGTCCGGGACTACCTGCTCAAGACGGGCTTCAAAAGCGCCGTCCTCGGACTGTCCGGCGGAATCGACTCGGCGGTAACGGCGGCCGTCGCCTGCCGGGCCCTGGGGGGCGCCCAGGTCCATGCCGTGGCCCTGCCCTCGCCCTACACTTCCGGGGCCAGCATCGACGACGCCCGGCAGCTGGCCGCGAACCTGGGCTGCGGCTTTGCCACCATGGCGATCGACAGGGCGATGGAGGCGTATCGGCTTACCCTGCAACCGCTGTTTGCCGGGCGGGAAGAAGACGTGACCGAGCAGAACATCCAGGCCCGGATACGCGGCAACCTGCTGATGGCCCTGTCGAACAAATTCGGCCACCTGCTGCTTTCCACCGGCAACAAGTCGGAAATGGCGGTGGGCTACTGCACCCTGTACGGGGACATGAGCGGCGGCCTGGCGGTCCTGGCCGATGTCCCCAAGCAGATGGTCTATGAACTCGCGCACCGGATCAACCGGGACCGGGAGATCATTCCGGCGCGGACCATCACCCGGCCGCCCACGGCGGAACTCAAGCCGGACCAGCGTGACCAGGACGACCTGCCGCCATACGAGATCCTGGACCCCATCCTGAGCGCCTATCTCGAGGAATGTCTGTCCGTTGACGAGATTGTCGCCCGGGGCTTCGAACGGCCGGTAGTGAAGGACATTATCCGCCGGATCAAAACCAACGAGCATAAACGCCGGCAGGCGCCCCTGGGACTCAAAATCACCACCAAGGCCTTCGGCCATGGCCGCCGTTATCCGGTGGTCCAGAATTTCACGGAATGACCTTATGATCAGACCAGACCGAAAACTCATCGGCGCCCTCGTTTTTTTACCGCTCGCCATGGCCCTGATCGGTTACCTGGTCTTCCGGGAAACCGCGACCAAGCGGCCGCCGCAGATATCCGTGACCACGGCCGGCTACGTGGAGATGTGCGTCTCCTGCCACGCCAAGGTAAAGCTGGACACCGCCCATGCCGCCAACGTGGTGGGCTGTTCGCCCTGCCATCTCGGCAATCCCCTGGCCATTGGTAAGCAGGAGGCCCACAAGGGCATGATCCTCAATCCCGGCGACCTGCGGGTCGTGGACAAAACCTGCGCCGTTGCCGGCTGCCATCCGACCTATGGCAGCCGGGTCAAAAAATCGCTCATGGCCACCAACCGGGGTATCCTGGCGACCCTGCTCTACTACTGGGGCGAGGCGGACAATCAGAACGGTAATTATTCCGTGAAAAAGCTCATGGACAGCGGCCGGACATCGCTGGCCCTGAGTTATTACCGCCAACTCTGCGCCACCTGTCATCTCTGGAAAAAGAAAAACGACCTGCCCGGCGCCCCGAAATTTTTCAATGAAAAGGGCGGCGGCTGCACGGCCTGTCACGATGTCCCGGCCAAGGGCGAACCCCGGATAACGATCACCTCATTTGAGGAGGACAACGGGAACGACTCAAAAAAGAATAAGCCGCACCCCTTGATTATCAAAAAAGTGCCCGATGAAAACTGTCTCCGCTGTCATAATCGTTCCGGCCGGATCGGGCTCTCCTATAGCGGCATTTTCGAGTCTGAAGGATACGGCACCCCCTACAAAGGGTGCGAGCCTTCCCCGCACCGTCTGCCCGGCAACCGTTTTTATCTGAAAATCGCCGACGATGTGCATCATAAAAAAGGCATGTCCTGTATCGACTGTCATACCCAGAACGAAATCATGGGAGACGGCACCAACTATGCCCACTATGAAGACCAGCTGGAAATCAGCTGCGTGATGTGTCATTCCAAGAATCCCGGCACCACCCGTAAACACAAAAAGGTCAACAATATTGAAAAGAAAAACGGCCGTTTTGTCCTGATCGGCAAAATCGACGGCCGGCAGCATCCACTCGAC
>JAADIK010000191.1 GCA_013151365.1 Deltaproteobacteria bacterium
AATGTCCCCGGCTTTTTCACGACCACAGGATTGAAAAAATATTTTCAATCCTGATTTTAATGATTTCTCAGTTCAACGGATTTTTCACATAAGCGCTATCGCGATATCGCTCAAAGGCCATGGCAAAGGTCCGGTAGACCAGATGGGCAAATTTTGTATAAGGCATATACAGAAAAAGCATCATGACCGAAATCAGATGAAGATAATAGACAACATAACCGACCGAAGCAACGCCGATCAACCGGAGCAGCTCCGCGGCCAGACCCGTGACGCCCACGCCCATAATCATCCAGATCAAAAACCAGTCATAAAAGGTGTGGGTGGACTGCCCATCCATCTCCATGCGGGAACGATTACCCCACAGGATGCCGACGCCGATAATCAAGGCGACGGCAGCAACGTTGGCCAGGATCTTAACCGGGTTCCACATGGACAGCGGTCCATGCATGGACGGAATAAAGATACCGAGGAAATCCTGGGTAAAAGCCGAATAGACGGTAACAAAAAGAAGCGCCAGGAAGGAGAGCAGCAACGGCAGATGACCTTTGAGCCGGTCCGCGTTGGCGACACACTTTTTAAAACGGGTGTGCTGAACAATCTCCACAACCGAAGGCCAGAGCAATTCCTTGATAAACTGGGTGACGGAGGGCCGGTAGAGGGCCTCGCCGACCCCGGCGCCTTCGGCCATCTTTTGCCACATGGCCGAGACGCCCCGGTAGGCTGCATAGATCGACAGGGCAACCGTGGGCAGAATAATCAAGTCAATGAAAAAAACATTTTTGGCCAGCCAGCGAAAATCCCAGTGACCGAAAAAATGGCCGTAACCGTCACGGGCGAATTCCGCAGCCGACGGGATAGTCATGCCGCCGGATATCAGCCAGACGACAAAAATAATGACGGCCGGGATACCGATCAGAATCGGCATATTCTTGCCGGAGCTTGCCAGTTTTGCCAGACCGGCCGGCCAGCCGAAGTACTTGTAGGCATAGGCACGGATGGCACCGAGCACATCGCCGGGCTTGGCGCCGCGCGGACAATAGGCGGTGCAGTCGCCGCACTGATGGCACAGCATGATGTTGGGATCGCCGACCAGTTTCTCCTTGAGGCCCCACTGGGCAAAAACCATTTCCCGCCGGGGAAACGGATTGTCATCGGAAGAGAGTGGGCAAACCACGGAGCAGGTAGCACACTGAAAACACTTTTTCAAAGTATCGCCGCCCGCACTCTTTATATCTTTAATAAAATCGAGATCGGGTTGCACGTTCATAGACATTTTCTCCTCCTGTGTTGAAAATCGTGATCCATATCTGTAAAACGTATTCTCTATATCAGAAAATGAAAAATGTTGCCATCCGGATTTACAAAAAAACCGGATGGCAACTGATTCAACATGATCAAGAGGTTAGAAGCCCTTGAACGGGTTCGGCCCCAGTTCAATGATCTCTTCGACAAACTCGTCGATGATCGCCGGGATCGCGTCGTAATCGGAAATGGCTATCTGCCGCACCGCACAGCGCTCCGGCTCCAGGCCAAGCGTACCCAGGGTCTCGCCGATATTCTGCATCCGGCGGTCGGCCAGTTCCGAGCCTTTGACAAAGTGACACTGGTAATCATCACCCCACTTGCAGCCGAGAAGCAATGCACCGTCTATACCTGCGGACATGGCATCCTTGATCCAGACCATGTTGACCGAACCGAGACAGCGGACCGGGATAAAACGAACCAGCTGGTTGATCTTGTTGCGGTGCATACCGGACATATCAATAGCCGGGTAGGCATCATTTTCGCAGACAAAGACCACAACCCGCAGTTTGTCTTCATCGTCATCCGGGACCTCGATGGCCTTCACCATGGAACCGATCATGTCGACGTTGTAATCGGCAAAACCGATAATCCGCTCAGGGCACGCGCCCATGCAGGTTCCGCAACGGCGGCAGCGGGTCGGATTCGGTAGCGGCGTTCCCTTGGCATCATCGTCAAGGGCGCCAAAGGGGCACTCCTCGGTACAACGCTTGCACTGGGTGCAACGGGTAAAGAAAAAGTCCGGATAGGTCTGATCACCGGAGCGCGGATGAACCGCAACCCCGCGATTGGCGGACTCGATACACTGGATAGCCTTGAGTGCGGCCCCGGTGGCATCATCGATCGTCTCTTCCATGGTTTCCGCCTTCCGGACACCGCCACAGGTATAAACGCCGGTTCGGCGGGTCTCGTAGGGAAAGCAGATAAAGTTGGAATCAGCATAGCCGTCGAAAAGATCCAGGTCCATGAATTCCGGCCCCTGGCGATAGGCCAGGTTGATGGTCGGTTCGTCAACGGTCGTCGGCACCATGCCGGCAGCCAGGACCACCATATCCACATTCAGGGTCAAGTCTTCGCCAAGCAGGGTGTCCTCGGCCTGAACGGCGAGTCCGTTACCCGCTTCCTCAACCTTGGTCACCGCGGCCTTGGTCAGAAAGATACCGTCATTCTGCTGCATGGCCTTGTAGAACAACTCGGTGTTGCCGGGGGTGCGCATGTGCTGATACAGGATATACGCTTTCCCGTCGGGGTTGTCATCGCGGACATACTGCGCCTGCTTCAGGGCGACCATGGAGGTGACCGAGTTGCAATACGGAAAATCACGGTCGTCTTCTTTGCCGCCCGGGCTTTGAATAAAGGCCACGTTGGCAGGAACCTTGCCGTCTTTGGCAAGCTTCTCGAACTCGGCGTTGGTCACCACGTTTTTCAAGGTGCCGTAGCCGAGATGCTCATATTCGGAGACGTTGGCCGGCGTCCAGCCGGTGGCCAGGACAACCGCCCCGTACATCTCGCCGTCAGGGTTCTGTTCGGTGTAGACCCTCAGTCCGGCATTGGGGTCTTCCATCTCGCCCTTGTCAATAAGGTCCTGCTCGTCAACGCCGACCTTGGCCGGAGCATCCCACTCGCTTTTCGTCCCGGCCGTCTTGAAGGTCACGACGAATTGACCGGGAGCGCCTGAAATCCGGGCGACTTCGGTCTCGGTTTTAACGGTAATGTTGGAATCCGAGGTAACGCCGGCAATCATCTCTTCGATAGACGGAGTCTCGAGTTCGGCATAGGGATACCTGGTCGGGAACATTTTCCGCCAGTTCAGGGCCTTGCCGCCGAGTACGCCGGTCTTCTCCACCAGGGTGACCTGGTAGCCGGCCTTGCTTGCCTCCTTGGCCGCCGTCAAACCGCCAATGCCGCCGCCCATAACCAGGATTTTCTTGTCGATCGACTCCAGCAGATACGGCTCGGGCAGTTTCGTTTTCTGCGCGCGGGTAACGGCCATGCGCACATAGTCGCAACCCATCTCCTGCAGAAACTCATCCACGCCTTCAGCGGCCTCTTCGCCCTCCGCCGGTTTGCTGGCGGCCCAGGCCACATGCTCCCGCAGATTGCCGCGGATAGTAATGGTCTGTTCACCAAAATTAAATTCTTTCTGCATCACCCGCGGGGAGCAGGCACAAATGACCAGGGTGTTAATCCCGTTGTCGGCCATGTCTTTTTCAATAAAGGAGCGGCCATCCGCTCCGCACAGGCAGGAATGATCCTTCATTTCCATACCCGATTCGGAGGCGGCGGCCTTGAGTCCATCTATATCAAGGACATCGCCAATGCCACAACCAGTACAGAGATATGCACCATATACATTATCCATTGACTTTCCTCCTACCGTCCGATCTGAATTGCTTTAAGGGCTGCCGCGGTTGAAGACTGACCACAGGTATAGACATCAGCCGGTGACTTGGCGCAGCCGGCGGCAATCATTCCCTTATCCGGGTCGGAGACAACGAAACCGTTCCCATCCATGTCGACACCAAGAGCTTTTCCCTGCTCGCCAAGGGCCGGTTGCATACCGGTTGCCAGTACGCACATATCAACCTTCTGCTGAATCTTGGCGCCGGTCACGGCATTCTCGGCGACCACGGTCACCCCGCCGTCGTCCTCGGCAATGATATCGGCGACCTTGCCCTTGATGAACTGCGCTTTTTCGTCGCCCATGAGTTTCTCGCGGAAATGCTCATATTTGCCCGGTGTCCGCAGATCGATGTAAAAGACATAAATCATGGCTTCAGGGTAGCGCTCGCGAATATAGGTCATCTGCTTGAAAGTAGCCATGCAGCAGACGTAGGAACAAAACTCCAGGTGGTTCTCGTCACGGGAGCCGGCACATTGAACAAAGGCGAAAGATTCAGGTTCCTTGTCATCGCCGGGCCGCAGGATTTTGCCGCCGGTCGGGCCGTTGGGGGCGGCCATCCGCTCCATCATCATGTTGGTGATAATGGCGGGAGATGATCCGAACTTGAGATTGTCCATCTTGACCGGATCATAGGGATTCCAGCCGGTTGCCCAGACAATGGATGCCACGTTGACCGTAAAGGCCTTGCTCTGCATCTCGGTATCAATGGCATCATACTTACAGGCGGCTTTCACGGCCTCGAGGCAGGTGCTCGAACAGGCGTCCTTGTCCAGCACGAAACGGCGGGGAAAGGCCATTTCATGGGGCAGATATATTGCCTTGGTCCGGTCCATACCGAAGTTGAAGGCATTGTCGATTTCGTCGGTACAGGCTTCGGCACAGGCGCCGCAGGCGGTACAGTTCGAGTTGACATACCTGGGTGCCGTTTCCAGTTGCACCTCATAATTACCGGGACCGCCGGAGACCGACTTCACAGTCGTCATCGTATAGGTCCTGACTTTCCGGTTGTCCTTGATCCGCCTGAAGTTGATTTCCAGACCACAGGTGGGTGGACAGAGTTTCGGGAAATACCGGTTGAGCTGAGCTACACGCCCGCCGAAGTACGGATTTTTGTCGATGATATATACATCGTTACCGACTTCCGCAGCCTCCAGAGCAGCCGTAAGACCACTCATGCCGCCGCCCACAACCAGTACCGCACCAGTTCCTGCAGTGTCACTCATGACAATCCTCCATAACTGCTGGTATTGATGAAAAATAATTTCTGGTTCAGTTGACGCGAAAAATAAACACGGATTACTCTTCGCGTCAACTCAAACAAAAAACGTAACAGTTCAGCTGCACTCCATCTCCGGGCGATCAGGCCACCTCACATAGTCATACTATAGATTCTATAGATTCGCTTGACCTGCTTACCCGAATATGAAGCACATCTGAAAAGTTACCAAAAATCGAAGAGTCGATATGAAAAATCTCCAGGCCCCGGAGGAGCCTGGAGATTTTCATTGAACCAATCAATATTGCCGTATAATTACAGCCAAGGGTCGGTTTCGATAATGTTGATGCACTCGACCTTCTCACACTTCCACTCAGCGGCTTGCGGATCGTAGGTGGAGTTGACAAAGCACTTCCAGTTCTCATCATCCACGCTCGGGAAATCCGACCGGTAGTAGAAACCCGGATAGCGGGACTCTTCACGGAACTGAATGTGACGGATGTGAGCCTCGACGCACCAGATACGATGGTAGTTTTCCCAGGCGCGCATCAGTTCATGCAGATCGCCGGCAGCCATCTTGTCGGCATCTTCACGGAGCAGTTCCAGAAGATCCATACAGATGCCCAGCAGCTTACCCGAGGTCATGTAGTAGGTAGCAACACCGCCGCCGTACTCATCGGTGGCCTTCATCAGGCGCATCATGATACCGGCCGGCTTGCAGTAGTTGGGGTTCACATCGGCAGCGGTAGTTGCGCCGACGAACTCATGATAACGCTTAACCGGTGCGTAAATCTCATCGGCCAGTTCCTGAGCGGACTGTGCCAGCTCGGTGGTGTAGGTATTGTCACGGCAATACCTGACCATCTCCTTGGCAACAATACGACCCTCGGTATGAGAACCGGAGGAGAACTTATGGCCGGAGGCACCGACACCGTCACCGGCGGTGAACAGGCCGTCAACCGTGGTCATCCGGTTATAGCCCCATTTATACTGATGAGACCGGGCGCCGTCTACGGTCGGGACCCAGTCCTCGTTCGGACCGGAAGTCCAGATGCCGCAGCAACCGGAGTGAGAACCGAGCATATAAGGTTCGGTCGGCATGATCTCGGACCCGACCTTCTCAGGCTCGATATTGGCACCGGCCCAGAGACCGGCCTGACCGACGGACATATCCAGAAAATCTTCCCAAGCCTCTGACTCGAGATGCTTCCAGTACTTCTTCACTGCCTTTTCATCAAGGCCGGCAGCTCTCTTTTCATCCAGAAAGGCGTTCAGGGCAACGTCGGTGGCCATGTAAATCGGACCACGGCCGGCCTTGAACTCGTTAACCATCAAGTGGTTACGCAGACAGGTCGGGGTAACGGCGGAAGCGCCATAGGGCATAAAATGCTTGAGTTCTTCCTTGGCGGCGTCGCTGCCGGCATAGAACTCGCCCAGACCATTCTGTACTTTGGCCTTGAACAGGAGGAACCAGGCGCCAACCGGGCCGTAACCATCCTTGAAACGGGCAGGGGTGAAACGATTTTCCATCATGGTCAGTGTAGCACCGACCTGGGCACACATGGTGTAGGTGGAACCGGCATTCCATACCGGATACCAGGCACGGCCCTTGCCCTCACCGGTGGACCGGGGACGGAAAATATTAACAGCGCCACCGCAGGCAACCAAGGCGGTCTTGCAGGTAAAGACATGAACCTTGTTCTCGCGGACGGAGAAACCGACTGCGCCGGCAATCGTGTTAGGCCGGTTCTTGTCCAGCAGCATCTTGACGATGAAAACACGCTCCATGATGGACTCTTCGCCCAGCGCCTTCTTGGCCGGCTCGGCGACGATGCACTTGTAGGACTCGCCGTTGATCATGATCTGCCATTTACCGGTCCGTACCGGCTGGCCACCCTCGCGGAGGGTCGGGGCAGGCTTGGAGCCGTCCAGGTTGGAGCCGTCCTCGGCCTTCTTCCAGACCGGCAGGCCCCATTCCTCAAACAGTTTGACCGACTCGTCAACGTGACGGCCGAGGTCATAGATCAGGTCCTCGCGGACAACGCCCATCAGGTCGTTGCGGACCATCTTGACGTAATCTTCGATAGCGTTTTCGCCGATATAGGTATTGATAGCTGACAGACCCTGAGCAACGGCGCCGGAACGCTCCATGGCGGCCTTGTCGCAGAGGATGATTTTCAAATCATCGGAGGCCCATTTCTTGATCTCGAATGCTGCACCGCAGGCGGCCATACCGCCACCGACGATGAGCACGTCACAGGAATGCTCAACGACTTCAGGATTGACAACCGCGGCAATCTCGCCTCTCGGCTTATTTGGTAATGCCATATTCCTATCTCCTATAAGTATAGTTCAGAATTGAATTTTTCAGGTTGTGCCGTATGACTCAAACTCACTTACGCCAGCTTGGTCGGGGCTTTCAACTCGCCCTCAAGAAACAGCTTGCAGTCATCGAGGTTATCACCCTTCTGGCCGGCATACTCATTGGCAGCACCTTCCGCCGTGGTCCGGATCGGGAACTTAAAGCGTTTGATGTTGCCATTACGGAACTTGACGGTCCACATAATGGAGTCCGAAGACCGCATGGGATGAACCTGGCCGCCCATGGGCACAAAGTCATCATAACCACGAACGGCGATAGCACCCTGCGGGCAGATCTTTACGCAGGAATAGCACTCCCAGCATGCATCAGGCTCCTGATTGTATGCTTTCATCTCCTCAACGTTGAGAACCATGAGGTCGTTCGGGCAGATGTACATGCAGGCCGTCTTGTCGCCGCCCTTGCATCCATCACATTTTTCAGGATCTACGTAACTTGGCATTAAACTACCTCCTCACTTTAATTTTCCATTTTGGCAACGCGCCTGCGCAACCACAATATCCTCTGTTCATTTCTTCTATCTATTTTCTCAGCCGACAAACAGGAACGACGCAGATACCACTGCGCACGTCCCCGGTCATCCGACATGACAACCGAACGGGGCAACATATTAATTCTGCTGGGCTTTCCTTCCAGTTATAACTGCAAAAAAATAAATGAACAGTCACTCATTTTCGAATACTTTTAGCATATAATTTGTTGCACAATCAATGTCAAGAAAAATCGTAACGACTCAGGTGGATAGACAGGCAATCCGGACGCCGGTTCCGCGGACTTATTCCGAGTAACCGGCGCGGGCAAAAACCTCACGGGGGCGGGAGCCATCGGCCGGGCCGACGATCCCTTCCTTTTCCATCATTTCAATCATCCGGGCCGCGCGATTATAGCCCACCCGGAGCCGGCGCTGGACCATGGAGATTGAAGCCTGCCCCGTTTCGGTCACGATGGCCACGGCCTCATCGTACTTTTCATCATACTCCCCGGCCTCCTCATCGTCCGTTGCCGGCTCGTCCTCGACCCCCCTGAGTACGGCTTCGTCATACTCCGCCTTACCCTGTTTCTTGAGAAAGGTCACGATCCGCTCCGTTTCCTCCTCGGAGATATAGGCGCCGTGGATGCGTTGCAGCTTGGCCGCTCCGGGCGGCAGGAAGAGCATATCGCCGTCGCCGAGCAGGTGTTCGGCGCCGCTGCCGTCCAGGATCGTCCTGGAGTCCACCTTGGAGGAGACCTTGAAAGAAATCCGGGCCGGGAAGTTGGCCTTGATCAGTCCCGTAAGGACATCAACCGAGGGCCGCTGGGTGGCGAGCATGATATGCATGCCGGCCGCGCGGGCCATCTGGGCCAGGCGGGCGATGGAGTTTTCCACATCCTTGGAGGCCACCATCATCAGGTCTGCCAGCTCATCCACAATAATAACAATATAGGGCAGTTTCTCCTCGGCAATCTCGTTGTAGGAGAGAAAAGACTTGACCTTTTTTTCCTCCAGCAGACGATAGCGCCGCTCCATTTCCCTGACCGCCCAGATAAGCGCCCGGCTGGCCATTTTCGGTTCCACCACCACCGGATGCAGAAGGTGCGGGATGTCCTCGTAAACCGACAGCTCGATCCGCTTGGGGTCGACCAGCAGCAACCGGACCTCATCGGGCGTTGACTTGAAGAGGATGGAGGCGATAAAGGCGTTGATGGCCACCGATTTACCGGCGCCGGTAGCCCCGGCAATGAGCAGATGCGGCATCTTCGTGAAATCGGCAACAACCGGGTGGCCGACCACGTCAAGCCCCAGGGCCAGACTGAGTCTTGAGTTTGAGTTCCCGTACTCCTCCGTCAGGAGAATATCGCGAAGGAAAACGGTCTTGCGGACCGGGTTGGGAATCTCGATCCCGAGGGCCGCCTTACCGGGGATGGAACCGACAATCCGGACCCGGTCCACCTTGAGCGCCATGGCCAGGTCATCGGCCAGCGAAACGATCTTGTTGATTTTTACTCCCGGCGCAGGCGCATACTCATAGGTGGTCACGACCGGTCCGGGCGAGATCCCCTCCACGTTCCCGTAGACGCCGAAATCTTCGAGCTTGGCCACGAGGACCTTGCTGACCCGGTAAAAATGTTCTTTATCAATGCGGATTTCCTGCTGATCGTGGCGGGCCAGCAGGGTCACGGGCGGCAACTGGTAATCCCCGCTCCGCGGCGGCCGCGGGGTAAACTCTTCGTCTTCCGTCTCGGCCGCCAGCTTCAGCAACACCGGCTCATGCACGGCCGGCACCGCCGCCGACTGCGCGGCGGGGGGAGAGGAACTGCCGACCACCGGTCCCTGTTTACCGTTGCCGTTTTTCCTGGCCGCCGGACTTACGGGCAACGCCTTCGGCAGGCGCTTGCCCACCTTGCCGCCCGTCCGCCACAACCACTTGCCGGCGCCGAAGGGTGAAAAACGCACTGCGGCCATGAGAGAAAAAATAAGTAGCAGCAGCAACAGGAGGACGGAGCCGGCCTCCCCCATAAAGCGGCCGAGCAGCCTCCAGATCAGGCCGCCGAGATAGCCGCCCGGGGTAATAAACTCCGGCGGGAAAACAAGCTGCGCAGTGGTTGCCAGCAGACCGCTGGTGGAGATCAGGATACCGGTAATACCGGCAACCACAAAAGGCAGCCGATTGGCGGTCCCGCCGGGCATGAGAACGGACATCGAGGTATAGATCAGGATCAGGACCGGGAAAAAGGCGGTCAGGCCGAAAAAGCTGAACAGACAGTGCGCGATATAGTAGCCGATGGAGCCGCACCAGTTCGCCGCCGGCGCCTGGAGGGCCGGATGTTCCGCCAGCAGCGGCCGGGCGTAGCTGACAAAGCAGAGCAGGAGAAAAAGGGCGAGAAAGAGACAGAACATCGCCACGACTTCCTGCCGGGCGCCCGGTTTCTTCTTTTTAGGCAACGGCATAATCTTTCCGACAAGCGGACAACAGGGACAGGGGCATTGACGGGACCGTTTTACACTTGCTTAAAAAGATCGGCACAAAGATCATAAATGACAGTCCTGAATTCAGGAATTCTCCTGCACCGCATCCAGAATACCGTTAATAAAGGGGACTGAATCGGCAATAGAATAGCGCTTGGCAATTTCCAGGGCCTCGTTGATGGCAACCCGGGCCGGAACATCGTCGCAATAACGCATCTCGAAGACAGCGATACGCAGGATATTGCGGTCAACCAGGGACATCCGCTCAAGGCGCCAGTTATGGGAATGAGCGGCGAGCAAGGCATTGATATCATCCAGGTGGCCGCAGATACCGCGGACCAGCTGCCGGACATAGGGCAACGCTTTTCTGCCGGCATCAAAATTGGCACCGAACTCTGCCAGTTCCGCTTCAATTGCTTCCAGGTCACCGGCACGTTGTTGAAAATCATGGCCGAACAGAAACTGCAGGGCGATTTCCCTGGACTTACGACGTAATCCCATGTTTCAGTTTCAGTTAAAAGTTGTCAAGTTCATACGGTTAGTCAAGTCCGGTCGCCCTTCAAACAGAGGTCCGGGCGTTTCCGGATGAACACCACCTCTAAACTTTCAACTCTCCAGCTTGACAAGCAGATTGATCATTTCCAGGGCGGCAACCGCCACATCCGAACCCTTGTTGCCGGCCTTGGTACCGGCCCGTTCAACGGCCTGTTCAATGCTCTCCGTGGTCAGCACCCCGAAAAGTACCGGCACGCCGGAATCCAGCATGACCTGGGCCGTGCCCTTGGCCACTTCCCCGGCCACATAGTCAAAATGGGGAGTGGCGCCGCGGATAACGGCCCCCAGCACGATTACGGCATCATACCGGCCCGACCTGGCCATCTTCTGGGCGACAAGCGGTATTTCAAAGGCGCCCGGCACCCGGGCCACGTCGATATCATCATCATCCACCCCGGAGCGGACCAGACTGTCAACGGCCCCTTCCAGCAATTTTTCCGCAATAAACGAGTTGAACCTGGCAACGACGATTCCAAGTTTTCTTCCCGTGCCCTGCAGACTTCCTTCAATATAATGTGCCATATCCGCCTCTAGCTTTCGTCCCGACTCCCGAATTATTGTGCGGCAAGACGCCGCCCATCCTCTCCGTCTCCCGGCAATCACGGATCTCCCGATACGTCCTCAAGGGATGGCTCCTCACCATAGATCTCCAGGATATGTCCCATTTTGTCCCGCTTGCATTTCATATATTCCTTATTTTCCGGCTCACAGAGGATCTCGATGGGGAAGCGGGCCACCACCTCGAGGCCGTAACCCTCCAGGCCGACAATCTTTTTGGGATTGTTGGTCAGAAGCTGCATCTTCCGTACTCCGAGATCACGGAGGATCTGGGCGCCGATCCCGTAATCGCGCAGGTCCGGCTTAAAGCCGAGTTGGACGTTGGCCTCCACCGTATCAAGCCCTTCATTATCCTGGAGCGTATACGCCTTGAGCTTGTTCACCAGGCCGATGCCCCGTCCCTCCTGACGCATGTAAAGGATCACCCCGACGCCCTCCTGATCGACCATGCGCATGGCGGCATGGAGCTGGGAGCCGCAGTCGCAGCGCGCCGAGCCGAAGACATCGCCGGTCAGACACTCGGAATGCACGCGGACCATGACCGGTTTCGCCGGATCGATCTCGCCCTTCACCAGGGCGAGATGTTCAAAGTTGTCCACATCGTTCGTATAGACCACGGCCCGGAACTCACCGGCGTGACGGGTGGGCAGGCGGGCTTCGGCGGCGCGGTGGACCAGGATGTCCATGCGCAACCGGTAGGCAACCAGGTCGGCGATGGTGGCGATCTTGATATCATACTCGGCGGCGAATTTCTGCAGATCCGGCATCCGGGCCATGGTGCCGTCTTCCTTCATGACTTCGCAGATGACCCCGGCGGTACGCATGCCGGCAAGACGGGCCAGGTCCACCGAGCCTTCGGTCTGGCCGGTCCGGACCAGGACCCCGCCGGCCCGGGCCTTGAGCGGGAAGACATGGCCGGGACTGATAATATCACTCGGCCGGGCATCCGGCGCCACCGCGGCGCTGATGGTCCGGGCCCGGTCGGCGGCGGAAATCCCCGTCGTCACCCCGGTGCGGGCCTCGATACTGATGGTAAAACCGGTACCATAGGGCGACTTGTTATCCTGCACCATCATGGGCAGATTCAGTTGCTGAATCATATCCGGACTCATGGCCAGGCAGATCAGGCCGCGACCATGGGTGGCCATGAAATTGATGGCCTCGGGCGTGACCGCCTCCGCAGCCATGCAGAGATCGCCCTCATTTTCCCGGTCCTCGTCATCCACCAGGATGATCATTTTCCCGGCCCGGATATCCTCTACCACATCTTCAATTGCACTGATTGTCATGTCATACCTCAACTCCCGCCCCGAAGGTGGAGTTCTATTTCAAAAAACCGTGTTCCGCCAGAAACGAGGAACTCATACCGCCGCCCTTTTCAGGCTCCGTTGATTTTGCCGCCAACAATTTTTCCACGTACTTGCCGATGATGTCAACCTCGACATTCACCAGGTCTCCCGGTTTCAAGGCGCCCAGGGTCGTCATTGCCAGGGTGTGGGGAATAATGGAGATCGAAAACCGCTCACCCTCACAACTGTTGACCGTGAGGCTGACCCCGTCAATGGCCACCGATCCCTTTTCAATAACATATTTTGCCAGACTGCGAGCCAAAGAAAAAGAAAACAGGGTAAAATCTCCCGCGGCCCGGCGATCGACCACCCGGCTCCGCCCATCGACATGACCGCTGACCAGGTGGCCGCCAAGGCGGTCGCTGAGCCTGAGCGCCCGCTCCAGGTTGACCATGCCGCCCACCCGCAGGGCGCCGAGTCCCGTCCGGGACAGCGTCTCCGGCGACACATCCACCGTAAAGCGGTTCTCCCGGATATCAAGGGCCGTCAGGCAGACACCGTTTACGGCAATGGACTCCCCCTCTTCCGGATCGGGCAGGGCGAAATCGGCCTCCAGGCTGAAAACCATGCCGCCGCCGGCCGGCCGCTGCCGCACCACCGTCCCCCGGCCCTGGACAATACCGGTAAACACTTACTACCCCTGTTCGACCATGGCGGCGCGTTCTGCAAATTCACGGGCTTCGGCGCGGTGCTTGAAGTTGGCATGGATGGAGGCCACGGTGCGCAGGGCATCGGCCGCCTTCTCTTTTTCACCCTGCTCCATGAAGATCTCGGCAATGACCTCGAGAATTTCCACGGTACCCTTGGGGTTCCTGGTCACCGCGTAATAATCAATGATATCGAAGAGCAGATCCAGCGCCTTGTCCAGCTCACCAAGTCTTTTATAGACGCCGGCCATCTTCTTGTTGAGGGCCTGGATGGACAGGGCATCTTTTTCTTTCTCGCAGATGGCGACAACGCGGCGGAAATGCTCAAGAGCCATCCCGTACTCTTCCCTGGCGACACAGACATCGCCGAGACGATCAGCGGCATTGGCTATCCCCTGTTCGTCGCCCTGCTCTTCAAAGCCCACCAGGGCATTGTGGAAGGCATTGGCCGCCTGGGCATATTCGCCCTGTTGCAAAAAATCCCGGCCGGCCTTGTAATCCGCCTTGGCCGGATCGTTGAGCGCCTCGTCTTCCTTCGCCGGGGCTTCCCCCACGGGGCCGATTGAATTCAATGGTTGCAGCTGCTCACTCACTTGTCTTTCCCCCCTGATTATGGATCAATTCTCCGGCCCGGACCGCCAGTTCCGCTACCGTGAAGCGCACGGGCCGACCCTGCTCGTAAATGACTATTTCACTTTGATCATTTTCCAGGCCCATAACCTGGAAAGCCGCCTCGGTAGCCCGAAGACGACCGAGCAGCCTGGCCATGAGCCCCCTCACCACCGGGTTCGGATGGCCGAGAAAATGGAAGGTGCCGTAAAACGGCGTATTCCTGACCAGATCGGGCCGTACTGCCGCGATCTCGCCCAGGGCCCAGACCACCTGTTCCTGGGTCGCGGGATCGCCCATATAGTTGAGCAGATAGCGGGTAAAGGCACCATAGATATCGGGGCGCGCGGCAATGATCGCGCCGATCGCCTCGACCATGCCCCAGGAGGTCGCCGCCGAATCGGAGCAGGCCTCGAAAAGCCGGTGGAGGAGGTCCGCCACCGGTCCGGGCTCGCGGTCGGCCACCCGGGCACAGACCTGGCCGATAATCCAGGCCGTATGATAACGGCCGGCCTCGTCCGGGTCGTAGAGCAGACGCTGCAAAAAACGCAGGGTCCGCCGGTCATCGAGACAATAATCCACCAGGGCGTCGACATCGCCCTCGGCGGTCAGTTTTTTCACCAGGGGCTTATCGGCCCGCTTCTTCCGTCGCTGCGGATCGCGTTGCGCTTCGCCCGCCGGCCGGGCGGCGGCAGGTGCGGCCGCGGTTTTCCGGTCCGCTTCTTCCTGCTGCTCGTTTTTGTTCTTGAACCGATTGGCAATCTCGGCCACATCCTTGTGCAGCCTGACAAAGTACAGAACCCCGTTAACCACGCGGCCGTCCAGATTACCGGCCTCGACGACCTGATGGGTCTGTTCGTCATAGTGCTCGATCCGGCCGGTCAGATAATCATCTTCCGGCAGGAGTTCCCAGGCCAGGTCCCAGTCATTGTTACAGGCATAGACCAGACATTCCACTATGGCGGCGCCTACATTATAGCCGGTGGCGTCACAGACGTAAACCGCCCCGCATTCACAGCTGCCCAGCGGGAACTCGGTCATTTTCCGCTCCCTGGCATCCGTGGCCCGGCCCACGTCCATGCCGCAGAAGGGACACCACGGTTTGACTGTGCGATGATTATCCATGTTCAACTGTGACCGAGCTTTTCTTCCAGGGCCTGGGCAAAGCGGTCATCAATCGGGTAGCCGAGTTCACGGGCCTTTTCCACGTTTTTCTTCGATTCCTCGAAATCACCCTTGAAATAGAGGGCCACCGCCAGGTTGTTTCTGGCCATAGCCGAGTCGGGTTCAATCGTCACGGCCTGGCGCGCCGCCTCAACCGCTTTTTCGTCCTCTTCCTTCATGGTCAGGGCCGAGGTCAGGTTGATCCAGGCGGTCACCAGGTCGGGAATGATCTGCGTGGCCCTGGTGTAGGACTCAATCGCCTCGTCAATCAGATTCTGGCGCTGCCGGATCAGGCCGATGTTGACATGGGCTTCAGCCATGTTCGGCGTAACTTTCAAGGCCCGCTCATTCAGCTCCAGGGCCCGGTCGACGTCACCCTTGTCAAAGAAAATGGCCCCGAGATTAATCAGGCTTTCCACGGACTGGTCGTCCAGCTCGATCGCCTTGCTCAGTTCACGGACGGCATCGTCAACCCGGCCGGCCTGGCGGTACACCAGGCCCAGCTGATGATGGACAAAGACACTGTCGGGCTTCTCCGCGCAGGCCTTCTCAAGCTCTGTAATCACTGTAGCGAGATCAATTTTCTTCTGCGTATCTGACATTGTTTTTCCTTTTTCAAAAGAGGCTGTCTTTAAAGTATCTTGTTCCGGAGACCGGAAAAATTTTCTATATTATAGGCATGAACCGTTTCGAGGCAAGTTCTAAACCGTAAAGAACAACTCTTATTTGCCGGCTCACACCGTCAGCCTGCCCTTCGGCCCCGATTTTCCCGCCGGCTCGAACTCCACACCGATCACCGGTGCGGCCGCTCCTCACAGCAGAGTAACTGTTCCTTCCGTGCCGCCTCCAGGACCTTGTGCGCGACTTCGATATCGCGGCGAATCTGCGCGGCCAGCTCATCCGGGCCGCTGAATTTCTTTTCGCCCCGCAGATGGCGCAACAGGTTGATCTTGATCGGCCGGCCGTAAATATCATCGTCGAAATCAAAAATATGGGTTTCGGCGACCAACCGGTCCCCGCCGAAAGTCGGATTATAGCCGATGTTGGAGACGCCGCCGTAGCACTTGCCGTCATAGATGACCTGCGTCACATAGACGCCGCGCTTCGGACAGAGATCTTCTTCGGAAATTTTCAGGTTGGCCGTGGGGAAACCGACCACCCGGCCGCCACGCTGCCGCCCCCGCTGGACCTCCCCGCGAATCTGATAGTAGCGGCCAAGCAGACGGCGGACATCACGCATCCGCCCCTCGGCGACCAGTTCCCGGATCTTGGTGCTGCTGACCAGCATGCCGCCTTTATAGAGGGCATTAATCACGGTCACCGGGAAACCGTATTCCCGGCCCCGTTCCTTGAGAAAATCGATATTGCCCCGGCGGCCCCGGCCAAAGGCATAATCATAGCCGACCACCAGTTCCCGGACGCCGATAGTGCCGACCAGGATATCGTCGACAAACTGTTCCGCCGTGGTGGCGGCGAAATCCAGATCAAAAGGAATAACGACCAGCACGTCGATCCCGGCCGCCTCGATCAATTCGATCTTCTGACTGGTCGTGGAAATCAACCTGATCCCCCCCGGCCGCAGGACCTTCAGGGGATGAGGATCAAAGGTCACGGCGACGCTGGTCCCGTGGTGCAGATGGGCCAGCCTGACAACCTCGCTGAACAGGAGCTGGTGCCCGAGATGCACGCCGTCGAAGTTGCCGATGGTGACGCAGGCATGGGCAAACGGTTTTTTTATGTCGGCAAGACGTTTAAAAAGCTCCATCAAGGTCCCATCCGGATTTTGTTTTCTTAAGGAGAAGCCGTGCAAGCGGCACCTCTTTCACCGGGCCATCGGTTGCATGTATGTTCAAGGGCAAAGCGAGATATGTACTACGGCCGGACAAAACTCGCAAACAGTTCGTGCATAGTCCGGACACGAAGCCGACCGGCCCGGCAAATTTCTTTATTGCCACACGAAGAAATACTTGACAAATTCCG
>JAADIK010000195.1 GCA_013151365.1 Deltaproteobacteria bacterium
GATGATTGTTTGTAACCGCCGGGGTTCTGCGACTGCCAGCGCCAGGTGTCGATACACATCTCGTCAATGCCGCGGCGGGCCTGCCAGCCCAGTTCCGCCTTGGCCAGTGACGGGTCGGCGTAGCACATGGCGATGTCGCCGGGCCGGCGGCCGGTAATTTTATACTTGATCTCCCGGCCGCTGGCCCGGGCAAAGGCCCGGACCATGTCAAGGACGCTGTAACCCCGGCCGGTGCCGAGATTGTAGGTCACCACGCCGGGGTTGGTGTTTAGTTTTTCCAGGGCGTGGAGGTGGCCTAGAGCCAGGTCGACAACATGGATGTAATCACGGACGCCGGTGCCGTCCGGAGTGGGGTAATCGTTGCCGAAGACCGACAGCTCCTGCAGCTTGCCGACCGCCACCTGCGAGATATAGGGCATCAGGTTGTTGGGGATGTCGTTCGGGTCCTCGCCGATCCGGCCGCTCTCGTGGGCGCCCACGGGGTTGAAGTAGCGCAGCAGCGCCACGTTCCAGTCCCCGTCGGGCACGTTCAGGTCGCGCAGGATATCTTCGATCATCAGCTTGGTCCGGCCGTAGGGGTTGGTGCAGGACAGGGGGAAATCTTCCTTGATGGGCACGCTCGCCGGATTGCCGTACACGGTGGCCGATGAGCTGAAGACGATGTTTTTGACGCCTCTGTCCTGCATGACCCGGCAGAGATTCATGGTGCCGCCGAGGTTGTTCCGATAGTAGAGCAGGGGCTTGTCCACGGATTCGCCCACCGCCTTGAGTCCGGCGAAATGGATTACGGCCCGGGCATCGCCGCATCGGTCGAAGACCCGGTCCACGGCCTTGATATCCAGCAGGTCGGCTTTGAAAAATTCCAGGGGCTTGCCGGTGAGCTCTTGCACCCGCCGGAGCGCCTCTTCGCTGGAGTTGCTCAGGTTGTCGATGACCGTGACCCGGTGCCCCGCGTTGAGCAGTTCCAGGCAGGTATGACTGCCGATATAACCGGCGCCGCCGGTAACGATGATATGCATTTTTTATCCCGGATAATCGTGGCGAGAACGTTCGTTGGTATTCTCCTCTATACCATGAAAACCTGATCGACTTCAAAATGATTCTTTGTTATTATCAAAAATTACCGACAGGAGAAATGGTGGACAATCTATGCAAGATGAGGTGAATAATCATGCCGTATGTGAATATCCGGGTAGCCGGGAAACTCAGTCGCCGGCAGAAAAAGAATATCGCCCGGGGGGTGACAGAGGTGATCGCCAGGGAAACGGACAAACCGGAAAGCTCAATTCTCATCTTTATCGATGAAGAGAGCCGGGAGAATGTTGCCAGCGGCGGTCTTCTGCTTGACGAAAAATAAAAGCACGTCCATGGATGAACGGCAGGCCGCGGCGCGCCTTGAGGAACTTCGGCAACAGATCAGCATTCACGACCGTCGCTATTACGTCCTTGATGACCCGGTTATCTCCGATGCCGAATATGACCGGTTGTTTCGCGAATTACTTGAGCTTGAAGAGCAGTATCCGCAGCTGGTCACGCCAGACTCGCCGAGCCGGCGGGTGGGCGGTGCTCCGCTTTCCCATTTCGAGGAGGTGGAGCATCCTTTCCCCATGCTCAGCCTGGACAATGTCTTTGACGAGAGCGAGTTCGCCGGCTTTGACCAGCGGGTTCGGCGTTTTTTGCAGCTTGACGGGGAGCTGGTCTATGTGGCGGAGCCGAAACTGGACGGCCTGGCCGTGGAACTGGTGTATGAGCAGGGGGTCCTGGTCCTCGGTTCGACCAGGGGCAACGGCTTGGTCGGTGAAAATATCACCGCCCAGTTACGGACCGTACAGACCATCCCCCTGCGGTTGCGCGAGCCGGGGGGGCAAAACCTGCCCGGGCAGCTGGTGGTCCGGGGAGAGGTCTATCTGCCCCGGGCCGGTTTTGAAGAGTTGAACCGGCAGCGTCTGGCCGCCGGGGAGCCGCCGTTCGCCAATCCGCGCAATGCGGCGGCCGGCTCCTTGCGGCAGCTTGACCCCGGCATTACCGCCCGGCGGCCGCTGGCCTTTTTCGTCTACGCGGTTGCCGATGTGACGGTGACCCCCTGCGGATGTCAGCAGGAACTGCTGGATTATCTCGCCGCCCTCGGCTTCATGGTGAACCCGCTGATCAGGCGCTGCGCTACCGTGGAGCAGGTGATTGCCCTGTACCACCGGCTGCTGGAAATCCGCCTGACCCTGGACTATGAGATTGACGGCATGGTCATCAAGGTGGATTCCTTTGTCTTGCAGAACCGGTTGGGGAATACGACCCGGGCGCCCCGCTGGGCCGTGGCCTGGAAGTTTCCCGCCACCCGGGCGACAACGACGATCAGGGCCGTGGAATTCCAGGTCGGCCGGACCGGCGCCGTGACCCCGGTCGCCATCCTGGAACCGGTGTCGGTCGGCGGGGTGACGGTGAAGCGGGCAACCCTGCACAACCAGGACGAGATCGTGCGCAAGGATCTGCGGATCGGCGACCAGGTACTGGTCCAGCGGGCCGGCGACGTCATTCCCGAGGTGATCAAGCCGATCCCGGATCTGCGGACGGGGCGGGAACAGCCTATTGTCTGGCCGGAAAATTGTCCGGAATGCGGCCACCGGCTGATTCGTCCCGAGAACGGGGCGGTGAGCCGCTGCGTCAATCCCCACTGTCCGGCCCAGCGCCTGCGGAGCCTGATCTACTTTGCCGGGAAAAACGGTCTCGATATCGAGGGGCTGGGCAAAAAAAATATGGAACAGCTGGTGGCGGCCGGCCTGGTCCATGATCTTCCGGATATCTTTCGCCTGCGGGCCGTCGATCTTGCCCGGCTTGAGGGTTGGGGAGAGAAGTCGGCGGAAAACCTCGTCGATTCCATCAAGGCCGCCTCCCGGACGACCCTGGGCCGTTTCCTCGGCGCCCTGGGCGTTCGTTATGTCGGCGAGGTGACCGCCGGCCTGCTGGCCCGGCATTTCGGCTCCCTGGACAGGTTGATGGCCGCCGGCAAGGAAGACCTGCTGGAGGTCGAGGGAATCGGCGAGCAGGCGGCGGCAAGCCTGGTTGATTATTTCTCCGATCCGGCCGTCCGGCAGATGATTGAGAGTTTGCTTGCCGCCGGCATTGTAATTATGCCTGAGAAAACCGGGGAGCAGCCCCTTGATGACCGGATCTTTCTTTTTACCGGCAGCCTGGAGTCCAT
>JAADIK010000128.1 GCA_013151365.1 Deltaproteobacteria bacterium
GTTTCGTTCCGACCGGGCAATGGTATCGACCCGGTCGTTTTTCAGTCGTATTTCCGCTTCAGGAATGTTGAAACCGATGGAGCCGCGTTGCCGGCGGCGTTCCTGCAGTTGTTGCGCCAGTTTTCCCGCAGCCTCCAGCATGGGCAGCAGGTCACGGTGGCTCTCCTGCATGTCCGGATCACGGTCATAGAGGATCTGCCGCACAGCCGTATAGGTAAATCGCCGGTGGCTCCTGATCATGCTTTTGCAGTACCGCTGGCCGGTGCGGTGCCCCTTCTTGTCAAATTCCAGGATCGCGGTAAAGGCGGGCCGGTCCTGATCCGGCACCAGGCTGCAGAGGTCGTTGGACAGACGTTCCGGCAGCATGGGGATGACCAGGTCGGGCAGATAGGTGCTGGTGCCGCGCCGGTAGGCCTCGATGTCGATAGCCGAGCCCGTCCTGACATAATGGCTGACATCGGCGATGGAGACATGGAGGCGGAATCCCGTTTTGGTCTGCTCGACGGCAATGGCATCGTCAAAGTCCTTGGCCGTTTCCCCGTCAATGGTGACATGGGGGATGTGGCGCAGGTCGGTCCGCTCCGTATCGCACTCGACCAGGGGACGAAGCTTGCGGATTTCCTGCTCGACATCCTCCGGAAAGCTCCGGGGCAGCTCAAACTGTTCGAGGGTCATCCGGAGCTGTACCGCCACCGAGAACGGGTCGCCCAGGATCTCGATGATTTTGCCTTCCGGGGGCCGGTTGGCGCTGCCGTAATCAATGATCTCCAGCAGGACCGCCGTATTATCAGGGGCATTGAGGCTGTTGTCTTTGCGGACATTGACGGTATAAGGCAGCCGCTCGTTATCCGGAGTGACGTAGCCGGTTTTGCCGCCGGCCGTATAGATGCCGCATAACCTGGAGATGCCCCGTTTGATGATTTTGACGACCCGGGCCTCGGGACGCCCTCTGCCGGTTCCGATCAGGCGGATCAGGATCCGGTCGCCGTGGCTGGCCCCGTTTAAATTAGACGGGGAGATAAAGGGGTCCTTTTCCTTTTTGTCCGCCCCTTCAACAAGGGCGAAACCGAACCCCTTGCCGGTCAGGTCAAGGGTGGCCTTAATCAGCCCCCCGCCGTCGGCCAGCAGGTATTTTTTATGCTGCCGGGTTACCTTGTCGGCCTCTTCCAGCTCCGCCAGAATTTCCGTGACCGTTTTTCTATCATGGCGGGGCAGGTCAAGCCCGGTCATGATCGCGTGGCCGGGCTTGCTGGTTCGTCCCTGTCGGCCAGGAATCCGAGAATCCTGTCAACGAGGAGGGGTTGCGTTTGGTCGGCTTCCGGTGTTGATTTCCGGTGCCGTTTGGTCCGGGACTGGCCGGAATGACGGCGGGATGTGCGTTTTTTTGTCATGAAAAGCTCGTAATGATTGCCTTGGGCGATAGAATTTATTTCACTGCCGCCGGCAACCGGAAGGACGTTTTGTCCGGAACGGATTTTACTTTGTTAGCCGGATTACATCTGCTACAGTTATGCAGATAAATATCGGTTGTCTTAAATCGGGTTCGCTGTATTTTACACTATTTACAGGGTAAGGAAAGGAAAACGGTTTTGTCTGTTGAATTAAAGCACATGCAGTATAGAAAATTTGATCTCGACGAATATCGCCAGGTGATGGAGAACCTCATCGGTTCGGGGCCGGAAACCAAAGTTTTCTGGGAGGCCCTCGATTTTTCCTGTAGGGCGCACGGCAGCCAGTGGCGCCGTTCCGGGGACCCCTATATCATCCATCCCTGCAATGTCGCCCGGATTCTGGCCGAAGAGCTTGATGTTCTTAATGCCGAGATTCTCGCGGCGGCCCTGTTGCACGATACGGTCGAGGATGTGGAAGACGTGACCGTGGATCTGATACGGCGCAAATTCGGCAGCAACGTGGAAGCCATTGTCGAAGGATGCACCAAGGTTACCCACTACTCCGGCGATAAGCAGAACTTTAAAAAACTTGTCCATCGGAAGATTTTCACCGGGGCGGCGTCGAAGCCCGAGGTCATGATCGTCAAGCTTGCCGACCGGCTGCACAACCTGCGCACCCTGTCTTCAATGCCGCGCGACAAACGGCAGCGGGTCGCGGATGAAACCCTGGATATCTATGCGCCGCTGGCGACCATGCTCGGTCTTTTCGGCCTGAAACGGGAGATGTACAGCCTGGCCCTGGCGTATAAATTCCCCCGCCAGGGTACGAAGCTGCAACTCCACATCAATGCCTTGCGCCAGGACCGCGGCGTGCTGGAAATCGTCGACCGGGTCCAGGCGGCCCTCAAGGAAGACCGGATCAAGGGCAAGGTGACCCTGCGGACCAAGGGACTCTGGGGCTACTATGATGTCAAAAACCGTATTTTGATCAAAGAGATAGAAAGCCCGCAGGAGATCCTGATTGTGGCCGGTGACCGGAATTCATGCTACCAGGCCCTCGGCACCTTGAACCGTATTTTCCCGCCCCTGCCCCGAACGATTCGTGATTTTATCGCCAATCCCAAACCTTCCGGTTACCAGGGGCTGCATGCCCGGGCCAATATTGAAGGCCAGAAGTATCTGTTCAAGATCCGGACCGAGGAAATGGCCCGCCGCGCCCAGCGGGGACTGGTTCGCAACTGGAACGTCGACAGCAAAAAACGCGGCGCTTTTGTCCGGGGGGTCCAGGAGATCTTCGATATTCTCGGCAGCGATGAATCCGTGTCCTACCGGGACATGATTGCCGCCAGCGGCCGCAAGGAGATTTATACCTATACCCCGCATGGTGATCTGATCTGCCTGCCCGTCAATTCCATTGTCCTGGACTTTGCCTTCAGTGTTCATACCGCTATCGGTCATAGCTGTGTGGCCGCAATGATCGGCAGGCGCAGGGCCGCACCGGACCAGGTGCTCAGCGACGGAGACGTGGTGAAGATTATCCGGCAGGACAAGCCGGTCCGGTTCGACCCTGATATTCAGAAACTCTGCCAGACGGCCCGGGCTCGGTCCGAACTTGCCAAGGCCTTCAGGGTCAGGCGGCAGGCGGTGTCCAGGGAGATAGGCCGTTCAGTCCTGCAGCAGGAAATGCGGCGTTACGGTCTGCCGTTTGACGTGATTCTGCAGGAGGGGATGAACAATATCCTGGTGTATTTCGATATCGAATCCCTGGAAGACCTGTATCTCCAGGTCGGCGAGGGCCGGGTGCGGTTGCGTGAACTCATCTATGAAATCCGCAACGGCCTGTATGCGGATCATGATACGCTGCAGCTGCCCACCGGTATCTTTAACCGGATCGAATTGGCAACGGTTGACCCCGCCGTTGTCAAGTCGTCGGCCTGCTGCAAGCCGACCCCCCTGGACAAGGGGATTTTCGGCCTGCTCAGTAATCGCGGTCTCTCCCTGCATCGCAGAGATTGTTTCCGCCTGCAGAAAATAAAGTTTCAGCGCGAAGACGCAGTGGATGTCCGCTGGAAACTCAGGGAAACCCGGGTGGTGAAACCACAGAAGGTTATTATTTTCGCCGCCAGCCGCCAGCGTCTTTTTTTGTTGCTGTCCGTGGCTCCGGAGGAGATGAAGATCAGCGATATTGTCGCCTTGACCGACAGACCGGCCACCGGCCCGGCCTGGGAGATTACCTTTACGGTAACGAACCTGTTTGCTTTGAGAAAGATTTTCAAGCATCTGGACCGCTCCGGCCTGTCGTACGAGTTTGATCTTGAGCAGTAAGGATTTTTTTTATTGTGAAGCCTGGGTATAATACCCCGCCCCGTGGGGCGTAAAAAAACTTTTTTTGATACCCCGTCCGCTTGCGGCGGGGTAGTTCTTTTTTTGACGGGAAACACCGATGTTGGCAGAAAAGCGCATGCAGCGGGAAGCGGCGGTCGTGGAAATAATGATCAGGAAGTACTGCCGGGCGCTGCATCATCCCGAAGACAAACTTTGTCCGGAGTGCGGAGAACTCCTTGACTATGCGCGGAAACGCCTGGCCAAGTGTCCGTGGCAGGAAAACAAGACCGCTTGCGGCCAATGCCCTGTCCATTGCTACAAGCCGGAAATGCGGCGGAAAATCCGGGAGGTCATGCGCTATGCGGGGCCGAGGATGCTGCTGACCAATCCGATTATCTCGGCCCGGCATTTCCTTGACGGCAGGCGGAAAAAACCGCTTGGCAGGGCCGGGCGGTCAAAAAACAAATCCTGAATCCGTGACGGCTTGAGGTGATATTCTATGCAATGCGTGGAATTCATTGTGTTATTGCCGAATAAACGCATTTCATGATCTTCACCGCGCCGCCCTGCGGGGCGCCCGATAACGGCGCATCTGCTGCGTTGGCAACTCGTTGATATCACACCAGGATAATCAACATCGTCACCGTTCTCGAACGCTCACGGATTCAGGACAAAAAGCCAGGGCCGCGGAGTATCCGAGTATCCGAGTATCCGGGACCCCGGTGGGCGGGAGGTCCGCGGCTTGACACCCTGCGGTAAATCCCGTACATTGCGGTCTGGGTGTGTATTCGTTGGTCTTGATTCCTGACTTCTGACTTTTGGGTCGTGAATTATGTTTGGTATAGGTTTTCCCGAAATGATTGTCATCCTGGTGGTGGCTCTCCTGGTGGTCGGTCCGGACAAATTGCCGGATCTGGCCCGTTCTATGGCAAAATGGACCGTGGAGATGAAACGGACCGTGAACGATCTCAAGGACAGCCTGACCGAAGAGGAAAACGCGATCGGTTCCGCCCACCCTGATCTGAAGGGGAACCTGCCCGATACCGAGCCCCGGGCCTGGCAGGCTGCTGATAAAGATGGGCGGGAAGGCGGAGCCCAGAACGGTGAAATTCTTGAGATGGATGATTTCCAGCCTCCAAGTTCGGAAGAGTTGTCGAACGCCATCTCCGCGGCTGCAGCGGTTTCCGATTCTGAAACGTCGGAGTCCGATTCCCCGGTTGCCGCGGTTTCCGGCTCTGAAACGTCGGGCAACGATTCTCCGGTCGTAGCTGTCTCCGATTCTGAAACCTCAGACTCCAACCCTCCGGCCGCAGAGGTCTCCGATTCCAAGACATTCGACACCCAGAACGGTCCGGACAAAAACAAAGTCGCGGCCGATGATTCACACCCCTCCCCGGCACATTTGAGAATTTTGCGCCTCACCATAAGGAGCTGCGTAGACGCCTTGTTCGCTGTCTCCTGGCCGTCATCCTGACAACGGCGGTTGCCTACCTGTTTATCGACCGGATTGTCGCCTTCTGCCTGCAGCCGCTCTTTGTCGCCTACCCGGCCCTGCAGCATATGGTTTATACCAAGCTGACCGAGGCCTTTGTTTCTTATCTTAAGCTCTCCGTCCTGACGGGAATTCTGGTGAGTTTCCCGGTCATTCTGTATCAGGTCTGGATGTTTGTCGCCCCCGGCCTGCTGGCCCGGGAAAAACGCCTGGCCGTGCGGATCGTTCTCTGGGCGACCCTGCTCTTTGTGGCCGGAGCCGTCTTTTCCTTTTTCATCGTTTTACCGAAGACCCTCGCCTTTTTCATGAGCTACGCCGGACCCAACCTGCAACCCCTGCCTAAAATCGGTCAATACCTGACCTTCGTGGCCCGCCTGGTCTTCGCCCTCGGCGTTGCCTTCGAGATCCCTTTTCTCATGCTCATGGCCGGCCGTGCCGGCCTGGTCGCCCCCGGTCATTTCCGTAAGAAACGCAAGTATTTTTACATCGCCATTGTCGTTCTCTCCTTTCTCCTGGCCGCAGGTGATATAACGGCCACGGTGTTGCTGTCCTTCCCGCTCATCGGTTTGTACGAGGCCGGGATCATGGTTGGCCGGGTTTTTCCCGGCAAGGCATCTGCGCGGCCGGAAGAAGCTGCTGAGGAGGATGAGGCTGATGAGGAGGATGCTGAGGAGTAGAGCGGGCCGGAAGACGGGGTGGTGCGAAAATGCCGGGATTTATGCGCAAGCCCTTAGGTCGGCGGTTTTTTTCAGCAAGAAGATATTCC
>JAADIK010000015.1 GCA_013151365.1 Deltaproteobacteria bacterium
CGGCGCGGCCTCCTGATCGTCCCCGGTCCCTGCCGCCGGGCTGACCGCCTCTTCTCCGGCTTCGACCTCGGCCGCGGCAACAGCCTCTTCCTTCTTCTTGCGTTTTTTTCTTTTGAACCAGCCCAGCATTATGCGTCCACCTTTTTCTCCAGAGCTATATCAAGGACCTCGCGGATGGTGTGCGCATAGTGGAAAACGACCCCCTTGCGCACGTCCTCGGGAATTTCCAGGACATCTTTTTCATTGAGCACCGGCAGGATCAATTCCTTGATCCCGGCCCGGAGCGCCGCCAAAACTTTTTCACTGATTCCCCCAACCGGCAGCACGTCGCCGCGCAGGGTTATTTCACCGGTCATGGCCACGTCGGAGCGCACGGTGCGACCGGTCATCACCGAGACCAGGGAACAGATCATGGCCACGCCAGCCGACGGCCCGTCTTTGGGAACCGCGCCTTCCGGGACATGAACATGCAGGTCGATGCGGGAAAAAAGATCCTCGTCGATCCCCAGGTCCCCGGCATGGGAGCGGATATAGGTCAAGGCGGCAGTGGCCGACTCTTTCATGACCTCGCCGAGCTTGCCGGTCAGCGTCAGCCCCCCCTTTCCCTTCATGCTCGATGTCTCGATAAAGAGAATCACCCCGCCCACCGGCGTCCAGGCCAGGCCGGTCGCCAGGCCCGGCCCCCAGGAACGGGCCTGGATCTCGGGAAAATACCTGATCGGCCCGAGGATATCATAGAGGCGTTCGGAATCCACCACGACTTTTCCCGTCCTCCCCCGGGCGATTTCACTGGCCACCCGCCGGCAGATGGCGGCCAGCTCGCGCTCCAGGTTACGCACGCCGGCTTCCCTGGTGTAGGAGCGGATCAGGGTGCGAATCGCATCGTCCGTCACCTCCAGGTCATCTTCAGTCAGGGCATGGGCCTCAATTTGCTTGGGCAGCAGATGTCTCCGGGCGATGACCACCTTTTCATAATCCGTATAGCCCGTCAGTTCAACAACTTCCATCCGGTCCCGGAGCGGGCCGGGGATGGTGTCCAGCATATTGGCGGTGGCGATAAACAGCACCTTCGAGAGATCGAACTCGATATCGATATAATGATCGGTAAAGGTGGAGTTCTGCTCCGGGTCCAGGACTTCGAGAAGCGCGGACGAGGGATCGCCGCGGAAATCGGTCCCCAGCTTGTCGATCTCGTCAAGCAGGAAAACAGGATTATTCGCGCCGGCCTTTTTCAAGCTCTGGATGATCCGGCCCGGCAAGGCCCCGATATAGGTCCGCCGATGGCCCCTGATTTCGGCCTCGTCGCGAAGGCCGCCCAGGGCGATACGGACAAACTTGCGGTTCATGGTCCGGGCGATGGACTGGCCGAGCGAGGTCTTACCCACGCCGGGCGGGCCGACGAAGCAGAGGATCGGCCCCTGGATATCCTGCTTCAGCTTACGAACGGCCAGGAATTCGAGGATCCTCTTCTTGATCTTTTTCAGGCCGTAATGGTCGCGGTCCAGGTCTTTTTCGGCCTGGTCCAGGTCCAGGGTGTCGGTGGTCGACACCGTCCAGGGCAGGTCGAGAATCCAGTCGATATAATTACGGGACACCGTGTATTCCGGGGAGGACGGCGGGATGCGTTCCAGGCGTACCAACTCCTTGTCCAGCGCGGCGCGGGCCTCCTTGCTCAGTCCCGTCTCCTCGACCCGTTTACGCAGTTCGTTGACCTCGACCTTGTCGTCATCGCCTTCGCCCAACTCTTTCCTGATCGCATTCATTTGCTGCCGGAGAAAAAACTCCCGCTGGCGGTGGTCCATGTCTTTCTTGATGGATTCCTGGAGCTGATTGCTCATCTCCGCCGTCTCGATTCGTTTGCTGAGCTCCAGGGCCACCCGGTGCAGAAGCTCGTCAAGGGGGCGGATTTCGAGCAGCTCCTGCTCCTCCTGCACCTTCAGGTTGAGCTGCGATACGACCAGGTAGGCCACATGAAAAGGATCGGCCAGGGAGTTGACCGTCATGGCCATTTCCGGGGCCAGGGGGGTTATTTTCACCAGTTTCTGGAACTGGTTGCGGATGTTGAAAAGCAGGGCGTCAATCTTTTTGTCCTCGATGCGCTCCATGGGGATTTCCCGCACCCTGGCCTTCAGATATGGCTCGCTTTCAATATATTCGATTACCTCTATTTTTTTCGTGGCGCTGACCAGGACCTGGTAATGGCCGTCGTCGACCTTGGTCAACTTATGGATATAACCGACCAGGCCGACCCGGAAGAGGTCCTCGGCCGTGGCCCGTTCGCCATGGGGCATGGATTCATCGCGATTCGCGATCAGGGCGATCATCCGGTCGGCGAGCAGGGCATCGTCAACCAGCTGCCGGGATGATTCGCTGGCCACCTGCAGGGGAAAACCCATGCCGGGGAAGAAGACAAAACCGTACAGGGGCAGAACCGGTAAAATTTCCGGAACCTGCAAGGCCAAGGGATCAACCCGTTTTACCTGTTCTGGCTGTTGCGTTCCCATTATTTATCTCCGGCCGAAATTGTAATGCAGACCTTGCCTCTTTTCCGTTTCTTGGGCAGGGTGATAATCAGTATCCCATTGTTATAACTGGAGGTGACCCCGTCGACCTGGACGGCCGCCGGCAGGGGAATCGTGCGCTCAAAGGCGCCGACCTCGATCTCCAACTGATGAATACCGGCAATGGCCTTCTGGGCGGTCAATTCTTTTCTGCCGCTGACCCGCACCTGGTGCTCGTTGGCGGTGACCGACAGCGATTCCCGGTCCGCCCCGGCCAGGTCGAAATAAACGAAGAACTCGCTTTTCCCCTCGTAGAGATCAACCGGCGGCTGCCAGTTTCCCGTCTCCAGCGACAGCATTCGGGCAAGCGACATGTTGCGCAACATCCGGCCGGTTTGCTGCATCTCTTCCAGCTCTTTCATCAATTTTCTGCTCGTCGAATCCATACTCACCTCCATACCGGGTAGAATGGCGGCCAATCAACCCCTCCTCGGACCACCGTCGCAGAATTTCCACGCACGTCACCAAAATATTACAGATAAACACTTTAACGTTTCTGGCAACTTTTTGCCCAGAGTAAAATATTATTTTTTCGGCCGAACATCTCAAATAACACCGGCTATGCCAGGCTTTTGCCGGCCACCTCGGCGACATCGCCCGACAGCTGGTCAACGGCCATGATTCGTTCCAGTTCCTTGCGCATCAGGGCCTGGCGCGTTTCGTCATATCGTCGCCAGGTCGTCAACGGCGTCAGGAGACGGGCGGCAATCTGCGGGTTCATGGGGTCAAGCCGGATCACGTAATCGGCGAGAAAGGCGTACCCTTCTCCGGCCGCCGCATGAAAGCCGACCTGGTTGCCGGAGCAGAAGGCGCCGATCAAGGCCCTGACCTTGTTGGGATTTTTCAGGACAAAGGCGGGATGACGGCTCAGCTCCCTGACCCGGTCAAGGGTGCCGGGCAAGGTGCAGGTGGCCTGCAGGCTGAACCATTTGTCCACCACCAGGGGATCATGCCGCCATTTCTCGTAAAAATGCGCCAGCAATTCATCGCCGGCGACCCGGTCCGCATTGACCACTGCGCCGAGGGCCGCCATGGTATCGGTCATGTTGTCGCTGCCGTCGTACTGGTTCCGGCCGAGCTCAAGAAGTTCAGGGGCCGGGCCGCCGTCATCTTCCGGCACCAGCAGGTAGGCGAGACAGATATTCTTCAGGCTGCGCCGTCCCGCCTCCGCGGCCGAGTATCGGTATGGTCCCTGACCGCCGTGCCGATGATAGACGGTCAGCAAGTCGTCACGCAGTTGCCGGCGCAACTGCCGGCGGAACAACTGGCGGACGGCGAAAATCGCCACCGGATCGACAATCTCCATCTGCTGGCCGATCCAGCTTTCCAGCGGCAGGTTGAGGGCCAGGGCCAGAAAGGCGGGATCGGCCTTGTCGTCCAGCAGGACCCGGCGAAATGATGATATAAACAGATCCGGGACGGTCGCCGTCTTCCCCTGCCGAAACAACGAAATCTGTTGCAGCAGGTACTTGAGAACCAGTTGCTGGCCGGCGTCCCAGCGATTGAAGGCGTCCGGGTCGTGGGTCATGAGAAAGGCCAGTTCCTCGTCCGGCCGGTCAAGCCCGACCTTGACCGGGGCGGAAAAATTGCGCAGAAAAGACAGAACCGGCCGCTCCGCTACATCTTGCAGGACAAACGTTTCCCGCCGCTGCCGCAGACGCAGGATTTTGGTCGTCTCCGCCGCATCATCATGATCTCCAGCCAGGCGCAGGGGCAGGTCCCGGCCCCGGCTGTCCAGCAGGCCGACGGCGACCGGGATCAACAGCGGCTCTTTTTTCTGCTGGCCGGGCGTCGGCGGGGTCGTCTGGCTCACGGTCAGGCGGTACTCCCGCCGCCCGGCGTCATATTCGCCATCCACCTCGAGTTCCGGCGTGCCGGCCTGGCTGTACCAGAGCTTGAACTGCCCGGCCTCAAAGCCGTTGGCATCGGCCAGGGCCGCGACGAAATCATCGCAGGTGACGGCCCGGCCGTCATGACGTTCGAAATAAAGATCCATGCCCCGGCGGAACCCGGCCGGGCCCAGCAGGGTGTGCAGCATTCGAACCACCTCGGCCCCCTTGTCATAAACGGTCAGGGTATAAAAATTATTGATTTCGATATACGATTCCGGCCGGACCGGGTGCGCCATCGGGCCGGCGTCTTCACGAAACTGAAAATTACGGATGACCTGTACGTCACGAATTCGCTGGACCGGCCGCGAAGTCATGTCAGCCGAGAACTCCTGATCGCGGAATACGGTCAACCCCTCTTTCAGGCTCAGTTGAAACCAATCCCGGCAGGTGACCCGGTCGCCGGTCCAGTTATGGAAGTATTCATGGGCGATGACGCCTTCAATGCCCTCGTAATCGTTGTCCGTCGCGGTTTCGGGACGAGCGAGGACATACTTGGAATTGAAGACGTTGAGGCCCTTGTTTTCCATAGCCCCCATGTTGAAATCATCGACGGCCACGATCATGAAGATATCCAGGTCATATTCCAGCCCGAAGACCTCCTCGTCCCAGCGCATGGCCTTTTTCAGCGACGCCATGGCGTGCGCGCACTTGTCCCGGTTGCGCTTTTCGACAAAGATGCGCAGCACCACGTCCCGGCCGGAGCGGCAGCGAAAATGATCCTCGATATGGACCAGGTCCCCGGCGACCAGGGCAAAGAGATAACATGGTTTTTTATGCGGGTCATGCCAGGTGGCGTAGTGACGGCCGTTTTCCATTTCTCCCCCGGCAATCATATTGCCGTTGGCCAGCAGCACCGGATACTTTCGGGCATCGGCGATAATGGTGGTCGTGAACTCGGCCATGACATCGGGCCGGTCGGGGAAACAGGTTATGCGGCGAAACCCCTCGGCCTCGCACTGGGTGCAGAAATTGCCGCCGGAGAGATACAGACCCTCCAGGGCGGTGTTCCCTCCGGGATTGATAACGGTCTCTATTTCCAGGATAAACCGCTCCGGCACATGGGGGATTGTCAGGATCCCGCCGTCGCAGGAAAATTGACCGGCGGTCAGTTCACGGCCGTCGAGACGGACCGATTTGAGCTGCACATCCTCGCCGTTCAACTCCAGCCGGCCGCCGTTCTCTTTTGCCTCTTTATTCCGCCGCATCTGCAGGCGTGACCGGACCAGGGTGGCGGTCTCGTCCAGCTCAAAACGCAGATCAACGGTTGTCACCAGGT
Organism: Deltaproteobacteria bacterium; assembly: GCA_013151365.1. Taxonomy (GTDB): domain Bacteria; phylum Desulfobacterota; class Desulfobulbia; order Desulfobulbales; family Desulfobulbaceae; genus BMS3Abin13. The sequence goes on from JAADIK010000015.1 coordinate 5,730, forward strand.
ACGGTGGTGGTGTATAATTTTTAAGATAGGTAGTTTTATGCTGCTTCGTGGACATAATTTCCGCCTCTATTTATCATTTATTTGCATTAACTAATGCGGGCGATGCCCACAACCCAAATCAACTTCCAGCGTATCTTTTACAGGCTGTTAGGCTGTTAGGCTGCTAAGGTAGGGGCTAATAGCCTTCAGCCTAAACAACCTACTGATTTACATAAATAAAACATGATCAATTTTTTTGTTTTTTTTATGATAGGAATTCAGGAGTAAGGCACTAAAAATATCACCCTTCCCCAGAGGTCGGCTTATGGACAAAAAAATTCTCATTGCCATTGATGGTTCCGCTTACAGTTCCAACAGTCTCGACTACCTGATCCGTCTGTTCAAAAACGATGAATTCCTCTCCGTCCACCTGTTGAGCATTATCTCTTCGTCGGCAGGAGACCAAAGCTGGATGTTTGACGTCGACCCGTTGCGGCAGCACTCTCCGGCCACGGAACGACGCAAGAGAACCGCGGAAAGATACCTGAAAGATGCCCGGGCCAGGCTGGTCCGCAACGGCTTCAACGAGAACAATATAACATTCCAGGCGAAAATTACATCCGCCTCTATCGCGACCGCCATCCACGCGGAGGCCAACCGGGGAACCTATGACGGGCTGCTGATCGGCCGCCGGGGAATCGGCAAGGTCGGCGAGATGTTTTTCGGCAGCGTCTCCTCCTACCTGGTGGAAAAATGCCACGATGTGCCGCTCTGGATCATTGACGGCGCGATTACCTCGGTCCATTTCCTCCTGGCCGTTCAATGTAAGCCGCACTCGCTCATGGCCGCCGACCACCTGGGCTATATCATCAAAAACGAGCCGGGGTCCAGAATTCATCTCTACCACTCAAGCGTTCTGTTCGGGGACAAAGCAAAAATGAAGGTGGAGGATTTTTATGACCAGTGGGGCAAAGACTGGTGCGATCAGCATATCGACCTGGACACCCGTCTCTATCATGCCCATACCCAAGTCCTGCTCGACAACGGAATAGAGAGGGAACGGATTTTCGAATTACCGATACAGACGGACCTGGAGGCCAGCCGCGACCTGCTGCGGCAGGCCCGGAAACATAAATGCGGCACTATCGTCATCGGCCGGCGGCCAAGAAGCGAAGACAAGGGAATATTCGGCGGGGTATCGGACCGGGCCTTGCAGCAGGCCGAGGATATCGCCCTATGGCTGGTGGGCTAACCCTTAAGCGGTCACGGGCACCACATCTTCGCACGATCGCTTAAATTTTTTTTACTCTGCGCGAACCTGCGGCACCCTGTGCCCCTGCCCTGCCCTCATGATTCAGCGTTTTCTGCGGCCCGGTTTCGAGACGGCAGGCCGCTCCTGTTTCTTCTTCACGGCCGGCTGGAAAATAATCTCGGCCGCCGCGGACTTCCCGAGATAACGGGCCGCAAGGGCGGAAATCTGCGGGGCGGTAATCGAGGCGAAATCACGCCGGATGGAAAGCGGCCATTTGAGCTGCTCCGGATGCCGGCTGGAGAGAACCAGTACCGATTCCAGCCAGTAGCGGTTGGTTCTCATGATGTCCTTGATCGAAGTCAGGATCGGCTTCACGGCTCTTTTCAGTTCAGCCGGGCCCAGCCCCTTCCGGGCCAGCCGGGCACCCACTCCCCTTACCTTTTGCGCTATGGCCCGGGCCCGTTGCGGAGCAACGGTCAGCATGGCCCTCATGACCCCGTACCCCCGGGCGATCCGGCTGGAGTTGTTATAGACGACCGGCGAATAGGTGGCCCCCATCTTTTCCCTGATCTCGCGGCGCAGCCGGTCGGCGAAAACCGCGGCCAGGACATTGAGCCTCCTGGTCCGGGAGATATCCCAGAAATCGGCAGTGGGCCAGGCCACGACGACCAGGGCCTTGTTGATTTGAGTAGCGACCCGGCGCTCCAGGACTTTTCCCGCAGGAAAGGTCAGGGACTGCCCCGGCTGCCGGACTACAAGCGGCCGGTGCAGGGTGCCGAGATACCTGCCGGTCAACTCGATCACCCGCCCGGGGTCGATGTCACCCACCACCGATATCTCCAGCGGCGCGCCGCGAAACACGGGGGCCAGCCAGTGACGGATCTGCTCCAGCTTCAGTCCCATGAATTGTTTTTTCGGCGGCATGCCGTAGAACGGATTACCGCCGGCCAGGAACCGTTCCCCCACCAGCCCCATCATCCCGTCGACAGAACCCCGCATCTGTTTGTACATCTGGCCGAATCGTGCCATGCTGAGCCGGTAGGCCTCGGGCCGGAAGGCGGGATCGAGCAGCTGGGTCTGCATGAGCTGCAGAATGAGCTCGAACTCACTGCTCAGCCCCCGGCCGTTCAGGGCAAAGCTTGCCGATCCTGCCCGGAAGGCGACCTGGACGCTATGGCCGGCCAGCGCTTCGTCCAGCTCGTCCTTGGTCAGCCGGCCGAAACCGCTCTGCCGGACCACGGACTCGGCCAGGATGCCAAGCCCCGGACTCGGTTCGCCGAGGCGGCCGTTACCGAAGTGTACGGAGACCAGCACCTCGTTGGGTTTAAACGATGTTTTTTTGACATTAAGAATGGCGCCGCCGGCAAAAACAACCCTGAGGGCGCCGATGCCGGCCAGTTTTTCTTTCTTGACAATCCGCGCCGGCGCAGGGGACACGGGCAGATACGGAAAAGCGACCTGCGCCTCACCGGCCCAGGGTTTCAGGGCTGTTTCGGCAGAGTGCTTGAAAAGACTCCGGATCACCTCTTCAGGCGTCTTGCCCGGCTTCCTGATTGCAACCGTGCCCGCCACCTGGAGCAGCCGGTTGTCATGGTGCCAGGCGGAGCGAAAGGCACTGTTCACCTCGGCCAACGTCATCTTTTTCAGGAGCGGCCCATAGATTGCCAGCTCCTGTTCCGGCGACAGGATGACCTCGTTGTTGTTCAGCTTGCCGACAATCTGCGAGGCGAGCTGGCCGCTGTTTCTGCCGGCCTTGGTCTCTACCTGTTTTTTCAGGGCCGCCCGCAGTTCTTTTTTCGCCCGGGCCAGTTCCTGGTCGGAAAAGCCCAACTCCAGGGCCTGACGCAGGGTGTAATTCAGGAGCTTGAAACCCTGCCGCCAACTGCCCGCCTTGGTCCTGGCCGACAGGCTCGTATAGCCTACGCGCTGCAAAAAAATGCCGGAATAAAAGCCCGCCTCGGTTAACGGACCTGCCGGCCGGCTGACCAGCTGCTTGAGGCGGTTGTTCATAATAGAGGCGGCAATATAATCGCGTAACTGCTTCGTCTCCCAGGCCAGCGTATCAGGCCGGGGCCGGGTATTCCAGTGGGTGCTAATGGAGAGTTCCGTGTAGCCGAGATCCGCATCGTGCATGTACAACACCTTGGTCCCCCGGAGCGTCAGGCGGCCGAAGTCTTTACATGCAGGTTCGGGACCGGCCTTGGCCAGACGGCCGAAACGCTCGGTGATCATCTTTCGCGCCTGCACGACGTTGACATCACCGACAACCACCAGGATCATGTTGTCCGGCCGATACCAGGTATCATAAAATTCCCGCAGCAAGGCCGAATCCGCGCCCTTGATCGTTTTTTCCGTGCCGATCGGCAAACGCCGGGCCGCCCTGGTGCCGGCCAGGGACAACTGCAACCGTTTTTTGTACAGACGATACCCGGCTGAATCACGGGTCCGCTTTTCCGCCAGGATGACCCCGCGTTCCCGGTCGATCTCGCGTTTCAGCAGCAAGGCGCCGCGGGCATAATCAGCCATGACCAGCAGGCCGCGGCCCAGGTCCCGGCGCCCCCCGCTGGGCAGCAAAAGGTTATAGACCGTCTCGTTGAATGAAGTATGGGCATTGGTGTCGGCGCCGAAACTCATGCCGATGGACTGCAGATATTTGATCAGGGTGCCGGGCGGAAAATGGGTGGAGCCGTTGAACACCATATGTTCGAGAAAATGGGCCAGGCCGCGCTGCGATTCCGTCTCGGCAAGTGACCCCGCCTGGACATCGAGATAGAGGGCGACCCGGTTTCTCGGCTCTTTATTTTTCATGATGACAAAACGAAAACCGTTATCGAGGGTGCCGAAGTCCAGGCTCGGATCAGGTTTCAGATCACTCCGGTCATGCGGCCAGCCCCTGGAGATACAGGAGGACGAGGAAGACAGCCCGGAGCCTGTCCGGCCGAGCGGCCCGCATCCCGAAAGGGCGGCCGTGATCAGCGGGAAGCAGCAGAGAAAAAAAAGAAAATAGCGAATGTCGCGTTTCATTGTTCCGCCGGTGAAAATAGGGTAGTTTTGCCGTATTGCTGAATCCGTGACGGATTCAGGGTAAAGTGCGGACCCCACTCTATCGCAACATCTCGGGAGAGGCAATATGAAGATCGAAAATAAATGCGCCCTGGTCCTGGGCGCGACCCGCGGGATCGGCCTGGCCGTTGCCAGGGAACTGGCCGCCCACGGCGTCCGGCTCGCCCTGCCCTGGTTTGACTGGCCCGAAGATTCGGAGGCCATGCGGCAAGAATTCAGCCGCCAGGAGGCCGGCCACCTGATGCTTGAAACGGACCTGCGCGATTCCCGCCAGGTCCGGGAGATGGTTGCACGTATCGCCCGGGAATTCGGCGGCCTGCATATCCTGGTCAACAACATCGAGCGCGGCGGCATGCCGGTCGTCCACGGTTCCTATGAGCGGGAAGTCAACCGGGGGCAGTGGCAGATGGAGATGGAAACAACCCTGCACGCGAAGTGGCTGGTCTTCGAACACTGCCTGCCTCTTTTGCAAAAGGCGGACCAGGCGGCGGTCGTCAATATTTCATCCATTGCCGGCGCCGTCGGCCGCTCCGGGCCGGCCGGTCTCATCTTCAATGACGGCTACGCCGCCGCCAACCGCGGAGTTTCTTCGCTGACCGAGACCTGGGCGCGAATCGGCGCCCCGACCATCCGGGTCAATGAAATCATGCTCGGCCTGATCGATACGCGGCACGGCCGGCAAACACGCGGCTGGAAAACCCTGGCGGAAAAAGACAGAAAAGAACTACTGGCGCACACCCTGCTCGGCCGTACCGGGACCCCGGAAGAAGTGGCGGGGGCAGTCATGTTCCTCGTCCGTGACGCGGATTTCATGACCGGCAGTGTCATCCGCCTTGATGGCGGCTATCTCCTGGGAGGAGAGGCCGTACCCCCTATGCCGGACGGTGTGGTTTAGACATCCTCGCCGGACAGGTTTACCCGTCCGGGTCCGCCAACGGCAGTGAAGGGTTTATGGAAAGCTAGATATCCAGAGCCCAGTCCGGCAAATGGCGGAGGATATAATTGGAGACGGCCTCCTTTTCTTCAGACTTGTCTTTCGCGGCTGCCGCCGCGATCACTTCGTCAAAATCGAACCAGCATATTTCCTTGTCATCGTGGTTATATACGGTGAGAATACGATGATCGGGCCGGCGCACATCCTCTTCTTCCTGAATGGCGGCCACTATCTTTACTGCCTCTTCGTAGGGCAGGAATCGAATTTCATCTTCCTGACTCATAATATCATCTCATTCTGTTACATTCCGGCTCGGATCGAGCAGGTACGGGGGCTCCCCTGCCCGCTCACACCGCGCCCGGCATACGGTTCCGGACCACGGCGATTCCCAACTTATCTGTACGCGCCGCCTAAGCAACCGCCACACAAACTGTTTCACGCTTATCGAGCAATTCGACATTACCCGGAATATTCAGGTCATCGCAGGTCAAACCGGCCTGGCCCTGGTCCAACTCGGTGATATCCACCTCAAGGGTATCGGGAATATCGAGGGGACAGCCGCGCAGCTGCACGCTGGACCTGAAGACCTGCAGGAGACCGCCCTTGTCAACTCCCCGGGCCTTGCCGAGATACTGGATCGGCACGGTAAATTCCCGTGGTTGATCCAATGGTATTTCGAGGAAATCAACATGAATCAACTGCTCCGTCACCGGATTTTTTTGAATTTCCTTGACGAGCACGTGGCGCGTCCCCTTGACATCGCCGTCAATGTTCAGCGAAACAACGGCATTGCGGCCATGGATGGCAAACAGATTCCTATGGAGCGCCAGGGCGTCAACCTGAAGAGACAGGGCATCCGAGCCGCCGGCGTACAAAACAGCCGGAGTCTGTTCGTCCATTCTTAAACGTCGGGCCGCGCCTTTGCCGAAAACCGTACGGACTGTCGCCGCAACATCTATCTTTAACATGGAAAACCTCCTTCCCTTTCAATAAAGCTCAAAAATATTTTATTCGTAGTGATCGATTTCAGACAAAAAGATAACTGACGGAATCCTCGGAATTTATCCGGTGGATGGCCTCGCCAAGCAGTTCCGAAACCGAAAGCACCTTTATTTTTTTGCACTTCCCCGCCTTTTCATTCAACGGAATGGAATTGGTGACGACCAGCGACTTGATACAGGATTTGTCCAGTCGTTCAATGGCCGGTCCGGAAAGTACCGGATGGGAACAACAGGCATGCACCTCTTTGGCCCCCCTTTCTTTTAACTTGGCGGCAGCCCCGCACAGGGTCCCGGCCGTATCGACCATGTCATCAAGCAGGACAACCGTTTTGCCGGCAACGTCACCGATGACATGCATGGCCTGGCACTCATTGGCCCGTTCCCGCCGCTTGTCGATAATGGCCAGGCCGGCGTTGAGACGCTTGGCAAAGGCCCTGGTCCGCTCAACCCCGCCGGCATCGGGAGAAACCATGATTACATCTTCCGCAAAGGTTTTCCGCATATACTTGAGCAGCACCGGGGCCGCGTAGAGATGATCGACCGGTATATTAAAAAAGCCCTGGATCTGCCCGGCATGGAGGTCCATGCACAAAACCCGGCGGGTACCGACCGCCATGAGCATTTCGGCCACGACCTTGGCGGTAATCGGCACCCGGGGCCGGACCTTTCTGTCCTGGCGGCCATAGCCGTAATACGGCATTACGGCGGTAATCCGGCGGGCCGAGGCACGACGCAGGGCATCGACGATGATGATCAGCTCCATCAGATGATCGTTTACCGGCGGACAGGTCGGCTGAATGACGAATACATCCTGCCCCCGGACATTTTCACCGATATCGACCGAAGTTTCACCGTCGCTGAACTTTTTCACCTCGGCGGCGGCCAGCGGTACGTTGAGGTAACTGCAGATTTCCTCTGCCATCCTTCTGTTGGCATTACCGGAAAAAATTTTCATAATTCTCTGTCCATCTCTCATGCCTTGTCATCAACAAATGGCTGGGGCGGCAGGATTCGAACCTGCGAATGCAAGAATCAAAATCTTGTGTCTTACCACTTGACGACGCCCCATTCCGGGAGTTCGATGTCATATGCCTGCTGCAGGGGCGGGACAAGAAATGTATTGTCGTAGTCCCTTGCCAGGTCCCGAAAGCAGGCTTCGGCCTGTCCGCTGCCCCCCTTTTTCGGAAAAAGTCCGAAAACCGAGGGACCGCTGCCGGACATAAGCGCTGCCGCGGCTCCGCCCTTCAGCAGCCTTTCTTTCAGGATCCCGATCTCTGCATAACGGTCCGCCGTGACCCGTTCCAGATCATTGCGCAGTTCATCCGGCCTGATCGGCCGCTGCGTGAACTCATGACCCTCTCCTGCACCGGCATTACCTTTTTGCAAATTAGACAGGTTAAAAATATTTTCCGCCGCTGTCAATGCAAATCTCTCATAGACCCATGAAGTTGACACGGAAAATCCGGGATTCACGAGCAGAATATCAACATCGGCCAGGGCGGCCGCCGGTTGCAGCCGGTCGCCGATCCCGGTCGCCCAGGCAACGGGCCAGTCGACCACGAACAGCGGGACATCGGCGCCGAGAGACACGCCCATGGCCAGCAGCTCCCTGACCGGGCAGCGGGTGCCGAACAATTTGTCCAGACCGCACAGCACGGCGGCGGCATCGCTTGAACCGCCGCCAAGCCCGGCGGCGACGGGAATGGATTTATAGAGGGTGATCTTGACGCCGGGCAAGGACCCGGCCGCGCGTTCGGCCATGGTTGCCAGGAAAAGCCGGGCGGCCCGGTAAACGATATTGCCCTCGTCCTCGGGCAGACCGCTGTCCGGGCACGAGAGACTGATTCCGGCCGCGCCCCGTTGCAGAACGAGCCGATCGAACAGGCCGATCTTCTGCATCAGGGTCGCCAAAAGATGATAGCCGTCCGGCCGCCGGCCCGTCACCTGCAGATACAGGTTGATCTTGGCCGGAGCCGTCAGCCGGAGCTCATCGACAGCGGTCGTGCTCATCCCGCCCCGGCCGGACTCTCAGCTCGACTTGTCCGCAACTTTAACAAAACGTATTTTCAGTTCATACAGGACCCTGGTCAGCAGTTCATCTTCTTCGCGGTCCAGGTTGCCCCGGGTCTTTTTCTGCAGAAGGGTGAGCGTGTCGATGGCGCTTCTGGCCAGTTCGAGAGCAACGGTTTTTTCCCCTGTTTCCGGATGAGCCAGTTCGCCCAGATGCAGGAGCGCCGTGGTATTCAACGACAGGACCAGCCCGGCAAAGGTCACGTCGGGCATCACGCATTTCCCGGCCTTATTGCGGACATGACCATCCGGGCACGGTTTACAATTCTGCTTTTCTTCGCTCATAACGGCTGCTTTTTTTATCTTTAACCTTTAATCACAGATATAATAAGTCCTGTCGCGTCGCCCCGTCCAATCAACAATACGGCGGCAGCTCGAGAACCATGGCATCGTCGATGGAAGACAGTTCCCGGACCTTAATCAGCAGGTCCTTGGAGATCCGGGGGGTCGTGTTGAGCAGAATAACATTCTGACTGGACTCCTCTTCCCGGCCGACGGTCATGCTGGCGATGTTGACCCCGGCGGCCCCGAGAGTGGTGCCCAGGAGACCGATCACCCCGGGAACGTCGCGGTTGTAGACCAGCAGCATGGGGCCGGCGGGTAGCGCTTCCAGGCGGAAAGAGTTAAGCCGGACGAGGCGCGGCTCTTTCTTGCCGAACACCGTGCCGGCCAGCATGTTCTCACCATCGGTGGTCTTGACCGTTACCCGTAACAAATTGGTAAAATCGGCCGTCTGCCGGCTTTTTGATTCCACGATCCGGATACCGCGCTCCTCGGCGATAAGCGGAGCGTTGACGAAATTCACCGCGTCCTGGAGAATCGGCGTAAAGAGACCCTTTAAAAAGGCCACCGTCACCGGCCCGACATCCTGATCGGCCAGGTCGCCGTTGAATTCAAGATTGACCTCTTCCACACCGCCCTTGGCGATCTGCATGTGCAGCGAACCGAGCATCTCGCCCAGCCGTATGTACGGACCGATTGAAGCCAGCACCTCGTCGCTGACGGAAGGCACGTTGACGGCATTGCGGACCACGCCCTTGAGCAGGTAGTCGGCCATCTGCTCGGCGATTGCCGAGGCCACGTTTTCCTGGGCCTCGCTGGTCGACGCGCCGAGATGGGGGGTACAGATAAAATGCGGCTGGCCCAGGAGCGGTGTCTCCTCAAGCGAGGTGGGCTCTTTTTCAAAGACATCCAGGGCGGCACCCGCAATCTTGCCCGTATCGAGGGCCTCGTACAGGGCCTCTTCGTCAACCACCCCGCCGCGGGCGCAGTCGACGAACATGGCGTCGTTTTTCGTGTTGGCGAAAAATTCCCTGGAGAGCAGATGATGCGTTTCCTTGGTCAACGGCGTGTGCACGGAGATAAAATCGGCCCGCCGGGCCAGCTCCGCCAGGTCCACCAGCTCGACCCCGATCCTCTCCACCAGGTCGGCAGGCATGTGCGGATCAAAGGCGATGACCTTCATGTGCAGGCCCTGGGCCCGGTTGGCCACGATGGAACCGATACGGCCGACACCGACAATCCCCAGGGTCTTGCCGCTCACCTCGCGGCCCATGAAACTCTTCTTCTCCCACTTGCCGGCCTTCATGGAGGCCGTTGCCTGCGGGATATTGCGGGCCAGGGACATCATCATGGCAATGGCATGCTCGGCGGCCGTGGTTGCATTGCCGTCCGGCGCATTCATCACCACGATCCCCTTCTGGCTGGCCGCCGGGATATCGACATTGTCCAGACCGATTCCCGCCCGGCCGATCACCTTGAGTCCGGTCGCCGCTTCAATGATATCTTCGCGAACCTTGGTGGCGCTCCGAATCACCAGGCCGTCGTATGCCGGGATAATGGCCTTGAGTTCCTCGGGCGGCAGGCCGGTCTTTACGTCCACCTCAATCCCGGCCTCCCTGAGAATCTTTTCTCCTATGGGGGCCAGATTGTCACTGATCAGTACCTTCATCATTCTCCTCTTGAAACCTGGTTATAATATCATATACTCGTTGCATTTTAATCAGGAAAAAGGAACTATAACGTCAAACAGTTTTCACGACAACAGGAAAGTACCGTTCACCGTTGTCTTAATGTATAAAACCTGAACCCGTGACGGTTTGAGGGGATGCCCCATGCAAACGCTCACGGATTCAGGTAAAAACCAGAGAGTCGGGGGAACGGCAAGCTTCCCCTTGAAGAATCCACGCCGGCACGATATAAAGATCTCGTTTTCCGCGTACCGCCCATGAATGCCGGGCGGTTTTTTATCTCCCCCCGACTTTAAAAAGGACAAGGAGTTTCCATGACTGAAGTTCGCGTTCGCTTTCCCCCGAGCCCTACCGGCTACCTCCATATCGGCGGCGCCCGCACGGCGCTCATGAACTGGCTCTATGCCAGGAAAACCGGCGGCAAACTCATCCTGCGCATCGAGGACACCGATGCCGAACGATCAACCAGGGAGTCTATTGACGGCATCCTGGACGGCCTGACCTGGCTCGGCCTGGACTGGGATGAAGGACCGTACTTTCAAACCGACTTCGCCGCCGACCACCTGGCCGCGGCCGAGCGGCTGCTGCAATCCGGCCATGCCTACAAATGTTTCTGCACCAAAGAAGACCTGGACCGGAAACGCCAGGCCCTGCTGGCCGCCAAACAGGATATCCGTTATGGCGGCACCTGCCGGGAGCTGACCCCTGAGCAAATTGCGGCAAAAGAGCAACAGGGACTGCCCTTCGTGGTGCGGTTCAAGGTCCCGAGACAAAGCGGGACCGTTGCCTACGACGACCGGGTGCTGGGCCGTA
>JAADIK010000039.1 GCA_013151365.1 Deltaproteobacteria bacterium
GAATAAAGGGAGATTGCAGGGAAAACGGACCGATCGTCATGGGGGCGCCGTTCCGTTTTTCACCGGGTATTTCCTGTTTTTTCATGTTGTGTTTCTGGGACATTGTATTATAACGATTTTGACATTTATTCCACCTTTTGGCCTCTAAAAAACGCTTCAATCTTTGCCGAAACGAAGAAGCGGAAAAAATCGAACGGAGCCTGTTATGCCGCCGCAACTGGATATGAAAAAAGAGCAGCTGACCAGTGAAGAAATCAGAACGCTGCAGGATATGCGAAAACGATGCGCCCGCCGGATTCTTTTGTCGACGGCGCTGGCCGCTTCCGGTCATCCGGGCGGCTCCCTGTCTACTCTCGATATGTTACTGGTCACCTATGGTTTGATCAAGCATGATCCGCAAAAACCGCGGCTGGCCGACCGTGACCGGGTCGTGGTCAGCATCGGCCATATTTCGCCCGGGGTGTACAGCACCCTTGCCGAGTACGGATATTTTACCGAAGATGATTTTCTCAGTGGTTTCAGGCGGACCGGTTCCGGTTTTCCGGGACATGTGGAGAAAATCGTGCCGGGAGTCGAATGGGACACCGGTAATCTCGGCCAGGGCTTGGCCGCGGCCGTGGGCATGGCCCTGACCTTCAAGATCCGGAAGATGGACAACCGGGTCATCTGCTTCATGGGTGACGGTGAGCACCAGAAGGGCCAGATTATCGAGGCGATCCGTTTTGCCCACAAGTATAAACTTGACAACCTGACGGTCATGATTGACCGCAATCATCTGCAGATTTGCGGCAGTACCGAATATATCATGCCGCAGTCCATCCGTGGCCTCTATGCCAGCCTGGGCTGGACCGTCAAATACCTGGAAGACGGTCACGATTACAACAGCATATTTCAGGCCCTGTCGGCCGCCTACCAGAACACCAGCGGCGTGCCCACCGTGATCGTTGCCCGCACCATCATGAGCAAGGGCATTTCATTTATGGAAAACCAGGCCAAATACCACGGCTCGCCGTTGAAGCCCGAGCAACTTGCCGCCGCCTTGGCCGAGCTGGGCGTGGAGGATGATTTCGCCGCCTGGCAGGAAAAGCGCCGGCAGCCGGTCGGAACGGCTACCATCATGGAGCCTGTTTCGTATTATCCCCGGATCGATCCGGGGAAACCGATTCTCTATGACGCCGAGACCATGACCGACAACCGTTCCGCCTATGGGAATGCTCTGCTGGGCCTGGCGGAAGCCAATAATGTCCAGGGTGAGGCGCCGAAGGTTATCGGGGTGTCGTGCGATCTCGAAGGTTCGGTCAAGATGGGCGCCTTTCACAAGCATTCCCCTGAAGGCTATTTCGAGGCGGGAATCCAGGAGCATCACGCGGCCTCCATGTCCGGGGCGCTCAGTTGTGAGGGGTTGGCCGTCTTTTTCTCCACCTTCGGTGTTTTTGCCGTTTCAGAGACCTATAATCAGAACCGGATCTCTGATTTCAATCATACGAATCTGAAGATTGTCGCCACCCATGTCGGCCTTGATGTGGGCGAGGACGGTCCGACTCATCAGTGTATCGATTACCTGGGGCTGCTCAAGAATCTGTTCCGTTTTTCCGTTTTCATGCCGGCCGATCCGAACCAGACCGACCGCATTGTCCGCTATGTCGCCACCCAGCCGGGTAACCATTTCGTCGGTATGGGCCGCTCCAAGACCCCGGTGATTACCGATGAAAATGGCGAGGTCTTCTTTGGTCCGGATTATACTTTCACCCCCGGCCGGGCCGATTGGCTGCGCCGGGGTTCGGCCGCGACGATAATTACCTACGGGGCGCTGGTCCCCGCTGTCGTCGATGCCTGGAAAATACTCAAGGACCAGGGGGTGTCGGTCGGGGTTCTGAACATGGCCTCTCTGGTGCCGCTTGATCGGGACAGCCTGGTTGAGGCGGCCGGAATCGGGCCGATCCTGACCGTTGAAGATCACAACGTGGAAACCGGTCTCGGGGCTAGTGCGGCGGTCGTCCTGGTCGAAGAAGGTGCGGCGGTGAAGATGCAAAGACTCGGGGTCCGGCAATACGGGGGCTCGGGAAAGCCGGCGGAGCTGTATAAACAGCAGGGGATGGATCCTGAATCTATTGCCGCGACCGTCCGGGGATTGATTGGTTAAATGAAGCCGTTACCTTGCGGACCGCGGGGCGGCGCAGGATATAGCGCACACCGGGTCTGACCCTGACTTTCGTAGTTTCCGGGGTCTTGAGAAAAGCGATTGCTTATCATCACCTGCTATAAAAAAATTTCCTTAGCTATTGACAAACGCTTTGCAAATGAATAAAAATTCACCAGGTTTAATGAATTCCGATTCATTTAATAATGAAAAAATAAGGAGAGAGTTATGTACAAGAAAGCAGTTATCGTGGGAATTTTTATTTTGTCATTGACCTTTACCGGTGCCGCATTCGCCGCCGGCTCCGCAAACATTGTCTTGAACGGCGGCCATTTCGGCGACATACACTTTCCTCACAAACTCCATCAAGATAAATTAAAAAACTGCAAGTTATGTCATAAGATGTTTCCTATGAAAAAAGGAGCCATTGAGGACCTCATCGCCAAAAAGACCCTGAAGAAGAAAGAAGTCATGAAACAATGCCAGAAGTGTCACCGGGCAGATAAGGCCAAGGGCGTTAAAGCCGGCCCCACCTCTTGCCGTGGCTGTCATAAGAAAAAATAAGACGGTTGCCGGAAAACTCCGGTTCTGCCGGCTGATCTTGTTACCATGACAAAAGGCCGTTGCTCTGCAAAGAGCAACGGCCTTTTTTTATTTGTTGTCTTATAAAATCCTGCCGGAAGGATCAGTGCCTTACTCCTTGTCATAAAAAACAAGAAAACTGATCATGTTTTATTTATGTAACCAGTAGGTTGTTTAGGCTGTAGGCTATTACCTGAATCCGTGACGGCTTGAGGTGACATTTTATACAATATGTGGAATTTATTGTATTATTGTTAAATAAAGGCATTTTATAGTTTTCACCGCGCCGCCCTGCGGGGCGCCCGATAACGGCGCATCTGCTGCGTTGGCAACTCGTTGATATCACACCAGGATAATCAACCTCG
>JAADIK010000151.1:0-1949 GCA_013151365.1 Deltaproteobacteria bacterium
AGCGACTCAGCTAAAAAAACGGTTATGCCATATTGCCACGTTCATCAGGGCCCAGAGCACATGATTGTGATTCTGCTTCATGCTACAATGTTCCTCAATCAGCCGGTTTACATAGCGAATATCCATATTTTCCCTGATCACCGCGGAATCGTTGAGCAAGGTAACCATGTACCCCTTCAACTCGCCGCGCAACAGGTGTTTCACCGGCAGGCTGTAACCCTGCTTGCCCCGGTGCACCACCGAGTCGGGCAAGAGTCCTTTCAGGGCCTCCCGGAAGACATACTTCGTCGTCATCCCCTTCAGTTTCCAGTCTCCCGGCAGAGAGGCGATAAACTCCACCAGGACATGATCCAGGAGCGGCACCCGGATCTCCAGGGCGCTGGCCATGGACATCCGGTCGACCTTCATCAAGACCGAATCCGGCATCATGAAACGCATGTCCAGGTAAATCTCCCGGTTGACCCGGTCGTTGCCGGCGTCACAGCGGGCGTCGTACTCACGTACGCGTCGAAACGGGTCCTGAGTGATATGTTCTGTAAAATTACCGCTGAACAGATGTTTTGCCAGCGAATTCGTCAAGAAATACTGCCAGCGCAGGTGGGCGCCGGCCGGATCAAGATTGGCCCCCTCGACGAAACGCTTGAGCATATTGACGGCGCCCTTTTTCTGGGCCTGATCAGGCAACATGGCAACCAGGCGGCCGATCACCTCTTTACGGACCGGGCCGGGCATGAGCCGAAACCAGTTATTCAGACGGCTGGCCTTGAAACGGTCATACCCGGCATAACTTTCGTCCGCGCCTTCCCCGGACAAACACACCGTCACCTGCTCCCGGGCCTGCTTGCAAAGCAGGTAGAGCGGCACCGTGGAAAGATCGGTCATCGGTTCGTCGAGATGCCATAGGGTCTTTTCCACATACTCCTGCTTCAGGTCGTCGATCATGAGCACCTGGTGCTCGGTTTCACAATGCCGGGCAACGATCTCGGCATATTCCAGCTCGCTGAACGTCTTGTCACGATAGCCGATGGTAAAGGTCTTGAGCGGACCGGTAATGTGTCGGCGCATCAACGCCACTATACAGCTCGAATCGAGGCCGCCCGAAAGAAAGACCCCGAGCGGCACGTCGCTGACCAGGTGGCTCTTCACCGCCTCGTCCAGCAGCTCTTTCTGCCGTTCCACGGCCTCGGCAAAGGTGAGCTTCAGGCGGCCGGGATGAAATTTGAGGTCCCAGTACTGTTGAACCCGGATCTGTTGATCCTGAAATACCAGATGGTGGCCCGCCGGCAATTTATAGATATCCTGAAACATGGTTTCCGGGGCGGGCACGAATTCAAAGCCGAGATAGTCGTACAGGGCCTGGTGGTTCAAACGGCGCTCCACCTGCGGGTCCTGGAGAATTGCCTTGATCTCCGAGGCAAAAAGCAGACGGCCGTCCTTGTAATAGTAATAAAGGGGTTTAATACCGATCCGGTCCCTGACCAGCAGCAGTTTCCCGGCCCGCTCACGCTCGTCATAGAGCGCATAGGCAAACATCCCGCGGAGCCGGCTGATGGAATCCAGGCCCCACTCTTCATAGGCATGCAGAATAACTTCGGAATCCGAGTTGCTGGCAAAGCGGTGCCCTCTTTCCTCCAGATCGGCCCGCAGTTCCCGGAAATTATATATCTCGCCATTCACCACCAGGCTGATCGTCTTTTCCTCGTTGAACATGGGTTGGCGGCCGTTTTCGCTCAAGTCTATAATCGACAGCCGCCGATGGGCCAGGGTCATCCCCTCGCCGGCGTAGAACCCGTCCTGGTCCGGGCCGCGATGCGCCAGCTGCCCGGCCATCCGTTGGGCAAGCTCCTGGTCGCACCAGTTGAATCCGCAAATTCCGCACATAATTCTACATTGTCCCATGAGCCGAAAGCCGCAAACAGCGTTTCGGCATTTTGTTATTTTTTGTTATT
>JAADIK010000151.1:1972-18132 GCA_013151365.1 Deltaproteobacteria bacterium
AGCCGGCCTTCCTTGGTGCCATACTCGTTTCCGAACGGGTACCGGCTAATTTACGATGAAATGGTGCTCCCGTAAACTCTTCTTTTATCCCGGCCCCGGCCGGCAGCCGTTTTCCCGGAGAATTGCCGGTAACCGGAAAAAATTTTGCGGCATTGACATGGAGAAAGGGGCTGATTATTGTGAACATATGCACAGAAAAACTTATCACCTTATAATCATTTAGAATTCAACCAAAGAAGGAGGTCTCGGAATGAACAACAATGTCGTGATCGTTGCGTCCTGCGGCACCGACAATCCCAACCGGGCAACGCGGGCCATCCACCTGGCCACGGTAGCCCACAAGGAAGGGAAAAACGTCACCCTGTTTCTGTTGGACGAAGCCGTTTACCTGGCCAAGGAGGGACTGCTCGATTACTTGCACGCCGCCACCGGTGACGTGGCCGACGACCTGATGACGTATTTGCAGGCCCACGAGGTGCCGATCCTGGCATGCACTCCCTGCGCCAAGGCCAGAAAAATTACAGAGGAAGATTTGATTGAAGGGGCAAGGATGGCGACGGCCGCCGAACTGATTAACATTTCCTGTGAGGCAACGGTCATCAGCCTCTGACCAACATGGCCGGACCGAATTTCAGACTGCGGCCGAAAAAAAGGCGTCCAGAAGTGGGCGCCTTTTCTCTTTTTGTGCGATTCGGATTTTTTATTGACGATAAGTAAATTTATACTTGAAGGTAGCCGGATCGAGCCAATCAAGAGTCTTGGTGCCGATCTGGGCATAGGGATAACCGAAGGTGTTCAGGGGCGCTCCGTGTTGCGGCGGATTCAACACCAGGTCGCGGCCCACGGCGAGCTTCACCCGGTACGGGTCCCAGGCGCCCCAGAAATACTTACGATAGGCCTTGGTCCGGGCGTCGCCAAGCTTCAGTTTCTCCTTGAGCATCATCTTGAGGACGTCTGCCGGGTCCACCGGCACCCAGCCGTATCCCGGCAGATAAAATTCGGCCCAGCAGTGCTGTGACCTGGTAATGTCCACCTGCGCCTTTTTTCCCAGGCGGATGCCGAAAATCTCCCGGGCCGGAACGCCGGCGGCCCGGCAGAGGGCGACAAAAACGGAATGAATGTCCGTACATTTTCCGCCCGGTTTGGCCAGCAGTGAACAGACATCGCCGGGGCCGCAGCCGCGGGTCTTGGGATCGCGGTACATATTTTCGCAGATCCAGTCGTAGATGGCCTTGGCCTTGCCCAGCACGGTTGTCCGCCACCTGGTTATCCGATCGGCCAGCACCTTCACCCGGCCGTCGATAGGTCCGCGGCTGGTCGGGCCAAGGTAGCGGGCATAATCGGCAGGGTCCCAGGCCGGTTCCCTGGCGGGAAAATCCCGGCGCACCACCTCCTGACGAACGACATGGAAAGACAAGGTCAGCCTGCGGCTCTTGGCCCCCCGGTCCCAACGGGCATAGAGGATGGGCGTGCTGTAGACCTGATCGCTGTAAACGGCGGAATCGGCATAATCGCCGGAAACCTTAACCTTGGTCACCAGCTGGTCCCGGTCTGAAAACGGATAGGGGATCCAGAGCTGCGCCACTTGACCCGGATCATGCCCTGACAGATCGAATTCCATGGTGATTGTGCCGCTGCTCTGCCTGCCGGCCCAGACCCGGACCGGCAGCGCCAGCAGGGCGACCGCCACCAAAAGACTCCACATTGCCCTCATTTATTCTCCTCTTGTTACAATCATTATTGGTAACGAACAGTTACAGACCGGCAGACTGGCGGCGCCGGCGGCTTTCCCCGGTCACGCCTCCTTAATAATCTTCACCCTGGTGCTGCTGAAATCCGGAATCCCGCCGGTCAGATCGACCAGGGGGGTGTCGGCCAGGTTTTCGTCAAGGCGCGAAACCATGTTGGTATTCAGACCGGTGCCGCGCCGCGGATCGGCGATAAGCTCATCCTTATCCATCACCTGCCTGCCGCCCATAAAGACCCCGGCCCCGTTTTTCACGGTCAGGCTCGAGGCGCCGTGCTGCGTATGTCCATAGTGGGTGGAGACACTGATACAGCCGCCGCGGATCAGCTTCGTCAGCCGCACCTTGCCGGTTATGCCCTTGTTGTTGCTCCTGGAAATCAACCGCACCCGGTCGCCGTCTTTCAGGCCGTACCGGCCGGCATCGGCCGCATTCATCACCACGAAGTTCTCGGGAAAAATCTCCATGGCCCAGAGGTGCGAAATGGTGCGCGACTGGGTGTGGACATTCATTTTGTGGGTGATGACGGCAAACGGATAGTCGCGGTCTTTGGCCGCGATAATCTCTCCGGCCGAATCCATGGGCGGGATATAGGTGAGCGTGCCGGGAAAAAACTCACCGGTCAGGGAGTTTCTCGCCGCGGCCAGGTCTTCACTGTAGAGCAGTACCCTTTTGACGGCATACTTGAAGCGGCCGCCGGCAAACACATCCTCGTATTTCCCGAAGACGCCGCCCCGCGCCAGGGCGTAGCAGGTCGTGCGCCACTCGCGGGGCGGCAGGATATCCTTGAACCGCGCCACCGGGTAATTTTTTTCCACAAAAGAAATCTCCGCCGGCGCGGCAGGAGGGACCTTGGCCTGCCAGGCGATATTGGCAAAACCCCGCAGGTAAAAATCCTCCGCCCGGTGCAGGGGATGCAGCCTGCCGTCCCCGCCGGGGATGGCGTTCGCGCCGAAACCCGGCAGGGCCATCTTTTCCGCCAGATCGATCAGAAATGTTTCCAGGCAGAAACACCTGTTGTCCGCAGTCTTACCCGTAAGCGGCTCGATACAAGGGGTACGGATTCCGGTAAAGCGCAGGGCCGGGGCGTGGGGATTCAACCAGCCGTAATGACCCTCGGTATAGGTGACATCGGGAACGATATAGTCGGCGAAAATATTTGATTCGTTGACATTGGTGTCGATCGACACGTAAAGGGGAACCTTGTCGTGGTCCTTCAGGGTCTCCTTGTAGCGGTAGCCGCCCGGCGTTGAATAGACGGGATCGTAAAAGTAATGAAAAAGAACCCGGCAGCGATAGGGATACTTCTGGTCAATCCCGCTCAGGGTTTCGACGCTGAGCCCGCCTTTGGTAAAGGCGAACCAGGGCCGGCGGGCGGGATAGCCGCTCCCCGTTTCTTTCACCTTCCGCCGGTATTCGGTGCTTTTCTCGTAAACCGCTTTTTCCCGGGAAATCGCCACCCCGGCAGGCTTGCGCCGGCCCTGAAAGTTCCGCAGATCATACAACCCCTTTTTCCAGGAAGCCGCCGCGCCGCCGGCCGACATAAAACCGCCTTTCGCCTCGACGCTGCCGATCAGGGCATTCAGCATGGCAACGGCATAGGCGGCGTAGGTGCCGCTCACGTAATTGCCGGCGCCGTGATACTGACAGACGGCCGCCCTGGTGCCGTGGGCGCTGAAATCCCGGGCCGTCTTCTCTATCTGCGCCCGGGGGACGCCGGCCAGTTCGGCATACCGGTCAAGGTCATGGGCCATCACCCCTTCCTTCATCAGGCGGAAGGCGGTTTTCACCTTGATCCCCACGCCGCCGGCCCCCCGGACCGTTGTCGCCTCGTCGAGCAGGGCTTCCCCGGCCCGGTCAAAGGCGACCGGGGACCGGTTTGCGGCCGACAAGACCACCCAGGCCCGACCGGACTCGCCGGCCGCGGCCGGATCGAGATCGGCGATCCGCAGGAATTTCCGGTCATGGGGATGGGTCGCGTCGTCGATAACCAGGTGGGTGGCGTTCGAGTAACAGACGTGCCCTTTTTTCAGGGCCGCGGCCGGATTCGGCGCAACGAGATAGGCCTTGTTATAGCGGTCATTTTCGAGCAGCCAGCGGATCAAGCCCATGGCAAGGGCACCGTCCTGGCCCGGCTTGACGGCGATCCAGTCCTCCGCATGGACCGAGGCATGCTGCGCCCGGGGATCGACGATGACGAATTTCACCTTCCCCTCGGAACTTCTTTTAGCGACGGCGGCGCCGTAGGTATTGACGCCCGGCTGCAGCGCCTCGTAGATATTGGCACCGAAAACGAGTATATACTCGGCCCCCCAGGGATCGGCCTTCAGTTCCCACTGCTCCTTGTCGGTCAGGGCGAAATTGCCCATGCGGAAGCCCAGCCCGCAGATATCGGTGTGGCCGATACGGTTCTTCGAGCCCATGGCGTCCTTGACGAAACGATCGATGATCTGCTTGCGTCCCGCCTGCAGCCTGCCGGTCACGAAGACAAAGCCGTTTCTCTTCGGCCCCAGTTCCGGGGCGGCGGGATCAATCGGTTCATCACTGTCAAGCTCTTTCAGGCCGGCGATATGTCTCTCCTCGCCCAGGTGGGCGAAAAGTTTGCCGCCCCCTGCTATTTCCTCGATCAGCCGCTCCCATTCGATAGGTTCGAACCGGCCCGACCCCCTCGGCCCCATGCGCTTCAGGGGCTTGAGGATGCGATAGGGGTTGTAGACATAGTTCGGCGCGTCATGGGCCTTGGCGCAAACCGGGCTCGGCAGGGCCAGGGTTTCGGCAACCGGGGTGGCGTAATCAACCGGATCTCCGAGGTGATTATAGGGGTGATAGGGATTGCCCGAATATGCTTCCAGCCTGCCGTTCTTCACCACCGACCGGTTGCCGCACCTGGCATTGCAGCCCAGGCAGACGGAATGGACGACCTGCACGTCCTTGTCGGTCCGGGCCGGAACGGTCTGCCGGAGAATCTCGCCCGAGCCGGCGGCCGCTTCCCCGGCCCCGGCTGTTGCCGGAGCCAAAAGCGCCGCCCCGGCAAGGGCCGCGCCGCCCTTTAACATGGTACGCCTCGCCGGCGAAAACTCCTTTTTCCTTTTCTTCCCGGCCGGCTCTTTCATGCGACACCTCCCTGGCCGCGGCGTATTGCCACGTAACGGATATTCGGCCCGGTTTTCAATTCAGCCTTGCGCCCGGCAAGTTTCCTCTTGCGCAGATAGAGCGCGAATTCTCCCTGCGGATGATTAAAATCGCCGAATATCCTGGCCCCGGCGGCACAGGCCTCCACACAGGCCGGTTCCAGTCCCTTTTCCAACCGGCCCAGGCAGAAGTCACACTTGTCGGCCTGCCGCCCGTGGCGGGGATCGGCGAACCTTGCCCCGTAGGGGCAGGCCTTGATGCAGTTGCCCAGAGAACGGCACTTGTCCCAGTCGGTCACCACGATGCCGTTATCGAGCTTGAAGGCGGCGCCGACCGGACAGGCCGGCACGCAGGGCGGATTATCGCATTGATTGCACTGGACCGGGGTAAAGACCAGGCGGGCGGGAGAATCGTCCGCTTCAACGGTAAGCAACCTGGTCTTGAACTGTCCCCGGACCGTCTTGTCCTGCCCCTTGCAGGCGACCACACAGGACTGGCAGCCCGTGCACCGGTTCAGGTCGATGATCATGCCCAGCTTCCGCCGCCGGGCCGACATGGCGGCAACCTTTTCCGCCCCGGCAATCCCCCCGGCCACGCCGAGGACCACCAGGCCGCCTTTCTGGATGAAACTTCTTCGTGTCTCCATGCCTCACTTCCCCTTTGCCCCTGTCTTGATTATTCCCGCCCCCGGCCCGATCTTTTCGCAATCAGCCTCCCTGCACCAGGGAAGGCATAACTCCAACAGGACTTACCATAGAATAAACCAAACAGTCAAATAGGGAAAATAGATGACAAATCAACCAGTCATAGCTTTTTTTTATCAGACAATGAGGGAAAAACAGGGAGAGCGAAGGCTCAGGGATGAAAGGGATTACAACGGAACGGCAGAGCAGGTGGTGCGGATAAACAAGTCATTGTTTGTCGCATCCGGGTGCAAAAACAATCCTGAATCCGTGACGGCTTGAGGTGATGTTCCATGCAATACGTGGAATTCATTTTGTTATTGCCGAATAAACGCATTTCCTGGTCTTCACCGCGCCGCCCTGCGGGGCGCCCGATAACGGCGCATCTGCTGCGTTGGCAACTCATTGATATCACACCAGGATAATCAACCTCGTTGCCGCCTTGCATCTGCACCGTTCTCGAACGCTCACGGATTCAGGACAATGACTTGTCCGGGCCATATTTACGACAGGTAACCCTCCCGCCGATACCATTCGCCGGTTCGCTTCAGGCCCTCGTCAAGACCGACCTTCGGTTGATAACCGAGGTCCCGCTTGGCCTTGTCGATCTTGAAGGCCCGGTTCTGTCGATACCAGTCCACCCTCCGCGGAAATATCGGCGGCGTCACGTGAAACGGTTTGTATATCGTTTCACAGATATGGCCCGCGATGACCAGCGGCAGCACCGGGAAACGGGGGATCTTCACCTCGACCCCGAGGGCCGCCGCCGTTTTACGGACCAATGTCTCGATCTCCACGTATTCTTCATCGGCGATCAGGTAGGCCTCGCCCACCCCCTTCCCCGGTTCCATGGCCAGGATCAGGGCATCAATCAGGTTATCGATATAAAGGGGATGATAAAAGGTCTTCCCGGAACCGAACATGGGAAACACGCCCTTGTGCACCCGTTTGAAAATCATGAAAAAACGCTCGGGGTCACCGGGGCCGTAGATGGCCGCGGGCCGCAGGATCACCGTATTCATGCCTTTCTCGCAGTAGGCGCTGACCAGCGGCTCCGCCTCATACTTTGTCCGCTGGTAATAATCAGCCGGCTGGATCGGCGCATCTTCTCCCGCCGGCGGATTGGCCACGTTGCCATGCACGCCGCAGGTCGAGCAGTAGATAAATTTCTTCACCCCGTGGGCATGGGCCGCGGCCAGGACATTCTTCGTGCCGCCGACGTTGACCTCTTCATAGTAGCTGTTCGGCACATCCAGTTCCCGGAAGGCCGCCGCCAGGTGATGGACGATCTCCACCCCGTCCATGCTCCGCTCCACCACCTCCTTATCGGTCACGCTGCCGATAATGACCTTGGCCCCCCATGAACGAATCTCATCGGTTTTCAAGCCTTCCTGGTAATCAAGGCTCACCACCTCGTGTCCATCTTCGATTAGACGTTTGACCAGGGCCTTGCCGGTGAATCCCGTGCCTCCGGTTACAAGTACTTTCATTCCCTCTATCCTCTCTCGCCACTGCTGTTGATTTTCGTACGGGCTGAGTATCACCCGGGGTTGTCGCCCCTGGAGAACTGTTACAATTTTCGATTATCTTTTCAAGCGCGCGAAAGCATTTCCTCCAGGCGCTTGTAAAAGCCAATTAATTTACGCTGAAATGCCGCTCTCGTAAACTCTTCTTTTACCCTGGCACCGGCCTGGGCGGCGATTTTTTCCCGCAGCGCCCGGTCAATCCCCAACTCCATCATGGCCTCGGCGAACTTCTCCGGCACGGGTTCCGCCAGCCGGGCGATTTTATCGTCAAGCACCTGCGTATGCGCCGGCAGGCGGGTCGCCACCAGCGGCCGGCCCGAATCCAGGTAAGAATAGATCTTCATCGGGGTATTGTTACCCTTGATCCGCGGCGAAACCAATACGTCCGCCTGCCGGAGATAGCAGGCCAGGTCGCCGACCGGCCGCGGCCCGAGAAAATGAACCGCGCCGCCGATACCCAGTGTTGCCGCCATCTCCCCATACCTGGATATATCGGCGTCCTTGCCGCCGATGACGACGAGAGCCGCTTCTTGTTGCACTTTTTTCAGCCAGACAAACGACTCCAGCAGAAGATCAATCCCCTGGTAGGGTTCCAGGTTGCCCACATACATAAAAATAGGACCGGCGACGCCCGTCTGCCGCCGGATATCTTCCACCACCTCCATGTCCTGCCGTAAAAGGCTGACATCTTCCAGCCGCAGCACCAATTTTTCCGGATCACGCTGCCGGGCGATCTCCTCCAGGGACCGGCAAACGGCGATCACCCCGGCACTCCGCCGGATGGCGCCGTTTTCAAAGGCAGACATCAAACGGGCCGCCGGCCGGAGAAAAGGAAATTTCTCCTGCATCTGCATGGAGAGACAGGAGTCCATATCATAGACAAAAGGGACGGAATACAGCTTTTTCAAGACAACGGCGATAAAAACAGACTCTTCCACGGCGTGGACCAGGTCAAAATCACCCTTGCGCACAAGCCTCAGGGCCTTGCACAGCATCAGGTGGTCGGCGATCATTTTTTTGCCGGAAAAGCCGGGACCGATGCCGGAGGTGCCGGGGAAAGAGCAGATGCGGTCCAAAAAAACTCCGGGAATTTCCACATCTTCGCCCTCGGGATAGGCCAGGAGATGAAGCCGGTGTCCTTCCGCGGCCAGGACCTCGGCCAACATCCTGACGGCAATGGGTGTCCCCCGGTTCTGAAAAAAGGGCTGCGGTGCCAGGAGCAGGATCTTCAAGCCACCCCTCCTGCCGCCGGCTTCTGCCGGCTCCCATCCTGCCGCTTCCGGCTTCGCAGGATAATGGGCGAGCCGAAAAGCCGCCTCAGACCGAGAAGCCGCGCCCCCGCCTCCAGGGTCCGGGAAAGAAAGGGCCGGCCGAGTTTTCGATGAAGAACCATGGGAAAAAAGAACTCGGGCCGGTAATCGGGCGCCGAGAAGCCGTTTTTTTCCAACTCCCGGCGCAACTGCCCCCGGTTGAACAGGGTAAAAGTCCTGGTATTGCCCTCCAGGGCCTTCTTGGCCTGAAAAAGCAGGCGGTAGAGGACATTGAAACTCCGCTGATCCGGGTAATCCAGAATAACCTCGCGCCGCGCCACCCGGCACATCTCGGCCAGCAGCTCCTGCCATCTCTCGACGTGCGGCAAAAGGCGGATGGCGAGAACGATATCAAAGGAGTTGTCGACAAAAGGCAGATGCAGGGAATCGCAGGTCCGGTACTGGAAACTCCCGGGCGCCAGCAGGCGGTCAAGCCGCTGCCGGCAGACATCATCACTGCCGGTCACCGTGACCTGGTAGCCGTGCCGAACCAGCGGCACGGCCGACTGGGCATGCCCGCCGCCGACATCAAGAACGGAACCGCCGGCAAAATCCCGCAACAGGTCCAGGATGATCCTCGTCTGGACATCCAGAAAATACTTGCCGGTCTCACCGGCGAAACGGGAGGCATAGTCGTCCGAGGCGGTATCGATATCGGCGATCTCGGGATATTGCCCCGGTCCCCCTGCCTGTTCCTGTTTTTCCCTGTCGCTCAAGAGTACCCCGGCAGCGGCCCACTCCGAAGCAGGACCACGAATATTATCTTTTGTAAATATTTCATCCAGTTGAACGTGAATCTCCCGACCGGCATTACAAAGCCGGCACCCTCTCGGGTAAAAAACCTCGTTTCCGGACGAACATCAGGCGACTGCCTTCCTGCCGCCGAACAGGGCGAATATTCCATATTTAAAGGGACAGTCAACGGCTTCGAAACCAATCTCTTCCAGGGCCGCCAACTGCGCCTTGAGGGTGTCCGGGCTGTTGTCGGGGTTGTCTTTATACTGATCCGGGACAGGCAGCAGCCGGTCCAGGCCGGCCGGACCGGGATGCTGCCTGATCCAGGTCGTCCAGAGAGACAGGTAGCATTTTTCCAGGTCTTCGCTGGGCGAGAGGACCGCGTCGAAATTGAAGAACTGCCCGCCCGGCCGAAGGTGATTATAGATAAACCGGTACAGGTCTGTTTTCTCTTCCAGGCCCAGGTGATGAATGGCCAGTGAAGAAAAAACCAGGTCAAAATCATGGTCGAGCCGGTCCTCAACGAGCAGTTCCTGGAAAGTCGCCCGGCGAAAATCGATAGCGCCGCCCTGTCCTGCCAGGCGTTGCCGGGCCGCGTCAAGCATCCCGGCGGAACCGTCGACCAGGACCGCCGTCACCGGCCGTTCTTCCGCGGCCAGCAGGGCACTGATAAAAAAGCCGTCGCCGCAGCCGAGATCAAGGACCTTGCTGCCGGGATTGCTGCCGGAAAGATGTTGATACAGCGACAGGGTGATCTCGATTACCCGGTGGCGGAAAGGCACATAAAAATCCGCCTCGTTGCGGAAAGCCTTGGCAAAGTCACGGTTCGCCCAGCGCGATGCCGCAAAGTCATTCATCTCCGAACTCCTCCCGCAACCGCGGTCGACCGGCCCCGGCCTGATTTTTTCCTGAATCGGTGACGGCCCGATCATGTTCCGGACCCGGCAAACACACCTACACTACCATAGTTTGACAGACAAAAAAATAATTTCCCGGCCAAGCAACTTGACATATCCGCTTATGCGGATATAGTAATTTACATGCGAACTCTCACTCAGCTTTTCAAATCATTATCCGATCCGACCAGGATCAGGATTGTCTGGCTTCTGCAAATCGGCGGGGAACTCTGTGTCTGTGACCTGATGGCGGTTCTTGATCTCCCGCAATCAACAGTATCCCGCCACTTGGCATATTTACGCAATGCCGGCCTCGTGCATGACCAGAGGAAGGGAGTCTGGATGTATTACCGTCTGCCGGCGGAATCAAGCGAACTCCTGACCGGAATTTTGCGTGTTATGCAGACTGCCGCCAAAGACCTGCAACAAGCGGCCACAGATCGCCGGCGCCTGGCGGAACACCTGAAAACAAAGCGGGCGGATGCCTGCCGAACCGCGGAATAAGCGAACAGGAACAACAGCAATGTCCCAGCCCAGAAAACTCTCTTTTCTTGATCGTTACCTGACTCTCTGGATATTTCTCGCCATGTTCATCGGCGTTATGGGCGGGTATGTATATCCCGGCATTCGCGACGTGATCAACACCTTCCAGGTGGGCACCACCAACATCCCCATTGCCATCGGCCTCATCCTGATGATGTATCCGCCGCTGGCCAAGGTGCGATACGAAAAGCTGCACGAAGTTTTCCGCAACTTCAAGGTACTGGCCCTTTCCCTGGTGCAGAACTGGATCATCGGCCCGGCCCTCATGTTCGGCCTGGCCATCTTACTGCTGCCCGATCATCATGAGTACATGGTCGGTCTCATCCTGATCGGCCTGGCCCGCTGCATCGCCATGGTCATCGTCTGGAACGACCTGGCCGAAGGCGACAGCGAGTATTGTGCCGGCCTGGTTGCCTTCAACTCTATTTTCCAGGTTCTCTTCTTCTCGGTCTATGCCTGGCTGTTTATCACTATCCTGCCGAAATGGTTCGGCATTGAAGGGGCGGTGGTCGATATCTCCATGGGGCAGATAGCGGAAAGTGTTTTTATCTATCTCGGCATCCCGTTTATCGCCGGCATGCTCACCCGTTTCGTCGGCGTCAAACTAAAGGGCGAAAAATGGTACCAGGAGAAATTGCTGCCTCGCATCAGCCCGCTGACCTTGGTCTTTCTCCTTTTTACCATCATAGTCATGTTTTCCCTCAAAGGAGAGTACATAGTCCGCCTGCCACTGGATGTTGTGAGAATTGCCATTCCGCTGACCATCTATTTCCTGATTATGTTCCTGGTGTCGTTTTTCATGTCCATGAAGGTCGGCGCCACCTATGAGCAGTCCGCCACTTTGAGTTTCACCGCCGCCTCCAACAACTTTGAACTGGCCATTGCCGTAGCTATTTCAGTGTTTGGCATCGACTCCGGCCAGGCCTTTGCCGCAGTGATCGGACCGCTTGTCGAAGTGCCGGTCCTGATAAGCCTGGTCAGCGTCGCCCTCTGGTTCAAAAAGAAGTATTTTCCCTTTGCCCGGAAAACCCCGGCCGGAATTTGTCATGTAAGCTGTGAAGATGCATGACACCTGGATCCGTGACGGCTTACGACAGAGGAATTAAACCCATGAAACAGGCAATCCTTTTCCTGTGCACCGGCAACTCCTGCCGCAGCCAGATGGCCGAAGGCTGGGCCGGACATCTGTTGAGCGACCGGTTTGACGTCTATTCCGCCGGTATCGAAAAGCATAGCCTCAACCCCCTGGCGGTAAAAGTCATGGCCGAGGCCGGCGTGGATATATCGGGATATTTCTCCAAGCTGATAGAGGAACTGCCGGTCCGGGAGTTTGATTATGTGGTAACGGTCTGCGACAACGCCCATGAATCCTGCCCGATATTCCCGGGCCAGGCCGTGATTATCCATCATTCATTTGCCGATCCGCCCCGGCTGGCCGCCGATGCCGCGACCGAGGCGGACGCGTTGGTCCATTACCGCCGGGTCAGGGATGAGATACAGGCTTTTATTAAATCCCTGCCGGCAACATTAAAAAATATGGAGTGTTAATTATGGCCAGACTTGAAATATTCGAACCGGCGATGTGCTGTCCCTCCGGGGTTTGCGGGACCAACATTGACCAGGGACTCGTGCAATTTGCCGCCGACCTGGAGTGGATCAGGAGCCGGGGGGTAGAGGTCGAGCGCTATAACCTCGCCCAGCAGCCCGACAAGTTCGTCCAATCAGGACCGGTAAAAAATGCCATGGCCCTGGCCGGCGACAAGTGTCTTCCCATTATCCTGGCCAACGGCAGGATCGTGGCGCAGAATACCTATCCGGATCGCAGTTCCCTGGCCCGGCTGGCAGGATTGACCACAGAATAATTCGAGCCTGAATCCGTGACGGCTTGCATCTGCACCATTCTCGAGCGCTCACGAATTCAGGTCAAGGAGACATGCCACAATGCTTTTTTTATCCCGGGCCACCAGAAACCTCTTTTTTACCGGCAAGGGCGGGGTCGGCAAGACGACCATTTCCTGTGCCGCCGCCATCCATTTCGCCGACAGAGGGGAAAAAGTACTGCTGGTCTGCACCGATCCCGCCTCCAACCTTGACGATGTACTGGAAACACAAGTCGGTTCCGTGCCGGCACCGGTTCCGGGGGTCGAGAATCTCCAGGCCCTGAACATCGATCCGGAGGAGGCGGCCAGGCAATACCGGGAAAAGGTCATCGGCCCCTACCGGGGCGTACTGCCGGAATCGGCGTTGACCAGCATGGAGGAACAGCTTTCCGGGGCCTGCACCACCGAGATCGCCGCCTTTGACGAATTTGCCCGGCTGCTCGGCAGCAAGGATATCAGTGGTCAATTTGACCGGATTATTTTCGATACAGCCCCTACCGGCCATACCCTGCGGCTTTTACAGCTCCCTTCAGCCTGGGACGGATTCATTGAGAGCAACACCTCCGGCACCTCCTGCCTGGGGCCGTTATCCGGGCTTGATGCGCAGCACCAGGTATACAAAAATGCCATTCAATTTTTGCAGGACAGGGAGACTTCCACTCTGGTCCTGGTCTGCCGGCCCGATGAAGCAAGCCTGTCTGAAGCGGCCCGTACCAGCGCCGAACTTGCCGAACTGGGAATCAACAATCAGCAGGTTGCGATAAACGGAATTTTTCATGCCGAGCCGGACGATGACCCGACGGCAAGAAGCTTGTCCGCCCAACACAAGAAGGCCCTGGCCGCCTGTCCCGACGCGCTCCGGAAACTCCCGAAAAGCGAGTTGCCTCTCCTGTCCTTTGCCCCGCTCGGCATTGACAAGCTGCGGCAGGTTTTTGCCGACACCCCGGCGCCGGTAACATCAACGCAAGACCCGGCAAACTCCGCTACCCTGCCGCCTGACTTCCAGGAACTGTGCAAAAACCTTGCGGCCGGCAACAGCGGCGTCATTATGACCATGGGTAAAGGCGGCGTCGGCAAAACCACCCTGGCGACCAAGGTTGCGCTCTACCTGGCGGCAGAAGGCCACAAAGTCCATCTTGCCACCACCGACCCGGCCGCTCATCTTGACTTCTCCCTTGGTGAAAAAAACAGCCGGCTCCAGGTCAGCCGTATCGATCCGGCGGAAGAGGTGAAAAATTACACCGCCAAGGTCCTGCAGGAAGCGGGTTCCCAACTTGATGACAACGGCAGAAGGCTGCTTGAGGAAGATTTACGTTCGCCCTGCACCGAGGAAATTGCCGTCTTCCGGGCCTTTGCCCGTTTAGTCGACCAGGGAAGCAAACAGTTCGTGGTGCTTGACACTGCACCCACCGGCCATACCTTGCTGCTTCTTGACGCGGCCCAGTCCTACCACCGGGAGGTTGCCAAAAAAACAGGACAACTGCCGGATTCGATCAACCAGCTCCTGCCCCGGCTCAGGGACGACAGTTTTACGAAAATCATTATTGTTACCCTCGCCGAAACAACGCCGGTGCAGGAGGCATTGCTCCTCGCCGACGACCTGAAAAGGGCGAATATCAAACCCTTTGCCTGGGTGATCAACCAGAGCCTGCTGCCTTTATCCATTGTCAATCCGCTGCTGGCCAAAAAACAGGCCCAGGAATATTCTCAAGTCGAAAAAGTACTTGCCCTGAGCGCTCCACAGCCGGTCTTCCTCGAAGCGTGGCAACCGACTGGGGGATCAAGCCCGATTTGAGGTCGCTATCTCTTCATCTATCGATTCCGAACAGCGGCCTTGTGCTGCCCATGCGCGAATAAAGCGGATACTCGCCCGCATGTTGAATGCGGAATGCCTGGAAATGACTATTCCCGGCAAACCAGGAACAAAAAACGGAAGTACTGCCTGACCGATAAGGGGCGGGCGATGGTTGGAAGGTGGTGGGGCCACCATGAAATTCTGTCTTGGTTCGTTCGGTTTGACTTGATTCAACCGGGGAGGACCAGGGGATAATAGCGGCCTTCGACTGCGGCGACTTCGCGTTCTTTTCTTGTGGTATCCCAGGATAACTCTGCGGCCATTACCTCGGCGATACGCTGCAGGACATCCCGGCCCGGCGACCCCGTGTCACCCAGGCCGGACCGGCGCAGGACCACGTCGGCGAGGGTCTCGGCCATCTCTTCGCGGATAAAATAGATAACTTCTCCGGCCTGCAGATCCGGCTGCCGGCAGAGCCACCGCTCACTATCACGGGAGGCCACGATATATTCGGCAACGCGGACTGAGCGATGCGCATACCTGTCATGCAGGGCGGCCAGCCGCTCCGCAGCCAAGGAGCCCGGCCAGCCGGGACTTGACGGCCGGTTTATCTTGTCTGTTTTCCGGGCGGGAAGCGGACTTTTTTCGCCGCCCAGCAGCCGCAGGACTTCGTCGGCGACTATCGGCGCCGTGGTGTATTTGATGCCGCACAGGGAAACGAGACCGGCCGGGCCGCCCGTGTCGGCATGATCGATAACCAGGGGATGCTTGGCCAGTGGCACCGTATCGGCGTCCACCTCCTGTTTGTCCGCCATGGGCACCAGGCCGCAATGAAAGAAGCAGATGTCGCCGTACTCCAGGCGCAGCGAAGGATAGAGGCTGTTCGCCTCTTCAAGTATCGTCACCAGGTCCTCCCTGGTCGCCCGGACCCTGTCAGGCGCTTGCTCAAAGCGCTGATACGTTGTCCCGATCATCATCAGTCCCTTCCAGGGCACGAAGAAATATAACCTCCCTCCCCGTTTGATAACGGCATCCGGGTCCCGGTCGTCCCCTGCCCGGCTTTCGAGTCCGACGGCACAGGTAGCGGTGATCTGTTTACGAACAACCAGGTTCACCGCCTTTGCCCACCGTACCTGCGGCGCCGGCAGGCCGGAGGCCCGGAGAAGCTCGGCGAACCAGGGTCCCGCACAGTTGATAACCCGGTCGGCCCGAATGGCGAGCGGCGTGCCGGCCAGGAGATCCGTCGCCGTAATCCCCGTCACTTTGCCGTCTTTGGTAACGATACGGTCCACCCTGATGTAATTGGCGGCCGCTGCTCCGCAATCGCAGGCCGTGAGCAGATACTCGAGAGCGATACGTTCCGTATTGACCGCCAGGCCGTCATACCACACCGCCCCCCCGGTTATCTCGCGCCGGGAAAGATCGGGCAGGATCTTTTTGATCTCCGTCCGCCCCATAATCCTGCCGGGCGGCAGCTGTTTCTCCCGGGCAAGCCCCCGGTTCCGGTCCCGGCTGATAAGGTCATTGGCCAGAAAAGCGCTTTTCATCATCAGCCGGGACCGCATCCCCAGGCCGGCGGTAGGGACGAGACAAGGCAGTGGCGCAACAAGGTGCGGCGCAAAACGCATGATCTCGCGGCGGGACTTGATCGACTCGCGCATCCGTTTAAAATCCAGATGCTGGAGATAGCGCAAACCGCCATGCAAAATCTTCAGGCTGTTTGCCGAAGTGGCGGCGCAGAAATCTCCCTTCTCAACAATCGCGACCTGGTAGCCGGCCGTGGCCAACCGCCAGGCCACCAGGGTTCCGTATATTCCCGCGCCGATAATAACCGCATCAAAGGTCCGGTTTTCCAGCTCGGTTATCTCTCTTTTCATTGCCCTCCCAAAAAAATCACCGGTCCCGCAGCAGGGAT
>JAADIK010000028.1 GCA_013151365.1 Deltaproteobacteria bacterium
CCTCCGGTCAGTGAGCACGGGCGCCACATCTTCGCGCGGTCGCCCTCGCCTGCATAGAGGGGCTATCGGAGCTCCCTTCGGTCGCTTACCTGCGAGCGAGAGCGAGCGTAAATCCGGGGCATCCACTATGGTAACTGGTGGCTCTACCTGGATAATTGTGTATAATGTTACAGGAACCAGGATTCAGGAGGAAATCGATTGGCTTGCCATTATGCGTCAAAAACGATAACCCATGACCTGAATCCGTTCTCGGACGCCCAGCAGGGCGGCGCGGTGAAGATCGGAAATGCATTTATTTGGCAATAATGCAATAGATTCCATATATTGCACGGATCAAGGCATGACTTACATTGCTACATTAGGGCCGCCAGGTACGTTTTCTGATATTGTTGCCAGAAATTTTCTTGAAACCATCTCCGGCGGAGCGACTGTTCGGTACTATAGTTCTATAAAAAACGTTTTAAAATCAATCAGCTTGGAATGTGAGTACGGTGTAGTTCCCATTGAAAATCTCTCTGAAGGTTTTATCCCGATAGTTCTTGATTTTCTCGTCACCTCTGAGCTGCAAATCATCAAGGAAATAATAATTCCGATCAATTTCTCTTTTGTTGCTAAACTAAATGACTCTGCAGAAATAAGCAAAATATTTGTTCAGTTTGCGGCCAAAGGGCAATGTTCTGAATTTATAGAGAGTGTCGGGGAAGATATTGAAATTATAACGACCGAAAGTAATATTGAATCAATTGAACGTATGCTGCAGAATCAAGAAAATAGTGGTGCTGTCGTGCCTGGACATTTTGTTCGCTATAAAGATTACCCGATTTTCGTTCAGAATATAAATGATTTTCCCAACAACCAAACACGATTTTTTGTGGTGGCGCCAAAAGACCGCATATCTCCCGAACGTATCTCCTCTGAATATAAAACTTCAGTAATTATTATCAATGACAATGATCGGCCGGGTTTGTTGGAAAATATCCTTTCTTCGTTTTCTCAAAGAAAAGTCAATCTATTTGCCATTACCTCAAGGCCGACCAAAGAAGCTTTTGGGAAGTATCATTTTTTCATAGGTCTCTCCGGGCATCAAAATGATGCCTCGATAAAAGACTCGTTGGCTGAAATAAAAAAGATTGCCAGGGTTAAAGTGTTGGGGTCGTATGAAAAAGCAAGGATAGTGTGACTGGCTTACGAGTATCTCCCGAGGTCGTCGCCCTTGGTGAACCGTTACGAAAAAAGAGAGGTGACTTATGTTTAAGGAAGAGCGAGATTGTAACAAATTTTCATGGGAAGACCTGGGAGATCTTGAAAAGGGGCGGCCTAACCTGGGAACAATGGTTCCGGTCCTGGCTTACCGGCTGTTACAATACACTTGGCGGGATGTGCTCATTACCGAACTGGGAGTGAACCGGACGAACGATATTATTATCAAAGCCGGCAGATTGGCCGGGACCAATTTTTGTCGGCATATGTTAAACCGGGAACTTGGCTTTGATGAGTTCGTGGCTGAACTGCAGCAAACACTTAAGGAACAAGCTATCGGGCTTTTAAGAGTGGAACAAGTTGATCTGGAAAAGATGAGGATGACGTTGACTGTTGCCGAGGATCTGGACTGTTCCGGTTTACCTTTTACCGATGAGGTTGTCTGTCAGTATGATGAGGGATTTATCGCCGGAATCCTTGAGGCCTACACCGGCAAGCCTTTTCTGGTAAAAGAGATTGACTGCTGGGCAAGTGGGGATAGAGTTTGCCGCTTCGATGTCAAGATACTTGAGGAGTAACACCTCGCAGGGGTTATAGCTAGGCGGTTTCACATACCATAAACCCGTAAGTCGCCACAGGTGCCTCAGATTTGCGTAGTTGCTTCCGTTCGCTATAGTCCCTCTATGCGGGCGGGAGCAACTGCGTGAAGATGGGGTGCCTGTGACGGCTTGTCTTGAGGAAGGAAAATGACAGAGCAAGTCTGCGAAAGGATCGACGTCCTTTTGCGAGGCAAGATCCCCGGCAAGATGGATCCGGCCGGGTTCAAGGATTTGTCTGAGCGCAAGTTGGCGGAAATCGTAAACAGGCTTATCGACTTCGTTGTCGAGATTCAGAATTTCATCGTCCCCCTGTCAAGAGGGGAATTAAGTGACATTCGAATTCAGCCGAATAATTTTCTGGGGTCACCTTTCAAGGAATTACATTCCCGCCTTGTTCATTTGACCTGGCAGGCCGGACAAGTTGCAAATGGAGATTACCAGCAACGCATAGATTTTATGGGTGATTTGTCCGAGGCTTTCAATTCGATGGTTGTTGAGTTGGCCTGCAAGGAAAAAGCTCTCAAAAAGAAAATTGAGGAACTTGAAAAAGCCAATTCACTTATAAAGCATTTGGAAGGCATTTTGCCGATATGTTCGTATTGTAAAAAAATCAGGCTCAAAGGGGCCGACCCCAGGGAAGAAAAAAGTTGGGTTGCCGTAGAAGAATACATTACCAAACGGACAGAAGCACAATTCTCGCACTCAATCTGCCCGGAATGCATGAAAACTTTTTACCGTGACTATTGCGGATAGGCTCACCGGTAAACAAGGAGGCAGGGGTACGGTGGAGCATAAAAGCGCTATAGTCCTGGCCATGTTCGGCACCGCCGTGGAGTCGGGGCTGCCGGGACTGCTGCATATCCGGGAGCGAATGGTCAGGGCCTGGCCGCAGACGCCGGTACGAATCGCCTTCACCTCGAACATTATCCGCCGCATCTGGCGGCAGCGGGCGCAAGACCGGCAGTATACGCAGAATCATCCGGAGGTCCCCGCCGCTGTACTCGAGGTGCAGGGACCCCTGGCCGCCGTTGCCAATCTTCTGGATGCGGAATATGACGGCGTTGTGGTGCAACCGGTCCAGATCGCTCCGGCCGGGGAGTTTTTTGCCCTGGCCGCCACTGTCGAGGGCCTGAATTCCATGGACCGTAAAGTCCGGCGGCAAGCCGTTGCCCAGCCTGGCGCTTGGCCGGCCGGCCCTGGGGACATTCGGTGCCGGCTATCCCTATGTTGCCGATGTCCGCACCGCGGCCGCGGCCCTGGCCGCAGACGCCCGGCTGGCCGAAGAGGAAGGCGCGGCGCTCTTGTATATGGGACACGGCAGTAATTATTTTCCGTCCGGCGGAATCTATCTCCAGTTGGCGGCGGCGATGCGGGAGTTGTATCCTGCGGTGTTCACCGCTATCGCCACTCTGGAAGGGTTTCCGTCTGTTGACGATGCGCTGGTTCTCCTGCGGGAAAGCGGGAGGAAAAAGGTTATCCTCAAGCCGTTCCTGGTGGCAGCCGGGGGCCATGTCCGGAAAGACATGGTTGGTCCCGGCTCCTGGGCGGCCCGCCTGGAAAAGGAAGGCTTTACCGTTGAACCGGTCTTGTCCGGCCTGGCTGAACAGGATTCCTTTGTCCGCATTTTCATTGATCATGCCGCCGATGCCGCCGCCGATGCGGGCATCGTTTTACGTTAGGGTGGACCATGGGGTCGATTCCGGAAAAAAACAAGTCGCCGAATTCTCCCGGGGCGCCCTCTATCCTGGTGACCAACGATGACGGCGTCTATGCGCCGGGTATCCGGGCGCTTTATGAGGCGGTCCGGGGCCTGGGGCGGGCCGTGATCGTGGCCCCGGAGCGCGACAAGAGCGCGGTCAGTCATTCGCTGACCATGAATCGGCCGCTCCGGGTCCGGCAGGTGGAGGAGAATGTCTTTACCCTGGATGGAACACCTACTGACTGTGTAACCATCGGCACGAACAAGGTCCTGTCGGAAAAACCGGTCCTGCTGGTGTCGGGGATCAATCCCGGTCCGAACCTCGGCGACGACATCAGTTATTCGGGGACGGTATCGGCGGCCATAGAGGGAACCATGTACGGTATCCCCTCGCTGGCCTTTTCCCTGGCCGGCGAAGCACCGTTCGACTTTGATGTCGCCGCGGGCGTGGCCTGGAAACTGTCGGCCATGGCCCTGGAATTCGGCCTGCCGGACGATACCCTGCTCAATATCAACATCCCGCAACGAGCGGCCGGCGAGATTCGCGGCATTCGTTTTACCCGGCAGGGACGGCGGATTTACCACAACGCGATCCAGGAGAATTACGATCCTTGGGGCCGCAAGCATTACTGGATCGGCGGCGGCACGGTACAGTGGTCAGGCGGCGACAATACCGACGAACAGGTGTTGCGCGACGGTTTTATTTCCGTCACCCCGATTCAGCTGGACCTGACCAACCACGCGGGTCTTGATTACCTGCAAAGACGCTGGAAAATGTAACCTTGTATCCGTGAGCCTCATTATGCCCTATCTCGGCGCCCATGAATCCATAGCCGGCGGCCTCTACCGGGCCTTTGACCGTATTGAAAAAGTTGGCGGGGAATCGTTGCAGATCTTTACCCGCAACCAGCGGCAGTGGAACCCGCCGCCGCTTTCCGGGGACGAAGTTGCGCTTTTCAAGGAAAAATGGGCGCAACACGATGCCATGCCGACGGCCTCCCATGCTTCGTACCTGATTAACCTGGGCAGCGGGGAGCAGGAGCTGGCCCGCAAATCAATCCTGGCCCTGGCTGATGAAATGAAACGCTGCGACGAACTGGGCATCCCCTGGCTGGTCCTGCATCCGGGCAGTCACGGCGGGGCCGGAGTCGCCGCGGGGCTGGAAAATGTAAGCCGCAACCTGGACGCGGCATTTGTTCTGGCCGGCGGCAAATCGGCGGTCATGGTGCTGCTGGAAA
>JAADIK010000112.1 GCA_013151365.1 Deltaproteobacteria bacterium
CCGGTCTGACTCCCGCGGCGATACCGGCGCGGATCGAAAGCCGGGAGCTGTCCCGGCGTTGCGCCGGCCTGCCTGAAGACCTGGTGCGCAAGATCTTTCGTTACGGCGCCCCGGCCGGCAGCCGGATCGAGCAGCATGTCAGGCTTGGCCGTTGCATGGACCGCCTGCAGGACCTGGTCGTCGAAGCGGAACGGAACGGGGAAGTACTGGCCAGCGGCACCGTGGTCATGGCCGCCGAGCTGGGACACGGCAGCGGTCGTTTTGACCGGCGGTGGTACGCGCCGCCGGGCGGCCTGTGGCTGGCCATGGCCTGGGCCGACACCCTGCTGCCCGACTTCGCCCGGCTGCTGCCGCTGGCCGCCGGGACCGCCTGTTGCGAGACCGTCAGGAGTTACGGTGTCGATGCCGCGATCAAGTGGGTGAACGATATCCATGTCCGGGACCGCAAGGTCTGCGGTATCCTCTGTCAAACCGTCAGCGCCCCCGGTTCCGGCGACCGCTACCACCTGATCGGTATCGGTGTCAACTGTAACAACAAAACCTTCCCGGCCGAACTCCGGGACACGGCGGTCAGCATGCGCGACCTGCTCGGCCGCTCCCTGGACCTGGAGCAGTTCGCCCTCGACCTCCTGGTCGCCCTGGCCTGGAATTTCGGCCTGGTCCACTTCCAGGAAGAGTGCGAGCTGGCCGCCGCCGGTTACCCGGATAAACCGGAGAGCCCCGTGGTTGCCGCCTGGCGGCAACTCAGCGATACAATGGGCCGGCAGGTGGTATACGGTTATGATGTCCGGCGGCAGCCGCTTTACCGGGCCGCCGCGCTGGATATCGATCATGGCGGCGGTCTGGTCCTGGCCCTGGAGGATGGCCGGAGGATAACCGAGTACAGCGGCGAGATTCTGTACCTCGACGGCAACGGTTCACCGTCGCCCCCTTCCTGATTTTCTTGTTACGGCAGCCGTTTTTCACCGTCGGCCGGGATCGCCGGCCTGGACGGGAGGCCCGGTCCGTTGCGGCGGGCCGTGCTTCATCGGCAGGCGCCCGCCCCCCGCAGCCCCCGGAGCTGCCGCCATGAGTTGATATCGTGCTGCAGGAGATGCCGGGTGTAACGGTAGAGGATAAGCAGCGTTTCGTCCGCGGTCCGGCTGGGGAGACGAAGCCGGTCAAGATGGTGCAGGTCGATGGACTGGGCCTTGCGGAGAAATTTCAGGGTCTGCACGGAGAGAGAGGGCGCAGACTCCGGCACATCGTGGCGACACCGGTCGCAGACCAGCAGGCCGCTGCCCGGATGCAGGGTGTAGCTGCGGCCCGGCCGGACCGCTTCGGTGCAGAGGCCGCAGCTGTCAAGTCTTGGTTGGTATCCGGCCGCTCCCAGGAGCCGGAGATGAAAAAGCGCGGCAACCCGCAGGGGGTCGCGGCCGCTTTCCAGGGCCTGCAGAGTCCAGAGCAGCAGGAAAAAGATGGCCGGATCCGGGTCCTGTTCCCTGGTAAAGCGCAGGACCAGCTCGCAGGCGAACATGGCGACGACAAAACAATCATAGCGCTGCCGCAGGAGGAAAAAGGCGTTTGCCAGCTCCGCCTCGCTGAGGAAGAGGAGACCGCCGTTCCGGCCGGCACGGTACATGAGCCGCAGGAGAGAGAAGGGCTCCAGTTTGTTGACAAAACGTTGTTTGCTGCGTTTGGCGCCCTTGGCGATTCCCGTGGCCCGGCCGATATCCGGGCTGAGAAAGGTGACCAGCTTGTCGGATTCGCCGTGGTCGCTCACGCTCAGAACGATGCCGCTGGTGCGACGGCTGATCATTTCAGGAGGCGCGTCGAAATCAGTTGGCCGGGATTGCGCTTGGATTCAGGTGAGATTTGCTGGAGCCGATTGTGCACAACCGCAGGCGAAGCAAAGCTGCGTTGAGGATTGTGCGATTGAGAATCGGCCCAAGACCGCCTGAAGACGAGATGCAGGATGGCCAAGTTATTTTTACGCACCGGCTTATCTGTGGTCGGGGAGATCTTCGGGAATCAGCAGGGTCGGCCGCCCGTTTCGAAATGCCGGGAAGGCAAGGGCTTTGCCGTTAAGCAGCAGGGTGGCGCTCCCCGGCCGGGCAAAGACCAGCTTGAGGGATTTTCCGGCCTTCCAGGTCTGCCTGGCGCCGCTTTTGAAAAACATGCTGAGTGTCGCGCCTCCGTCACGGGTGACGGCCACCCCGGTGTTTTTGGAGAATAGAACCGTCAGCGAGTATCGTGCCGTGGGGATTTTTGTCGTTGCCCCGGCCGGGGTCGCCTCGTTTTGACTTTTTGGCGCCGTTGCCGGGCTCTTTTTCGGGGCCGTTGCCGGAGTTGCGGGACGCTTTTTCCCGCCGGCCTGATCCTGTTGCGGGGGGGCCGCCCTGTTACCGGGGAAGACGCCGATTATGGCGGTTTCTTTCCTGAGAAAGTTGAAGGGGCTCCATGAGGTGTAGAGGCAGAAAGCGGTAAACAGGATAACGATCAAGAGCAGAAGAAAACCGGCCACGGCGGCGGAAGAGATGCGGGAAGGTTCGGCCATGGTCTTGGGAGCCAGAACCCTCTGGTTATGCCTCGGCCCGGCCCGGCGTCCCGCTGCCAGGCTCTCGTCGCGTTCCTTCATGAATTGACTGACGAGGTATGCGGGATCTATACCGAGAAAGTCGGCATAGATGTTCAACTGGCCGCGGGTAAAGGCGTCCGCAGGCAGCTTATCGAACTCCAGGCCCTCTATGGCCCGGACATTGGTTGCCGAGATCCGGGTCGAGCTGCTCACCTCTTCGACGCTCAGGCCCTTTTCCGAGCGCAGTCTTTTCAGGTAGCTGCCGATGGTTTCGGATTCAGCCGCCTGTTGCCGTTCCCGGTCCTCTTCTTTCTTGGTTTTGCTCATTTTCCTTGTTTTTCACGAAAAAGGTGCCATTATCCCGGCCTCGGAGATTAAAGTATCTTTATATAAGCCTGATTTTGCATCTTGGTCAGCCATTGTTTAAGCCTGACCTGCATTTCCTGCTGGTACAGTGTTTGATAAATATCATCCTTGACCGACTTGAAGGGCGCCTTGGTGATGATTTTTCCTTCCTTGCTGGATAATACCTTGAAGATCTGGTAGCCGTCCGGGGTCTCGCAGATCCGGCTGATCTCGCCCGGCTTTATCGACGTGACCGCATCACGCATGTAAGGCGCCATTTCGTCCTTCTTGAATATCCCGATGTCGCCGCCGTCGGCGGCGGATGGCAGGTCGGAATATTGACGGGCCAGTTCCTTGAAGTCCTGTCCCGCAACGGCGAGACTGCGCACATGTTCTATCTTCTTCCTGGCCGCCGCTTTCGCCGCCTTCAGCTCGGCCGCCCCCAGGTCTTTTTTCCAGCTGCAGCCGATCTGCAGGATGTAGTAGTCGCCCTCGCCGATATGCTTGGTGTAGTGCGTGTCATAATAATCAAGAATCTTGTCTTCCGGGACAATAATCTTGGAGCGGATCTCGTAGTTGATCAGTTTCGAGCTGAGGATCTGGCTGCGCAGGTTTTCCCGATACTGTTTTTCGGTCATGCCCATGGCCGCGAGCTGGATTTTCAACTGCTTCATGGTTGTATGGTTGCGGGCCAGGATACGTTCAATTGCTTTGTTCACTTCGTCGTCGCTGACGGTGATGTGCTTCTTTTTCGCCTCCTCCTGCATGATTTTCTTTTCAATCAGTTTTTGAATGACGCTCCGCCGGGCCTGCTGCAGGGCCGCTTGTAACTCCGCGGCCGGGACCTGTTCGGCAATCCGCTGGAAAAGCGGTTTGCCTTCCTCGTTTACTTCGGAGAGGGTGATCACGTCGTTGTTGACGATGGCGACCACGCGGTCGACGACATCGGCGACCGCTGTGCCGCGAAGGATAAGGAAAAGTACCAGAGCTGCCAGCCAGTATCTCTGTAATCTCATAATTTCATTGTATGTTTTGTGAATGTATAAGGTGTCGACACCGATTGATGATAGCACGTACCAAATAAAATATTAAGATGTATTTTGTACTCAGTACTGACGAAAGAAGCAATGCTTTTCAGGCATATCCGGGCGGCAGTGACCTTAACCTGGATCCGTGACGGCTTGAGGTGATATTCCAGGCAATATGTGGAATTTATAGTATTATATGCCGAATAAACGTATTTTCCAGTCTTCACCGCGCCGCCCTGCAGTCCGCCCGATAACGGCGCATCTGCTGCGTTGGCAACTCATTGATATCACGCCAGGATAATCACACCAGGATAATCAACCTCGTTGCCGCCTTGCATCTGCACCGTTCTCGAACGCTCACGGATTCAGGTCCTTGACATCGCCCCGGCAAGGGGGCGGCAAAGCCTGATCCTCTGTGCCCGGATTTTTTTTTATAGGTTGATTTCCTGGACAAAACAACTTAGTTTCAAGTCGATATTACCCGGTATCCGGTTTAGGTTAAAGAGGTTTGGCAGGAGGACTATCCGTGAAGAATAACAAACTGAGGGCTCCACTTATCAAGTCGGCTGTTTTGCTCGGCGTTTTCTCCCTCCTGGTCTATCTCACCAGTACTTCTCCCAACGGGAGTGTCTGGAGTTCGCTCGGCCAGATTTTTTTCGGCGTGTTCAGAACCGCCCAGCTTGGCGTCGGCCTGATCCTGGCCCTGCTTTTCTGCCTCGTGGTCCTGGTCGGAATTTTTCTGGGCAGCGTGGCCATGGTTTCCAAGGACAGCGCCGCGACAATGTATCGTCAGTTATACCAGATGCTGGCGGATCGTCTGCTTTTTTTGAAGAAGCTGGTTAGAAAGAATGATTACCGACAGGTCGCGACGGCAATTGGCGAGAGACAGGACCGGCTTGAGAATGGTCTGGCCGCCCTGAATTCCCGGCTTGAACGGCTTGAGCGCGATGACGGCCGGGAGGAGCTGGAGGCCCGTTTCAAGTACCTGGCGGCGGAGGTCGCCGTTTCCCGGGAGATCGGCAACCAGGCGGAGAAAAAAATTCAGGTCCTGGCCGACCAGGTGGAAGAGATTACGCGGCAAATCCGGGAAAACAATCCGGGACCGCGGCTCGCAGAGCTGGCCGCCGGGCTTGAGTCCCTGGCCAAACGGCTTGAGGCCTTGTCGTCCGGGCCGGCCGAACCTGCTGCCGGCAACAATAAAGATACGGCCGCGGCCGCAGCGAATAAGGGCGGAGATGAAGATGGCGCCGCCCACCGCCTGTTCGCCTACCTGGATGATCCGGAGGACCAGGAAAAGATTGCCCGGCTTGTTGCCGACACCTTTGCAAAGGATATGACCTATGCCCAGACCGTGGACTACCTGGTCCAGGAAATGGGCGGTGCCGCCGACGCCATTGCCGCCCATCCTGCGCTGGTCAAGGATTATATCCGCTATTGCCGTAAGTCGAGTAAATCGAGCAAGTCGAGGTAGGTAGAGGTCTCTAAGGCGGGCGCGATGCCCACAAGCCAAATCAACTTCCAGCGTATCTGTTTCCAGGCTGTAGGCTGTTAGGCTTTAGGGTAGGGCTAATAGCCTTCAGCCTAAACAACCTACTGGTTCACATAAATAAAATATGATCAATTTTCTTGTTTTTTATGGCGGGAATTCAGGGGTAAGGCACTAAAGACGTCATCGTTTTCGCCCCCCGCTCCCGTCTGCGGTTGGTTCTTCGTTGTCCGGGATCAGCTCGTTGAAATACTCGATGGAGGCGA
This sequence comes from Deltaproteobacteria bacterium, assembly GCA_013151365.1. Taxonomy (GTDB): domain Bacteria; phylum Desulfobacterota; class Desulfobulbia; order Desulfobulbales; family Desulfobulbaceae; genus BMS3Abin13. The sequence continues at coordinate 5,683 of JAADIK010000112.1, forward strand.
ATTCCCCGGAGTAGCGCACGGGCTGCCGGCTGCTGGGATGCGCCACGAAGATGAGATAGCGGATGCCGGAATGTGCCGCCGACCGCAATACCTTTTCCGTGTCGTCGGCCAGCAGGGTCCGCTCCCTGTCGTAGCCGAGCATTTCCGCCAGCCGCGGCCAGAATCTGAAATCTTCCTTGGCGCATCCCACTTCCCCGGCGCAGACGATACGGTCGAATAAGGGGCCGATGGCGATCTTTTGCAGCTTGATGGCCAGGGTTTTGGAGTGAGCGTTGGTGACCAGGCAGATCTCTTTTTGCCGCTGCCGGCAGTATTTCAGAAAGTCCATGACAAACGGATGCACCGCGATGAGCTGGTTGACCCGCGATTTAAGCCCGGGTATGTCCAGGCCCAGTTCCCCGGACCAGTAGTCAAGATCGGTCCAGTCCAGGGTGTTTTCCACCTGCCGGTAGCGTTCCCGCAGCTCGGCCCGGGCCTGTTCGATGGAGAGATTGCGCAGCAGGCTGTAATTCTCGGGGACATACTCTTCCCAGAAGTAATCGTCAAAGTGTTTGTCCAGCAGCGTGCCGTCCAGGTCCAGCAGCACGGTATCGATGTCGGGCCAGGAAACGTCGGGCCTGATGATTTGATCCGCGGCCATGTTTTATCCTCTCGCCGGGGCGGTCCGCGCCGCCGGTTGCCGCAGTGAGGCGAGCAGGGTCATGACCTGGTTGAAAAGGTCTTCATCCTCGGTACACGGCACGATGAGCCGGTTGTCCGGGGTCAGGCGCACGGCCGGCCGGTTTTTCTGCGGTTTCCTGCCGATCAGGTTGATGATGACCTGCGGCTCGACCGGGGCGTCGGGGACAAACGAATAGATGAGCGCGTCCGGCGCCTGCTCGAGCTTGGCGATCCCCAGTTGGCGAAGGTGGTGCTTGAGGGCGATGATCCTGAACAGGTTCCCGGTCTCGGCCGGCGGCATCCCGTAGCGGTCGATCAATTCATCACGCAGTTCGTCAAGTTTCTCCGGCGGTTCGTCGCCGCAGGCCGATATCCGGCGATAGATATGATAACGCTGGGCCGTATCGCTGATATACTGATCAGGGATAAAGGCCGGCACGGCAAGCTTGATCTCCGGATCAAGCTCCGGCCCTATCGACTCCTCTCCTGCCGCCGCTTTTTTCTTGAGATCGGCCACCGTGGACTGCAGCAGTTCAAGGTACAGGTCATAGCCGACCGCCGCGATATGGCCGCTTTGCGACACTCCGAGCAGGTTGCCGCCGCCGCGGATCTGCAGGTCGTTCATGGCCAGTTTGAAACCGCCGCCCAGCTCGTTGCAGTCCATCAGCGCCCGCAGTCGTTTGGTGGCCTCGCCGGTCAGGTTTTCCAGCGAGGGCACCAGCAGGTAGGCGTAGGACTGCCGGCTCGACCGGCCCACCCTGCCACGCAGCTGGTAGATATCAGCCAGCCCCAGGTTGTCGGCCCGGTTGATGATAATGGTGTTGGCATTGGGTATGTCCAGGCCGGATTCGATGATCGTGGTACAGACCAGGACATCGATTTCGTGGTTGATGAACCTGACCATGATTTTTTCCAGAAGATGGCCGGGCATCTGGCCGTGGGCCACGGCGATCCGGGCCTGGGGCACCAGTTTTTCAATATTCCGGGAGATGTGGCTGATGGAGCCGACCCGGTTGTGGACGAAAAAAAGCTGCCCCCCGCGCTGCAGCTCCCGGACAACGGCCTCGCGGATGACCAGGTCATCGTGACGGGCCAGGAAGGTCTTGATCGAGCGCCTGAGCCGGGGAGGGGTGGAGATCACCGACAGGTCACGAATGCCGAGCAGCGACATCTGCAGGGTGCGCGGGATCGGGGTGGCGGTCAGGGTCAGGACGTCCACTTCGGCCCGCAGTTTTTTGATTTTTTCCTTGTGGGTGACGCCGAACCGGTGTTCCTCGTCCACGATCAGCAGCCCGAGCTTTTGAAAAACAATGTCCCGGGACAGTAACCGGTGGGTACCGATCAACAGGTCGATCCGGCCCTCGGCAAGATCGCGAATGATCTCTTTCTGCTGCGCCGGCGTGCGAAACCTGTTGATACAGGCTACCCGCACCGGGAAGGAGGCCAGCCGTTCCCGGAAGGTCGCGGCGTGCTGCTCCGCCAGCACGGTCGTCGGCACGAGCAGGGCGGCCTGGTAGCCGTCCTCGATCACCTTGAAGGCGGCCCGGACCGCCACCTCGGTCTTGCCGTAGCCGACATCTCCGCAGACCAGGCGGTCCATGGGCTGGTCGGAGGTCAGGTCGTGCAGGACGTCTTCAATGGCCTTGGCCTGGCCGCTGGTCTCGTCGTAGGGAAAGGAGTTTTCCAGCTCCTGGTAGAGTTCGCCGGGCGGAGTGAAGGCGTGTCCCCGGCGCAGGTCACGGCGGGCATAGATGTCGAGCAGTTCCTGGGCTACTTTCCAGACCGCGTCGGTCACTTTTTTCTTGGTGTGTTGCCATTTGTCGGAGCCCAGCCGGTCGAGTTTCGTCTGCTGATCGGTCAGGCCCTGGTAACGGCTGATCCAGTGCAGCCGGTCCACGGGTACGTAGAGCTTGTCGCCGCCCAGATATTCGATCTGCATGAAATCGCCGCGCCGGCCGGCGAATTCCATGTTCAGTAGCCCCCGGAAAATTCCGATTCCGTGGTCCCGGTGGACCACCGCCTCACCGGGGGCCAGCTCTTCGATCCGGACCTGCTCTTCTTCGGCGACCGCGCCTTTCCCCCTTTTACCCGGCTGCAGCCGTTTTTCGCCGAAGAGTTCAGCCGCGGACAGGATATGCAGTTTTTCTCCGGGCAGGTCAAAGCCGCGGGACAGCGGCCGGTCGACGAGCCGGATCCGGGGACCGGCCTCCAGGCTCGCGAAATCGAGGGGCGCAGCGGCTGGGGCGGTCGCTACCCGGTAACCGGCGAGCATCTGCCCGAGATGATGGGCCTGGCGGGCGGAGCGGCAGGCCAGGATCACGGTGTCGTCGCTGTCGCTCCAGGTCATGAGCCGGTCGACCAGGGGGGCGAGGGTGCCGCGTTTTTTTCGCTGCAGCTCGGTTTCCTGGCGCAGCAGGGTATGGTCGCCGGTGGTCAGGGTGAGCGTTTCGCGAGAACCGTCGGGATCGGGCAGGGGACGGAGATTGAGAACCGGGAAGCGTGCCGCCAGGCGGTCAAGTTCCGGTTGATCAAGAAAGAGCTGGTGCGGCGGCAGGACGGCGGCGTCCTTTTTTCGGGCCTCGTCGTAGTTGGCCAGGATGCGGTCCCGGAGCAGGTTGACCTGCTGGTTGACCGCGGCCGGGTCGTGGAAGACCATGATCGAGTCTGCCGGCAGGTAATCGAACAGGGTCTGCACGGGGTCGGGTTCAGGGAAAAGCAGGGGCAGGAAGAACTCGATCCCGGCAAAGCGGATATGTTCACCGAGCTGCATGAGCAGGTGGTCGGCCCGGTCCCGCGGCCAGCCGAGTGCGGCCGTTGTTTTTTTCAGGAAGTCGAGCCAGGCCGGGTCCTGCGCCGGTGCCGGAAAGAGGATATCGGTTGCGGGCAGGAGAACCGCCTCTTCGAGTTCCGCCACGGAGCGCTGGGAAACCGGGTCAAAGAGCCGGATCGAGTCGACGGTATCCCCGAAGAAGTCAAGGCGCAGCGGGCCCTGGACGGCCGGGTCCGGGGAAGGGGCGTAGATATCGATAATGCCGCCGCGCACGGCCAGGTCGCCCTCATGCTGAACCATGGAGCACATCTGGTAGCCGGCGTCGGTCAGCGAGCGGACCAGCGCCTCCCGGTCGGTTTCCTCGCCGGCCATGACCAGTTCGCTGTGGCGGCCGAGCGCGCTCTTGGGCGGGAGCCGCCGCAGGACGGCTTCGGCCGAGGACAGGACGATACAGGGCTCGGCGTTGTTCAACAGCCGGTGCAGAGTGGCCAGGCGGAGGGCGATGGTCGCGGGATCGGGCGACAGGGGGGTATAGGGCGGGATCTCGAAGCTGGGGTAAATCAGGACCTCGGCACCGCTGAAGAGGCGGAGGTCCTGGGCCAGGATCTCCAGCTGTTCATCGGCCGGCACGATACAGCAGACCGACCGGTGGCGCGCGGCCACGGTCCGGGCCAGGAAAAGGGCCGCACTGCCGCCGTGCAGCCCGCAGATGTCGAGCTGCGAACGGCCGCCCGGCAGCCGTTTGATGAGCGACTGCATTATTGCCGAATCAGGTTGAAGAGTCGTGGGATCAGAAACCGCCGCCGATACTGAAATCCCATACTGAACTGTCTTCGTCACCGGTGGGATCAAGATTGTAACCCCAGGCCAGGCGCAGCGGTCCCATGGGGGAAAGCCAGCGGAAGCCGATGCCGACCGATTTTTTCACCGAGGCGAAATCCCAGCGATGACCGACTGCGTACACGTTGCCGAAGTCGGTAAAGACAACGCCCCGCAACCCCGCATTCTTGACCAGCGGGAAAATAACCTCGACATTGCCGTACCACATCTTGTCGCCGCCGATCCGTTCGCCGGTCACCGGGTCCCGGGGGCTGATATGGGCGGACTTGAAACCGCGGATGGAACCCAGGCCGCCGAGATAGAAATGTTCGTACACCGGCAGTTTGTCGCTTTCGTTGGCAAAGGCCTGGCCGGCCGCGCCCTTGACGTGGAAGACACAGTCGAGGGGCAGGGGGAAATACCAGCTGCTGGTCACCTCGACCTTGGTGAATTGAGCGTCACCGCCCAAGGGGCCGCCGGCGTATTTGATGCTGAGCGTGTTCTTGGAGCCGGTACTGGCGCCGTAATAACGGTTGCGGGTATCACGGGCCAGCCCGATCTGGATGGCGCTGGTCACCTTGATGTCTTCGGACTGCTTGATAATCCAGGAGGCATTGTCGGCGATATCGGAAAGGGTGGTGGTGGCATAGGAGTAGCTGTAAAAAATACGCCATTTTTCGAAAAACGGCTGGCCGAACCGCAACGCGCCGCCGCGGGAATTCTTGGTGTAGTCATCGTATATCCGGCGCCAGTTATACAGGTCGATACCGGCCAGGACCTCGGAATCGAAAACCCGGGGGTCGGTATAGCTCAGGTTGAAACGGGTGGAAATACTGCTCAGGTTGGCGGCCAGGGACAGGCGGTTACCGGTACCCATCAGGTTGTTTTCCGAGATCTGCGTCATGAACATCAGGCTGTCCGAAGAACTGTAGCCTGCCCCGACACTGAACTGGCCGGTGGATTTTTCCTTGACCTTGACCAGGACATTCATCTGGTCCGGGTTGACGGTCGGTTTCGGGGTCACCGAAACGTCTTCAAAGAAGTTCAGTCGTTGCAGGTTCGCCGTTGACTTGCGGATGGCCTTGGAGTCGAAGATTCCCCCTTCCTTCACGACCAGCTCGCGGCGGATGACATTGTCACGGGTCCGGGTATTGCCTTCGATCTCGATCCGGTTGAAGTGGACGAGTGCGCCCTTGTTCACCGTGAGGACGATGTCGACCCGTTTGCTGGTCGGAGCGCTGTTGATATGGGGGCGGACCTCGGCAAAGGCGTAGCCGTGTTCCGCATACAGATCGGTGAGCCGCATGATGTCGTCCCGCAGAATCTTACGATTCAGGAATTTTTCATGCCGGATTTTCAGCAGCGAGATCAGTTTATCCTTGCTTTCTATGAGATCTCCCTTAATCTCCACGGTTCCCACGCGGTAACGAGGACCTTCCTGGATGGGAAAGGTGATGTGGATCCTGCCGCCCTGCTGTTTCACGATGGGGTCGCCGATCTTGGCCTCGATAAAACCGTGGTTGTGGTAAAAGGCCCCGAGCCGCTCGGTGTCGTGGTTGAGAACATCCATTTTGAGTATGCCGCTATCGGTAATCCAGGAGAACCATCCTCTCGTGGAGGTCTTGATGACGTCCCGGAGATCGCTGTCGTCAAAGGTCTTGTTGCCGTTAAAGGAGATTTTGCCGATATAGACTTTTTTCCCTTCGTGCACGACAAAGCGGACCACCACCTTGTCTTTGGCCGGATGGCTGAGTTTGGCGGCGACCGTGGTTTTGTAGTAGCCTTTTGATTTGTACAGCTCCTTGATCCGTTCCACGGCATCATTGAGGCGGGCGGGGTTCAGGATGGAGTTGGCGGAGATATTCGCCGCATCGCGGACGTCCTTCTCCTTGATTTCATCCGTTCCCTCGATCAGCACCCGGCTGATAACCGGTTTTTCCTTGACCCGGAAAATAATGGCCTTACCTTTATTCGTATCCGTTGATTCGATTCGCACATCGTCAAAGTAGCCCATGGAAAAAACGGCCTTGAGATCCTTCCGCAGCTGGATCGGATCATAGAGGTCCCCGGGCCTGGTGGTGATCTTGCGCATGATGGCCCCGGAGTCGATACGTTTGTTGCCAGCTGGCGCGATCGAGGCGATGATAAAGTTACGGTTGGTGTATTCGAGAATGTCGGTCACGGTCTCATGCACGGCCGTCTGTAGTTGGGAAAGGGTGAGGTCGTCCCGGTACGATGAATGGGGAGGGCCGGCGGCAAGGATGTCGAAAACCTGGACGTCCAGGCTCATCCGGCCGCCGATCAGGGTCAGGCTGCCCACGGCCACATAATCGAGGCCGGTTTTCTTGGCGATTTGCCTGATAACGGCAGGGGGCGGCGGCCAGGAACCGGTATAGTCAACGAGCTTGGCCGCTTTTTCGCGGCTGAGCATGGTCAGGTGCTTGGTCTGCAGTTCCTGTTGCAGGGCCGCGTCGGCCTTTTTTGCTATTGCCTGCTGGTTGGCCGCATTGATTTTGAATGGAATAAAGACGGTATTCTGCTTGACGGCCCAGGCCTCCCCGGAGGCCGCGCAAAGGATAGTGACGAGAACAAGGAGGAGCAGTCCGGGGGCGGGATGGAAACGGAACGGAAAGCGCGATGTCAGCTGCATGAGATCAATTCCTATTTGATGGTCTGGATGTTTTGTTATTGCGGGCGGCTTGCGCCTGATATGCCGAATCTGTTTCAGCCGAAAATTAATCCAGATCACTATGCCATGTTCGGCAAAGAGTTGCAAAGCAATTCATTTCCCGGGCGGATCGAGCAGTTCCCTGACCCGGTCGTGCAGATGCCTGGCCAGCTTCTGCTTGTCGTGAGAGGTGAAGTCGGCGGTGGAAACGGGGGTGCCGACCCGGATGACGACCTCGCCGGAGTCGGCAAGCAGCCTGCCCTTGGGCAGGATTTCGTAGGTGCCGTTAATGCCGATGGGCACGACCGGCACCCCGGCCTTGATGGCCAGCATGATCGCTCCGGTTTTAAAGGGATGCAGCCGGCCGTCCCGGCTGCGCGTGCCCTCGGGAAAGATGATGACCGAGGTGCCCCCGGCGATCTGTTCGGCCGCCTTGTTCAGGCTTTTCAAGGCCGCGCGGCCGTGGGTACGATCCATGGAGATAAAACCTGCCCGTTGCATGGCGGTGCCGAAGACGGGAATGCGAAAGAGTTCTTTTTTGGCGATCCAGCGGAAATCATGGGGGAAATACCCCTGAAAGGTGAAGATGTCGAATTGGCTGACGTGATTGGCAACAAAGATGTAGGTCTGGTCTGGCTCGATATTCTCGAGTCCTTCAATTCGAACGCGGACCCCGGCGAGACGGCAGGTAAGCCTGCCCCACATTCGCGGGAAGACCAGGGCCTTGGTCGGGGACTTGCGAAAAAAAATCAGGTCGAGCAGGGCCAGGACGCTGACCACGATCGTCAGAGGCGGGGTGACGACGAGGACCAGGGCGGCCCGGGTATATTGCAGTGGCGACATGGTGTTATCAGGTAGAGATGGTTCACAAGACAAGAAAAAACGTAACGATTCGGCTACAAGCGAAAAATCGCCATAACCCCGGCCGGTAACTATACTTTATCAAACGGCAACATGTCAAAGAAAGGATGCCGTAATCATGGTGTTGAAGGCCGGGGACCGGCGAATACGGCAGGGACAATTCCGTCTCTCTTCAATAAATACAATGGAAAAGAAAAAGGTCATAATGAATTACAATGAATCTATAAAAGTCGACAGTTACCGTACCGGGCGGGTTCCTGCCCCCGGCGGCCGGTTGTCACCCGGCAGGGGCGGAATCCGGCCCGATCGGCTGGCCACTGACGGAGAGAAAACGTTATGAGTGGGGTGACTCTCAGTATCGCCGTCCTGCTGGCGGTCGGTCTTTTGTTCGCCAAGGTCGCGCAATTGATCAAACTGCCTTCGGTGACTGGTTTTATCCTGGCCGGACTTGTCCTTGGTCCCTCCGGTTTCGGCCTGATAACGGTTGCCTCGGTCGGCCATAAGCTGGATCATTTTACCCAGATCGCCCTGATGCTTATTGCCTTCGGCATCGGCGAGCATATCGAGTTGCGCCGCCTGGGCGCTATTGCCCGGGACGTCACCTATATCAGCATCGTGCAGGCCCTCGGCACCTTTGTCATGGTCACCATCGGCACACTGCTGGCCGCCTGGCTGCTCGCCGGTTCCGGTGATCGCAGCCTTGATCCCGTCGTCCTGGCCCTGCTGCTCGGGGCCGTTGCCGTGGCAACGGCCCCGGCCGCCATCCTCCACCTGGTTCGTGAGATGGGAGCCCGGGGACCCTTGACCTCGACCCTGATGGCGGTTGTCGCTGTTGATGACGGCCTGGCGATTATGATATTCGGCCTGGCCGTATCGGTTGCGCACCAGATCGTCGGCCCGGGCGCCGCTACTCCCGTTCAGGCGGTTGTCGCCTGTGTCTATGAGATTTTCTTTTCTCTGGCCATCGGCGTGCTGACCGGGCTGCTCATCGATTACATGCTGAATAAATTTCATAAACGCGAAGAGATGCTGACCGGCGGCCTGGCGCTTTTGCTGCTCTGCGGCGAGACGACCCGGCTTCTGCATCTCTCGCCCTTGCTGGCCGGCATGGCGGCCGGGTTTATCATCATTAACCGGGCCGAACGGGATGTCCGCCTGTTTCGGGCCATCAACGCCTTTGAGCCCCCTATTTACGTGCTTTTTTTCACCCTGGCCGGCGTCCATCTTGACCTCGCCGCCCTGAAACTGGCCGGCTGGCTCGGCCTGGTCTATTTCGTGACCAGGATCATCGGCAAGTATACCGGCGCCTGGCTGGGGGCGGTGTTGTCCGGCGCGCCCGCCAGGGTGCGGAATTATCTCGGCCTGGCCCTGATTCCCCAGGCCGGGGTGGCCATCGGCCTGGTATTCATGATCAGCAGTGATCCCCAGCTCGACGCCTGGTCGGCGGTGATTACTCCCGTGGTCCTGGCCGGCGTCGTCTTCTCGGAGTTGTTCGGACCTCTGCTGGCCCGTTTTACCCTGGAGCGGGCCGGAGAGGGGGAAACGGTCCAGCACCATCCCGAATGCGGCGCTCGCAGCCGCCGGGCCTGCAATGCATGGTTGCGCGGTTCGGAGGGCATCAGTTTCGCCCCCTGGACCGGCGGTAAACTGCACCCCGCCTCAAGGCCGAACGGCGTGGTCGTTTTCGGCGCCTTTCATTTCGCCACGGTGCGGGGCCTGGCCAGGATCGCCGCCATCCTGGCCCACCATTATCATGCCCTGCCCATGGCGGTCAGGGTCTCTGAACTGCCGGAGCAGGCGCGGCCGGATGAAGGGGATCTTGATTCCCTGTTCCTGGCCGAGAAAGATGAAACCGCAAGCCTTGGCTATCCCCTGAAGACCGAGGTGATCCATGGTACCCCGGCGGCGGGACTGGTGGCGGCCGCGGAGCGCAACAAGGCCCGGGCCATTGTCCTTGGCTATCCCGTCGACAGCAACCCGCATGCCTTTCAGAGGGTTATCGACCAGGTGGTTGCCGGGGTTTCCTGCCCGGTCGTCGCCGTCCGTTTTTCCGGGACATTCAGATGCGGCCGGATCCTGGTCCCGTTTTTGTTCCCCTTCGAACTCGACGAACTGCTGCCGATACTGGAGGCCATGGCCATGACCACCCAGCCCCGTATTACCTTCCTGCACCTGCTCCATCATGACAGCAGCAAGGAGGAGGTTGCGGCCAGCGACCAGGAACTGCAGGGATGGCTGGCGACGAATCTGTTCGATACCCAGACCCGGCACCTGGTCGAAGCGGCCGAGTCGCGCCTCGAGACCATCATGCAGGCGGCCGAATATCATGATATTGTCATCATGACCGCGGCCCGGCGTTACGGCTTGAACCGGATGTTTTTCGGCTCGTTGTCAAGCAGTGTGGTGCGGAACCTGTCCCGGCCGGTCCTGGTTCTTTGCCCGCCGGGCAAGCAGGCCGACAGGCCGTCGTCCTGATGAAAGAGGGCGCCGGTCCGGGGCCGGCATTATACCGTGACGGCTT
>JAADIK010000035.1:0-767 GCA_013151365.1 Deltaproteobacteria bacterium
AGAGTTGGCGTCGGACTCGGCGCCGGAGCAGTAGGCCTTGTCACGGAACGAGATGTAATTCGGGATGGCGACGGCCGCCAGGATACCGATGATGGCGATAACGATCATCAGCTCGATCAGGGTAAAACCTTTCTCTTTGTGATTGAGTCTCAGTTTGTCCAGTTTCATTTTTTCCTCCTCGGAATTGGTTTATTTCCAGGACACATTGTGGTCACTTTGCCTCTATACTAGCAGAAACCGTGCCATGTCGGGAACGACCACTTTACACATTGTCTTCTTTACGGCACGAATACATTTTTTATTTGTGTTTTCAGCATATTGGTAGTATTTTTTTAATCAAGCCCATTTAATTGCAACACAGCAGGTTAACCAATGATTATCCTGCTGTGACAAAAATTGTCACCTCTTCTGCCAAATTTGTCAGTGGAACACAGACAGAATCATCCAGACGGAGCAGATGCCACGTGTCCCGATTCCGGGGAGTAGAATGGAAATACGTTGTCTCCCTGGCCCTGGTGCTTGCCCTGGCCATGCTGATGACCGTGATCGTCATGCTCATGCTCTGGCAGCGTGACTTGGTGAGGGCGGAAGCACTCCGGGGCAAGGCCGTCCTTGCCCTGTGGGCGCGGCCGACCCCTGGGAAAAGTGGTGTTGCGCCCGACGGCGACGAATTGCAGCAGGAACTAAACAAGACGGTAAAGGCTGCCGGGGCTCTCTGCGGGGCAATTCGTTTCAACAACCGGTCAATGGTCACCGGCCGCGGGAGC
>JAADIK010000035.1:793-3682 GCA_013151365.1 Deltaproteobacteria bacterium
CATGCAACAGGCGGCAGCCGAGAAAAAAACAGTCATCAGGACCATTGGCGTCACCTGGGGCGTTCTGGTCCCCAGGGCGCGCTATCTTGCCATTGCCTCTCCCGTTGCCGGCGGCCGTAACGGTGGCGCCGCCGGCCTGGTGCTGCCGCTGGCGCCTGTTTACATGTCCGTCCGCCACAGCCAGCGTCTTGTTCTGGCCTGCCTGCTGGTCAACCTGATCATCCTGACCGCCGTCGGCCTGTTCAGATTTCACAAGTTGACGGTCCGTCCCATTAACAGGTTGGTCCGGTTGGCTGATTCGTACCATGAACCCGATGATGAAACGTTCCTGGCTCTCCAGGAACGTAATGAGTTCGGCCGGCTTTCAAATGCCTTGAACAGAATGCTGCAACGTATTGAAAAAGACCGGGGAAAACTGCACGCCACAGTCCAATCTCTTGAGCAGGCCAACCAGAGACTGCGGGATACCCAGCAGGAAATGGTCCGGACCGAGAAAATGGCCTCCGTCGGCCGGCTGGCTGCCGGCCTGGCCCACGAAATCGGGAACCCTCTGGGCATTGTCCAGGGATATCTTGAATTATTATGCCAAACCAATATAAATGAAGACGAGAAAAAAGAATTCAGCAGCCGGGCTGAAAAGGAATTGCAAAGAATCAGCACCCTGCTCCGCCAATTGCTGGACCTATCCCGGTCACTCCCGGGTCAATACCAAGCGGTGTCCGTGCATGATACTCTCTCGGAATTGCTCTCTGTCATGCAGTTGCAGCCCTTGACCGAGGGGATTGCCATCCAAAGCCGGCTGGACGCGTCTCATGACACGGTACAAGGCGACCAGGAACAACTGCGCCAGGTATTTCTCAACTGCCTGCTCAACAGTGTCGATGCCGTGCGCGCATCAAAAAACAAACCCGGCCTTATTATAGTGACAACAGAGACAGTATCTGCAAACAATACCGAGGAGCAGGCCGCAAAAATCCTGGTGACGATCGAGGACAATGGCGTGGGCATTTCATCGGCGGACCTGGCTAATGTTTTCGATCCGTTCTTCACCACCAAAGAGCCGGGCAAAGGCACCGGGCTGGGCCTTTCCGTCTCCCTGACCATCATTGAAGGCATGGGCGGCAAAATGGAGATCGAAAGCCGGCAAAGCAAGGGCAGCCGGGTCCTGATCCGGCTGCCGTGCCGGGAGGTTTGAGGCGACAATGCAACAGAACGGCAAGCAAAAACAACTGCTGATCATCGATGACGAAGACAACATGCGTCACATGTTGTCTTCCCTGCTGTCCAGGCATGGGTATCAAATCGAAAACGCGGCCGACGGGCTGGAGGGCATAGCGCTGCTCAGGAAAAAAGAGTTTGAGTTTGTCCTTTGCGACATCAGGATGCCCCGGATGGACGGCATGGCCTTTCTGCGGGAGGCCCGGGATATTGAGCACTCGGCCACCATTATCATGATGTCCGCTTACGGAACCGTGGATGCCGCCATCAAGGCCATGAAGTTAGGCGCCTATGATTACATCTCGAAACCATTCAAGGCCGACGAGATCCTGCTGGTTTTGAAAAAAGCGGAAGAGCGGGAACGCCTCAAAAAAGAGAACGACTCTCTGCGGCGGCAGCTGGCCGGTCTGAAAAAAGAATGCGGTTTCGGCCGCATGGTCGGCAAGAGCAAGATCATGCAGGATATGTTCAGCCTGGCGGCCAAGGTCGCCCAACATACGACCACGGTTCTCATAACCGGCGAAAGCGGCACCGGTAAGGAACTGGTCGCCAGGGGCATCCATGATTCAAGCCCTCGTTCGGCCGGCCCGTTCGTGGCCGTCAACTGTGGCGGCATCCCGGAGAATCTGCTGGAAAGCGAATTCTTCGGCTACAAAAAAGGAGCCTTTACCGGCGCGGACCGGAACAAAAAAGGACTGTTTGCCGAAGCAAACGGCGGCACCCTGTTCCTGGATGAAATAGGTGAACTGCCCCTGCTTCTCCAGGTCAAACTGCTCCGCGTCCTGCAGGAGGGCGAAATTCGGCCGATAGGATCTTCGGGCGTGGAAAAAATCGATGTGCGGATTATTGCCGCCACCGCAAAAAACCTGGCCGGAGAGGTGGAGGCTGGTCGTTTTCGTGAAGATCTGTTTTACCGGCTCAATGTCGTCCATGTGACCGTGCCGCCGTTGCGGGAACGTAAAGAGGATATCCCGTTGCTGTGCGATTGTTTTCTCAAAAAATACAACATCCGGCTCCAATCCGGGGTCCAGGGCATCTCGCCGGCCGCACTCAGGCGGCTGATTGACTACACCTGGCCGGGAAATGTCCGCGAACTTGAAAATACCATGGAGCGTACGATGATCTTCTCGGAGAAAAAGATTATCTTACCAGAAGACCTGCCTCATCGACTGGCGGGCATCAAGCAGGAGCGGCGGCTCGATGATTTTTTTCATACCTTCTCGCTGAAAAAAGCGCAAAAACAGCTGGAGCGCAGCCTTATTCTCCGAACCCTGGAGGCCACGGGCGGGAACAAAAGCAAGGCTGCCGGATTACTCGAAATAAGCTATCCGTCATTGCTCAAAAAAATCAAAGACTATTCTTTGCCGCAGGCGAATCTGCCGGTAAAATAATTCCGGGTTGTGTCGGCAGCGCTGGCTTATACATTGTGAATATTGTGATGGTCTTGTAAAAAGTCATTTTATTTGTAGATTGTGCCGGCAGAAACTATTAACTTTTTTAACACAATCTCCGTCTTGTAAAATTATTTTACAGTACAAATCCTGATTTATCCCTTCCCCATGTCCGAACTTCTCCTGCCTACTTCCCACATAATCCATCGCAACTATATAAGATCAATCATTTTCATTGCCTCACGCACCCCAGGCTATCATCTGGCCTTAAATTTGCATA
>JAADIK010000150.1 GCA_013151365.1 Deltaproteobacteria bacterium
GACCTCGTGGCGTATTACGTGGAGTTCCTGAGCCAGCATATCTAACCTTGTATCTCTCGTTTTTTCGAGCCGGTTGCTCTGCTTGAATTCCTGGGACGCAAGCTCCCCAATCTCTGTTATTCCGATAAAATAGCCAAAATGGAAAACAGGTGCGGTGCCCCCAATTTCCCCAATTCCGAGGTTTGTGTAGGGCGGGAAGAATGTCTTTTTTTTCCTGCCGACAGGTATAATTGTCCTTTATCATCCTCTCTGCGGCCGCAGTCACCACGATACCCTGCAATCTCAAGCCTTAACTTAAGGACTTAACACGAATGACCGGCCAGGGGCAAGGGCATTGCCGTAAGGCAGGGTCCGGCGGCAGCCCTGGCAAAGATGTCGGCTGCGGGACAGAGATGCCATCTCCCCGATTGTGCGGGGAAAACAATCTCCCGGAGAGCTGAGGCGATAAAATCCCGGCCAGCTTCTCCTTGCAGAGAAGAGTTCTTTTAGATAGTGTCCGTTCAGGAACGGTCTTTCTGTCCGATCCCCCCGGAGTCTCGCCCCGGCCGGGCACGAAAGAACCTTGAGATGCCAATTCTCCGACCCGTTACCGGGCCGGGCGGCAACGGGAAAAATTCCTGCGAGGGAAGTACGTTATATGACCACGTTAAACCGCACCATAGAAACACGGCTTAAAATAGTTAATGTCGTTTTCTTTTCATTTATCCTGGCACTCGTGACCGCCTATTCCCTGCAGGTCTTTTCTTTTGAGAAAAAAATCGAGACCATGGGACATCTCGAAAGATTTCTGCAGGATATTCTCGAACTGCGCCGTTATGAAAACAACCTGATGCTCAATTCGAGCGCGGATGACCAGGACAACATCGTTATCTACGTCAAGCGGATAAAGGGAGACCTCAAGCTCCTGCAGCATAAAATCAGGGCCATTGCCGGTGACCGGGAATTCGACCAATTCCGGAAAAATTTCGACACCTATATCGCCCGTCTGCCTGCCGGCAACCGCGGGCTGGAAAACTCCGGCCAGGTGCTCCGTCCTTACGGAAAAAGGATGGCGGACTTCGCCAGCCATCTCCTGGAAAAAGAGAGGAAACTTATCCGGATCCACGCCAGGATATTTCTTTATACCTTTACGATTCTGCCCGGTATCGCCGTTCTTCTTGTCATGCTGACGATTTTTCGTCTGACCAGGGGCGTAGTCGATCGACTGTCTTTCCTGCGCCGGGCCGTACGGGATATCCGCAAGGGGGGCAAATTTACCCCGATCAGGGATGATCCACACATCAATGATGAGATATCGGACCTGGCCCGGAGTTTCAACAAAATCGCGGCCGAACTCGACAACAAGACCAATGAGCTGATCCAGTCGAAAAAGCTCGCCGACATCGGCACTTTTTCTTCCGGCATCGCCCATGAACTGAACAATCCCCTGAATAATATCTCCCTGTCCGCCGACATGCTGCTGGAAGAGTATGACGAGACACCGAAAGACGAGGCGCAGGAGATCCTGCGGGATATCCTGGCGCAGACCGACCGGGCCGGTAACATTGTCAGGGACCTGCTGGACTTCACCCGGGACAAGAAACCGACTGTCCGGAAGCTGCGGATCTGCGACGTCATTGCCGGCGCGAAAAAATTGATAGAAAATGAGCTGCGCTTAAAGGCCGTGCACCTGGAAACCTGGAAGCAGCCCGATCTTCCGTACATCCTCGGGGACGAGCAAAAACTGCAGCAGGTCTTTTTAAACCTGTTTGTCAATGCCATCCACGCCATGCCCGACGGCGGCCTTATCCACGTCGACACCCATGCCGGACCCCAGGGGTTTATCCGCGTCGACGTCAGCGACACCGGGGCCGGCATTCCCCAGGAAAAGATAAGCAATATATTCGATCCCTTTTTCACGACCCGGAGGGGGGGCACGGGCACCGGCCTCGGCCTGTCCATTGTCTACGAAATCGTCAAAAAACATGGCGGCTATATCGAGGTGGAAAGCCAGGTTCAGGCGGGAACTACTTTTTCAGTCTTTCTGCCGGTCGCGACAGAAGCAGAAGATGAGGCTGGTAAAGAGGCATGATTCGAGTTGCCGTCATCGATAACGAAGATGCCGCCCGCAGCATGATGGAACGGCTGCTGCGGCAGGAAGGGTTCCAGGTGACGACCTTCCGGGCCGGCAAGCCCTTCCTGGCAAGCATGCGGCAGACCCCGTTCGACCTGGTCTTTATTGATCTCGAGCTGCCCGATATCGAGGGGCTCGAGGTCCTGCAGCTGGTCAAACAGGCCCATGGAAAAACCGAGGCGATCATCACCGGCAAGGCCAGCGTTGATACCGTGGTGGAGGCGACCAGGAAAGGGGCATTCCACTATCTGGCCAAACCCTGCCGCTGGGATGACATCATTCTCATGGTACGGCGCGCCAGGGAGAAAATCGAGAGCAAGGATGAAAACCGAAGGCCCGACCGGGAAACGGACAGCACCTGCCTGACTCCCGGTTTTGTCGGCGCGAGCAAGGCGATGCAGGATATCTTCGCCCTGATCAAAAAGCTGGCGCTGGTGAACTGCAATGTCCTTATCGAAGCCGAAACCGGCACCGGTAAACAGCTGGCGGCCCGGGCCATTCATGAACTGAGCCCCAGGCGGGATAACCCTTTTGTCTACTTCAACTGCGGCGGTTTTAACGAGGAGCTCATCTGCAGCGAACTCTTCGGTCATGAAAAAGGCTCTTTTACCGGCGCCGCCGGCATGAAAATCGGCCTGTTGGAGTCTGCCGCCGGCGGGACCGTGCTGCTTGACGAAATAGGCGAAATGCCCTTGTCCATGCAGATCAAGCTTCTGCATGTTCTCCAGGAAAGGCAGGTGTTGCGGGTCGGCGGCACCAAGCCGATCGACCTCGACGTCAGGATCATTGCCGCGACCAACCGCAACCTGAAGCAGTCGATCAGGAGAGGCCTGTTTCGGGAGGATCTCTATTACCGGCTCAACGTTGTCGGCATTCAGCTCCCCAGGCTCAGGGAACGGCCCGAGGATATCCCGCCGCTGATCTCTCATTTCATCAAGAAATTCAACAGCTCTTTCGGCAAAAAGGTCCGGCACATCTCCCCCCAGGCCCTGGAACTGCTCATGGCCTATAGCTTCCCCGGCAATGTCAGGGAGCTGGAAAACATTATTCAGCGGTCCGTTGCCCTGGCCGACGGCGATACCTTGGAAATAGAGGATCTGTCGGCCAAATTCCAGGAAACGGTCGGCGGCGACCCGGGCGGCGAGTCGCTTTTTTCCCTGGAAGCCGTGGAAAGGCAGCACATAAAAAAAGTGCTGCAAAAAACCGCCTACAATAAAAAATTAGCCAGCCATATCCTGAAGATACCCAGAACTACCTTATGGCGTAAAATGAAGAAATACGGTCTTGCCGAAACCGAGGATAAAAAGTAAGCATGTTTTTCAAAATGAAACACTCGTTTCCCTTTATCACGCAATTATTTTAATAATTTTAATTAGTTTTTCCTGAAAATCCCAATAAGTTTCATTATGAAACTTGAACCTTGTCGTCTAGGTTTGAACCGGGGTTATTCCCGGTTTATTTTTTTATCGCAGTGTTTTACCCCAACCGGGAGATGCAACCTATGTGCATTGGATCATTCAACAAAAGTATGCGCCGCTGTTTTTACCTCCCTTTTCCTCTTCCCCGGTACCCCTCCATGGCACCAATGTTGCTATATCAACGGGGCAATCCGCTTGACAGCGGTTCACGGGGGGCCGAAAAAGTCCTGCACTTAACCCATGTCGAGAGTGGCCATAAGGCTTGAGCACAAAAAAAAAGGAGGTGAAAAAAACTGAGCAATGCCGCAACCGGACCGGTAACCGCGGCATGGAAAGCATGAGAGGAATCGAGGAATTCCCCTCTACTCAATTATTTTTTGGTTTTTTTGAATTCAGCGACATCGGGAACAGTGTAACAGCGGACGACGGAACAAAATCGTTGGCCGCTGCCGGGACTTACATATTTAAATAAGGAATAGAGGAGGTTAAACTAAGACAATGTTTCATATGTATCTGCCGATCGCCGGCAACAGCGTAAATATTTTTCTTATTTTCGGACTGGGCGGCTTTGTCGGCCTGCTGTCCGGAATATTCGGCGTCGGAGGCGGTTTCCTGATGACGCCTCTACTGATGATGTTCGGCATCCCGCCCACGGTTGCCGCGGCTACCGACTCCAACCAGATCGTCGGCGCGTCGACCTCCGGCACCCTGGCGCACTGGCGTCTCGGCAACGTCGATTTCAAGATGGGCTTCATGCTGCTGATCGGCGGCATCCTGGGCGGGACGCTGGGGGTCGAGGTCATAAAAATCCTGCGGGCCATGGGCAACGCGGATTTCCTGATCAATATCACCTATGTCCTGATGCTCGGCGGAGTCGGCATCTACATGTTCATAGACAGTGTGCAGGGATTAAGAGGCAGCAACGCCCCGGCCAAAAAAACGACAACGCCGAAAAAAGAATCAACCTATGCCAAAATATTAAACGCCCTGCCCATGCAGACGCATTTCGAGAAATCAGGCGTCAGGATTTCTCTCGTTCTGCCCCTGGTCTTCGGCACCCTGGTCGGTGTTCTTGCCGCCATCATGGGCGTCGGCGGCGGTTTCATCATGGTCCCGGTCATGGTCTACATGCTCCGGATGCCCATGCATGTCGTTGTCGGTACCAGCCTTTTCCAGATCCTTTTCACCTGCGTCAATGTCACCATTATGCAGTCGTATTCCAACCATACCGTGGATTTTGTTCTGGCCCTTCTGCTCCTGCTCGGCTCGACTATCGGCGCCCAGGTAGGGACCAAAATCAGCAAAAAACTTAAAGCCGATCAACTCAAGATTTTACTGGCAAGCCTGGTCCTGCTGGTCTGCGTGAAGATGCTGACAAGCATTTTGATGCGGCCCGAGATCATGGTTGCCATCAAAGGGGGCCACTGAGAGGAGGATGAACAAAATGAACAAAAAAATACTTTTCCATATATCGTTCCTGGCGGGGTTGCTTGCCCTGCTGGCTTCATCCTGCCTGGCGGCGGATATTTCGATCAAGCTTGAGCCGACCGTAATTCATATCAGTACCTTTTATAACGGTTCCAGCGTCAAGCTGTCAGGCACCATTCCGGCCAAGGCCGAGGCCTTTATCAGGCTGAGCGGTCTCGACCGGGAGATTCATCTGAAAAAGAAAGGCAAGGTCGCGGGTATCCTGTGGATGAATACCGGGGACGTCGTCTTCAAGGACGTTCCGGATACCTATATGCTTCTGACGTCCATCGGCCTGAAAGACGAGATCGACTCACCTAAGAGCAGCCTCGGTTTCGCCGCCCTGGAAAGACAGATAACCATCGAACCGGCAGACAATAACAAGAGTTTCCTGTTCAAGGAATTTGTCAAACTGCAACGAAAGAACCATGTATATCTCACTGATGATAACGCCGTTCAATATTCAACGGCCGCCAACGGCATGAGAACCTTTGCCGCCGTTGCCACCATCCCGCCCAAGATGAAACCGGGAACCTATACGATCGAAGTATTTGCCGTGGAAAACGGGACCGTCACCGGCACGGCCACCAAGACTCTTACCCTCGAAGAGACCGGCTTCCCGAAGCAACTGGCGAACCTCGCCTTTAATCACTCGCTTCTCTACGGCATTATGGCCGTCCTGATCGCCCTGGTCGCCGGCTTGATAACGGGCGTCCTGTTCAAGGGCAAGGGAGGTG
Organism: Deltaproteobacteria bacterium; assembly: GCA_013151365.1. GTDB lineage: Bacteria > Desulfobacterota > Desulfobulbia > Desulfobulbales > Desulfobulbaceae > BMS3Abin13. Next base: position 5,736 of record JAADIK010000150.1, read on the forward strand.
TACATTAATTGTCCGCTGCAAGATGGGTACGGCACGCTCTTGTAAAAGAGACGCCAGGGGGCCGCGCTATGGAACAACTTCATATTTTCGTATCCCGGCAGCGGCCGATCTTTTATCGATCCGTAATCGCGAAATCCGCAGGCGCAGCACCGTTGCGCCTGCGGTCTCGGAGTCTGCGCTTACCCAACCTTCCTCCAGGCACCGCTTCTGCGGACTTGTTTTTGAGCAAACCCTGAAGAGCCCATGAAACACCTGGTAGAGTGGGCCCGGCAGGTCCTGGCCAAAAAAAAACCTGGCCGGATTTCCTTCAATGACATGTTTGCCACCTTCAAGGAAATCCTGGCCCTGAATAATCAGACGCTTGATCTGATCGCCAATGCCAATGACATGTTGAGCGGTGACTATATCTTTGACCGGCACTTCATCGACACCTTCTGTCAAGAGGTGGCGGAGATGGTCCACGAGCTGATCTACAAGCTGCAGACCATGGTGCCTCACAAATACGAGGAACTTACCGAGTCTTTCCAGCGGATAGAATCCGAAATCAACCGGGTGCTCACCGGCCGTCTCGTCAGCCCTGTTGAAGATTATATCCTTCCCTATGAGCAGATTACCCGCGCCCTTATCGAAGCGGTGGGTGAAAAAAATGCCCACCTTGCCGAGATAAAATCAGTATTAGGAATGAAAACACCGGCTGGCTTTGCCGTCACCACGACCGCCTACTTCGCCTTTCTCGAGGAGAACGGCCTGGTCGCCGTTATCAAGGAAACGGTTCAAAGCTGGCAGGAGGAGGAAATAGACCTCGAGCAGGCCTCCGGGAAAATCAGGAAACTGATCCTGGCCGGCAGCGTACCGAAACAGCTCAAAAAAGAGATCGAGGCGGCCATCGAACAAATTTCGACCCCGGACCCTGACGATCCCGACAAGATTCAGCTTTTCGCCGTCCGCAGCAGTGCGGTCGGCGAAGACGGTGAGCACTCCTTTGCCGGCCAATACCGAAGCGAGATGAACCTGCCGCGCGAAAAAATAATCGACGCCTATAAAAAAATCCTGGCAAGCGCCTACTGCGAAAGGGCCATGGAATATCGCCGGCACATGGGAATCGGGGAAAACGAAATCGCCATGGCGGTTGCCTGTCAGCCCGTAATAGACGCCAGGGCCAGCGGTGTTCTCTATACCTATGACCCGGTCAAACCCGAGGCCGAAACCATGCTGGTCAGCTCTTCCTGGGGGTTGGGCGAACGGGACGTGTCAAGCGCGGCCGTTGCCGACCATTTTACCATTGAACGCCGGCCGCCCCATAATATCCAGGGACTCAAGATTGTCCGCAAGGCGACGGCCCTGGAGCCGGTCGACGGCGGCGGCACCCGGACGGCGGCGGTAGCCGAAGACCGCCAGACCGCGCCTTCCCTGAGCAACGAACAGTTGCGGGACCTGGCGGAACTGGGCCTTAAAATTGAAAAATTATACAAGAAGCCCCAGGATATAGAATTTGCCGTTGACCGCGACGGCGACATCGTTATCCTGCAGTCACGGCAGCTTTCCATGCAGCACCAGGCGTTGCCGCGCGCCAGCGAGTTGGCTGAGATTCTAGAGAAATACCCTGTAGTTACCCAGGGAAAGGGAACCATCGCCCAGGAGGGAATCGCGGCCGGCAAGGTCTGGAAGGTTCTTGGCAACGACGACCTCAACAAGGTGCCGATCGGTTCGATTCTCGTTGCCAGGTACGCCTCGCCGAACCTGACCAGGGCCATGAAGCGCATCAGCGGCATTATGACCGACATCGGTTCGGCAACCGGTCACCTGGCAACCATTGCCAGGGAATTTCGCATCCCCACCATAATGAATATGGAAAACGCAACGGAGATCTTTGAGACCGGCCAGGAAATAACCATGGATGCCCAGGAAAACGTTATTTACCAGGGCCTGGTCAAGGAGCTGCATTACTACAGCCTGGCGGAAGAGGAGATCGAGGAAACCTTTGAGTACCGCTTGCTGCGCCGGGTACTGAGAAAAATAGAACCGCTTAATCTGATCGACCCAGCCGATCCGAATTTCTCCCCGGAATCATGCCGGACTTTTCACGACATAACGCGTTTCGTCCATGAAAAAGCCGTCCAGGAACTCATTGACTTCAACTATTACCATCCCCACTCCGACGATGCCGTTGCCGGCAGACTGCAATGGAGCTTTCCCCTCGACATGGTCATTATCGACATAGGCGGCGGCCTGGAACCGGGTACGGGCGGAACGATCGTACCTTCCCAGGTCACCTCGCTGCCGATGACCGCCGTATTAAAGGGGATGTCGCATCCGGGCGCCTGGGATACGGAGCCGGTGTCGGTCGACTTCGGCAGTTTCATGTCCAGTCTCACCCGGACCATGTCGAGCGAGGCGACGGAGCCGCAAGAGGTGGGGCAGAATCTTGCCGTTATTTCCAGGGATTATGTCAATATCAGCCTGCGGCTCGGCTATCATTTCACGGTGATCGATGCTTACGCCGTCGAGGATATCAAGGACAACTACGCCTACTTTCGTTTTTCCGGCGGGGTAACGGACCCGAGCCGCCGCAACCGCAGGGCCCGGTTTGTCGCCGAAGTTTTAAAGAGAAACGATTTTCATACCGAGGTCCACGATGACCTCATCGTCGGCAGCATAAAAAAAATCGACCAACAGGGAATCCTTAAACGTCTCTACCTGTTCGGCATCCTGATTGGCTTCACGCGACAGCTTGACGTCAAAATGGTAAGTGAAGAACACATTACTTTGTTTGCCGAAAAACTTGATCAACTGATGGAGGATTACCATGGCCTATGAAAATAAAACCAGCATTTTAATACTCGACGACGAACCTATTGTCAGCAAGCGGCTCAAGCCGTCCCTGGAAAAAAAAGGCTACGAGGTCGAAACGTTCACGGAAGGCCTGGCGGCCCTGCAGAGAACCAGGGAAAAGAATTTTAATATCGTGATCACGGACCTCAAGATGGAAGGTATTGACGGCATGGAGTTCCTGGCCGAGGTGAAAGAGCATTCCCCGGGGACCGAGATCATTGTGATAACGGGCTTTGCAACCACGGAAGCAGCTAAGGAATCTTTCAAGAAAGGGGTCTTTGATTTCCTGGCCAAGCCTTTCAAAATAGGCGAGATAACCGAAATTATCCAAAAAGCGGCGGAAAAAATCAAGCAACGGCAGGCCGGTCCGGACACGTATCATAAAACTGCATAGCGGAGAGGAACAAAAAAATGAGCAAAGCCCTTCTGAATCTGGACGAGAACCTGGCGTCAAGCATAGCTCTGAGGTATGCGGCATTCCTCGCACCGTTGTTTGATATCAAGCTCCATATCACCCATATCGAAGTGCCGGACAGAAAAGAGCAGGCCGGCACCGGCTGGGTCCGGAGGACCTGGGAAAACGGCCTGCTGGATACCGGCCTGCAAGCGGTACAACGGCTGCTGCGCACCGAAAATGTCCAATGTGATTTTGCGGGGCCGCCCATCGTTCTGGTGGGAAATCGCGATCCGGAGATCCTGAGGGAACTGAAAACGGGCGGATACGATCTTTTTATTGAAGGAAACACGCAGACCGGCGACCTGTCCCGGTTTCACGACCTCCTGACCTCGGACCTGTATAGCGCCGCGCCCTGCCCTATCATGCTGGTCAACAATTTGGCCACCGGCGATTCCGTCGCTCTCCTGTGCGGCGACGGCATCGACTGTAAAAAACTGGTCACGACCTACCTGGCCCTGGCCGGCGGCGCGGACATTGAAGTGGAACTTGTTTATGCCAAATTGCAGGATAACGAGCAGCTTGTTTTTCTTGACGAAGCGGAAGGCGGCGCGGACTTCAAGGCGGCCGGACGACAGCTGCTTGCCGCGGGGAAACGGCTCCGGGGCAGCAAGGTGTTATCCGGCACCCCTGAACAAACGGGAGACTACCTGAAAAATTTTGCCTTTGTCGGTTCATCCCTGCCCGGCACAAGAAGTCCGCAGCTGGAAGTACTGTTCAATACGCCGTCCACCCTGCTCCTGTGCCGCTGAGCGGCCCGGTCCCGCCCCGGCGTCAATCCCGGAAACGGCCCTCTCGCCCTCCCCGTTCGTCCCGCGGCTCAGATAATAAGACGGACCCCGCCCAGCGCTTCGATCCGGTAGGGGAAATGATCGCCGGGTGAGCCGATAAACATGAAGTTGACCGGGATGTTCCATTTCTTTGAGAGCTCCTGGATCATTTTCGGTCCGAACTCCCCCTTCAACCTGACCAGTTCGATGTCAATCTCGGGATATTCCCGGTCGAGAAACTCGATATCCTTATCCAGTTTTTCCTCGATGGGGGGCTCACCTTCCGGTTGAACCGTTACTATTTTGATCTTCTTGGTGTGCTCGTTATGCTTGATATACAACAGCACCTGGTTGAGATTGGGCAAGTTATCGCCGCGGGTGAAGAAGACGAATTCCTGGGCCTGGATTTTGTCGATGATCGTGTTAATTTTCTGGTTTGCGTTGGTCACCAGCTTGAGGATCGGCACGAAGAGGTATTCAATAAACTGCAGCAACATCTCCAGCAGGGCGATCCGGTTGAGCATGACGACAACAAAAAATACCGCCGGGATGAAATATTCGGCAAAAATGACGATATTGGCCGGCTCGTCGGGATTGGGTTCTTTAAAAATATTACCGACCAGGGCCGCGAGGACCGCGGCCACGCCAACCAGCACGGAAAGCCAGCCCGCCCGTTCCGGCCGCGGCAGTTTCCGGCGCCGTATTTTCAAGAGGATATTGCCGACCCCGAAAAGGACCATGACCGACAGAAAGGAGATGGCGTACACGCCGGCCAGGATTTGCACCTCGCCCCTGGTTATGAGCAGGATGGAGCAGGACAGAAGAAAAAAAGTGATGATAATGCGGTAGGAACTGCCCCTTCTATTCTTTTTCAATAAGTATCCCGGCAGGATCCGGTCCAGCGTCATCCGCTCGATCAAGCCGGTGACCCCGATATAGGAGGTCAGGACCGCGCCGCTCAAGACCAGCACGGCATCAACCGCGACCAGGCGGGACAACCACGGCCCTGCCGTTATCTCGCCCATATGGGACAGCAGGTTGGAGGCATGCAGGCCGACCTCCGGGATCGGCACGATCGCCAGGGCCAGGAAGGCCATCAGCGGGTTGAAGATGCTGACCACGATCCACATGTTGCGCAGGGTCTTCGGGAAGACGCCCGGTTTCTGTTCCTCCACGAAGTTGGACGAACTCTCAAAGCCGGAGATCCCGAGCATGGCGGCGGTAACCCCCCAGAATATCGCCATGCCGACGGAACCATGCGGCGGCGGCAGTTGATAGTTGGCGTAAAGGGTCTGCAAACCGTGATGCAGCAAAAAGTAGGTTACGGTCCCGGCCAACAGGGTGAGCGAGACCAGGTGAAACAGGAAAATAACCACCGCGACCGCAGCAGATTCGCCAAGCCCCAGGATGGTAAGCCCCATGAACAGGGCAAGGAGAATAATGGTGGCCGTCTGCACCGGCAGCGCGGGGGCGATACCGGAGAGGTAATGCATGGCCTCGGACGCGGAGATCACGGCTGTCGCCATATAGGACAGCAAGGTCAGGCTGGCGGCCAGCGAGGCCATGGACTTGCTGGTCGTGTTGAGCAGCGCATTATAAGCGCCGCCGTTGAGAGGCAGGGCGCCGACCACCTCCCCGTAAATTTTCCGGAACAGGAAAAGCACTGCCGCGACAACCAACAGGGCCAGCCAGGCATACTGGCCCGCCGCCATAATGGTCAGGGCGGAGACGTAGAGCACGGACGAGCTGATATCGTTGCCACAGATGGCGGTTGCCGGCAGCTCTGACAGTTTTTTCATTTTCTTTTGATCTTGTTCCGAATCAGGCATCATTCAGACGAGCCTGAATCCGTGACGGATTCAGGATGATGATGGAAAGTTGCATGATGACCTGACGGCAGAATCCCTTGATCACCCCGGCCCTTGAGGGCATAAAAAAAACAGCCGACAACAATGCCGGCTGTTTTTTTATATGACTTGTAAGAAAGATTATTTTTTTACAGCTTCGGCGAGCTTGCTGCCCGGTTTGAACTTTGCAACATTTTTGGCGGGGATTTTGATGATTTCACCGGTACGTGGATTTTTGGCCTTCCTTTTGGCACGCTTGACGGATGAAAAAGTACCGAAACCGACAAGTGTGACCCTGTCCCCCTTGGACAGAGCAGCAGTAACCGACATCAGCATGCCGTTCAGCGCTTTTTCCGCAGCAGCTTTGCTGATGTCCGCCGCACCCGCCATTGACTCAACCAATTCCTTCTTGTTCATACTTTCTCCCTCCAGTCATCATCTTGATATTACCGACACGGCTCCCAAAGAGCCGACAGGAGCAAAATCAACAGCTCCCCACCTTGGCACTCTCGAATGTTAATACGAAAAAAAATGCTTTGTCAAAGGAAAAAATGCCTTTCTTGCCCAATAGAGCTTGTTTTAGAGCGCATTATAGAAAAAACGTCCCTTTTTATAACCGGTCCCCGGCTGTGGCACTCTGTGTTATTACCTGCATCTAACCAGCAAGCCGCCACAACCACCCCATCTTCACGCAGTCGCTCAGCAACGGCCCTGCAGGTCCAGGTAAACGTTCTTCATCCCTGAATCATGGAAAAAACGAGTGATATCGTCCTGCTGAAGCCGGCGGCCGAACCGCTCAAGATCACAGTGCCGGAGCTGGACCAGCACCGTGGCGGCATCATGGCGGTCCAGGCGGACCCGGCACCCGGCAAAACCCTGTCTTTCCAGGTCCTGTTCCAGGGCGGCGATCAACCTGACGCGGTCGGCGGTGACTTCCAGTCCATGGGGTATCCGGGTCGCCAGGCAGGACGACGAAGGCTGGTCCCAGGTGTCAAGCCCCCGGTCCCGGCTCAGGGAACGGACATCTTCTTTACTCAAGCCGGCCGCGGCCAGGGGGGTGCCGATCCCGAATTCACGGATGGCCCGCAGTCCCGGCCGTTGACTCTGCATATCATCGGCATTGGTCCCGTCGATGAGCCGCGTGATTCCGCGGCGGCCGGCTTCATCCAGGAACAGACGATAGAGACGGCATTTACACAGGTAACAGCGATCCTCCGGGTTGCGCACGAATTCCGGCCATGAGAGCGGCTGCAGGTCAACGAACACCTGCCGCACGTCATCTTCCCGGCCATGCCGGACGAACCAGCTGTCGACCCGCTCCCGTTCATGGGGCTTCTGCAGGCAGGACCTGGCGTTCAGGACGAGAATATTGCCGGGCCCCAGCGAATCCAGGGCGCACCTGAGCAAGAGGGAGCTGTCAACCCCGCCGGAAAAGGCCAAGGCAACCTGGCCGTACGAACGGAGAATCGACTGCAGCCGGTCCGCCTTTTTCTGAAGAGCCAAATAGGTTCCTCCGCACCAAAAAGAAGAATTAAGAAATCACCTTAACAATACGCTGCAACTGTACGAAAACCGGCTATTCTTTGTCGTTGACAGGAAAGTCCACCGTGGGAAAGTGGGCCACCGGTTCGCCGAGCTGGAATTTTTTGTCCAGGATCCAGCGTTTCAGGGTTTCCGCAATCTCGAGCGCCTTGACCCGGCTTGACAGCGGCGCGGTCGGCACTGTTTTTCCGGCCACCTCGATCTGGCCCGAGCGCAGTTCCGCATAGCTCACTTCACCGTAGTTCCGCTGAATCCGGTTGGTGTAATCGTGTCCGTAATCAACGACCTGGGCAAAGATGTCCTTGTCGGAGACGCCGGTAAAAAGGGCGATCTCCTCGTTGAGAATCGGGATAGGCACGCCCAGGCCCACGGCCAGGGAACAGCCGTAACCCAGGATGCTCACCCCCCGGAGCCACCGGGCGGACATCTGTTTGAGATCGCCCTGGACCATCATGGTGCCGGCCGGCTGCCGGGGCGTGCCGCCGGGACTCCGCAGAACATTCGGGTTATGCTGGGTGCCGTGCCAGGTAACATAACCGATGCCGCCGCCCAGGAAAATCCGGGTGCCGAGGCCGATGGTGCGATACAGCGGATCGTTCAGCAGCGGGCTCAACTCGCCGGCGCTGCAATAGTTGGCATTGCGGCATTTCGGTTTCAGGGTGCCCATATAGGTGTGGATGGTTTTGTCGGAAAAATTGACCGCACAGTTATAATTCTGATAGCCGTTGCGGGGATTGCAGAGGAGCGCGTGCGGCATATCCGCGAGGCAGAGTTCCTTTTTGCACTTGGTATTGGCATAACAATCGGTGGCATAGGCCTTGGCCTCGAGAAAGACCTTCTTCCCGGCCACCAGGTCTTCGATAACATGACCGCCGCCGTAACGGAATTCGCCCGGATAAACTTTATTCAAGGGATCGTCTTCCGCCGGCTCCGTGGCGCCGAGATAGATATCGATGGCCGCCAGACCGGCATAGGCCTGGACCTTGTTGATCCATACCTTGGCCGCCTTGATGGTCGGCGTGGTCTGGCCGAAGTTGAAAAAAGCGCCGGACGAGCACATGGTGGAAAAGGTCCCGGTTGTCACCACGTCGATCCTGCGGGCCGCCTCGACCGGACCGTCCTCCCGGACAATATCGATCATCTCTTCCGCAGTCGCCACGACCGCCTCTCCGGCCCTGATCCGGGCATTGATCTCAGCGTAGCTTTTATTCACTGTATATTCACTCATGGCGACACGGCTCCGAAAAAAGTTTAAAAGGCCCGGGATCGTTTGCATTCAGGTCAGCGTATATTATTGAAAAACAGGACAAGCGCAACCCTTTTCAATTTTTTCTTTGCAAGTCAGTTGAGATGCTTTAGCATGTGGCGCTATGGATCCGCTCAAAAACAACCGCACCCTTTCGCCGCCCGTTTCCGGGCTGCCGGCTGCTAATTTAACAACACACCGTCATGCCTCAAGAAAAAAAAATTCTGGATGTCCGCAACGAGATCGACGCCATTGACAATCAGATCCTCGGCCTGCTCAAGAAGCGCATCGAATGCGCCAGGAGTATCGGCAAGCTCAAGGATGCGACCAAAAGGGCCAAGTGGGACCCGCAACGGGAGCGGGAGATCTACGCCCGCATTTTACAGGAAAACGACGGCGTTTTTCCGGAAAAATCGCTGCTCTCCATTTTTCACGAGATAATTACCAGCTGCCGCCTGTCCCAGAAAAAGGTCGAAGTGGCGTATCTCGGCCCGGAAGCCACCTTCACCCACCTGGCCGGGGTCGAATATTTCGGCCAGTCCGCCTCGTACAAGCCCATGGAATCCATTGACGAGGTATTTCGCGAGGTGGAAAAGGGCCGCACCCGGTACGGAATCGTGCCGGTGGAAAATTCCATCGAAGGGGCGGTATTCTCCACCCTGGACTCGTTTATGAAATATAATATCAAGATCTGCGGCGAGATTCAGCTCCCCATCACCCATAACCTGGTCTGCCGTTCCGGCAACATGGAAGACATCCAGACCGTGGCCTCCCATGCCCAGCCCCTGGCCCAGTGCCGGGAATGGTTGAAAAAGAATCTGCCCGGCGTCCCGACCCTGCCGGTTTTTTCCACGAGCGCCGCCGCCCAGATGGCGGCGAACAACCCCAATATCGGGGCCATTGCCAGCTCCCTGGCCATCAAGACCTATGAACTGCAGGTGGTGGTCAAGGGCATCGAGGATTACCAGGGCAACACCACCCGTTTCCTGGTGATCGGCCGCAAGTCGCCGTCTCGGAGCGGTCACGACAAGACCTCGCTCCTGATCGGCCTGCTGAACCGGCCCGGCGCACTCAACGAGGTGCTCACCGTCCTGTCGTCCAAGAATATCAACCTAGCCAAGATCGAGTCGCGGCCGGTCAAGGGAAAACAGTGGAAATACCTGTTTTTCGTTGACATGCATGGTCACATGGAAGACCCGGTCATTGCCGAGGGCTGCGAGATCCTGCAACGGAAGAGTTCCTACTACGAGTGGCTCGGCTCCTACCCGCGGGCGGACAACGGCGACTAATATCGGCGAGTTGCCGGCACGGATTCAGCGACTAAGGGCCTGTAAGAAAATAACAAGAACATCTTGCATCTCATCTTCAGGCCATCTTTGGCTACGGCGCAATCGCAAAATCCTCGACGTAGCCC
>JAADIK010000182.1 GCA_013151365.1 Deltaproteobacteria bacterium
CTGGTTCGTTATGCTCTACAGAATGGTTTTGGACTGTAATAATTGATCCCTCTGTTCAATATTAAATCCTCGAACTACAGTATTTACCTGACAAAAACACACTCCTTACCCGATTTTGTCGAATTGCACGTCATGTTATGAAGTGAGGCCGATGAGCATCTATTTGCGCTGTCATGGATTCAGGTACGCGTTATCCGAATGCACCGACAAGTGGCTTGCTATGTAAAGTTGGTGACAGCCCGGTTTGAAAAGTAGCCCCAAAAAGCGGGCCATTTCAGAACCAATTTTACGAGGCCTGGGATATGACGAAAAGGAGACGAACATGAGGAAGGAAATGCAACTCGGAAAGAGCAGGGAAAACAAGGCGCTCAATGTCTTCGTATGCGCGGCGTTGGCCGCCTTGTTATGGGGCAATGTCCCGTCGGCGTTGGCGGCCTCCTACGCAGCCCCCACGAGCGCCATAGCCAGCGGTGCTAACAGTACGGCAGTGGGTGACCAAGCTACGGCCAGCGGAGACGACAGCACGGCGACAGGTATGTTGAGCACGGCCAGCGGTCACTACAGCACGGCGACGGGTAAGTCGAGTACGGCCAGCGGTTTCGAAAGCACGGCGGCTGGTCATATGGGCCAAGCCGTCGGTTACCGGAGTACGGCAACTGGGGCGGATAGCCATGCCATCGGACAATACAGCACGGCGACGGGTCGATTGAGTACGGCCAGCGGTGACTACAGCACGGCAACGGGTGCGGATAGCACGGCCAGCGGTGACGACAGCACGGCGACGGGTATGTTGAGTACGGCCAGCGGTCACTACAGCACGGCGACGGGTAAGTCGAGTACGGCCAGCGGTTTCGAAAGCACGGCGGCTGGTCATATGAGCCAAGCCGTCGGTTACCGGAGCACGGCAACTGGGGCGGATAGCAAGGCCGGCGGTGCCTACGGCACGGCGACGGGTCGGTTGAGTACGGCCAGCGGTGCCTCCAGCACGGCGACGGGTGCGGATAGCACTGCCAGCGGAGACTCCAGCACGGCGATTGGCGAGGGCAGCTCCGCCACTGCGTCTTCAAGCGTGGCTCTCGGCCAGGGTTCGGTTGCCAGCGAGGCAAACACCGTCTCGGTCGGCACGTCTTCATCGCGGCGCCGCATTACCAACGTAGCGGACGGAATCGCGCCGACCGACGCGGTCACGGTCGGACAGTTGACCGTGACGAACGGACAGGTTGCCACCAACTCGTCGAATATTGCCACCAACTCATCGAATATCGCCACTAACTCGTCGAACATCGCTACCAATTCATCGAATATCACGACCAACTCGTCGCACATCGATGTTCTGCGGAAGCACGCACGGGGCTTCAGCTGGACGGCCAGCGGGGCAAGCGCCAGCGGGGCAAGCGCCAGCGGTACCGGCAGCACCGCGGTCGGCGACGGCGCCGCCGCCAAAACCAATGACACCGCGATAGGCAGCAACGCCAGGGTCAATATGGACGGCAGCACCGCGGTTGGCGCCAACACGACCATTGACGCGCCCAACAGTGTAGCCATAGGCGCGGACTCGAGGGTCGTTCATGGTGCGGCCGGGAGCGTGGCCTTGGGCCAGGGTTCGGTTGCCAGCGAACCGAATACCGTCTCGGTCGGTTCGGGCGGCCACGAGCGTCGCATCACCAACGTATCGGAAGGAACCGAGCCAAACGACGCGGCCACGGTCAGGCAGGTGAACAGGTCTACGGCGCTTGCGTCCGCCATGTCCTCCCTCGTGCCGAACGGGCGCGCGAACGGTAACCTGCAGGCTGCCATAGGTATAGGTCATGCCGGGCATCAAACCGCCCTGGCCGGTGGCATGTTCTACTATGTCAAAAAGAACATAATGGTCAATGCCGGTATATCGACCACGTTTGACAAAACTACCGAGCGGGCCGGCGTTACCTTCAGCTTTTAGTGTCTTGAGAATTGATGTCTGGTTTTATAGAAAACCGACCCTCCTTGGGGTCGGTTTTTTTTATGATCTTGATCCGCCGGTCGCGCTGTCCGTCGAACCGGCAATAAGTTGTTGACTTTCAGCTTCCTGTTTTGTAAGCGTAATTACGTTATTATTGAAGAGCTTGAGGTTATATGCAGGGTCTGGGCAGGAGTAATCGGGATACGCAAACTCTAATCATCCGATTTCCCCCTCTCCATGCTTCTGGATCCCTTGGTCTGAAAAGCGATTCCTTATCATCTTCATGGTGAAAGCGATGGGCCACTTGGTTAATTATGTGGAAGTTTTCGAAGTCGTCACGGCTGAGAATTTCGATGAGGAACTCTATCTCCGTGAGAACCAGGATGTCAGGGAGGCGGTCGAAGATGGTAAGGTGAAGTCAGGATTGCAACATTTTACTCGCCATGGCCACAAGGAGCAGCGAAAGCAGGGGAAAAGAAATTATCTTCCAGATGTTATCGCGTTGCGAAAAAAGAAGGCCGAGCGGATCAAGAAGATCCTGAAGCCCGATGCGATTGTAAGTCAGAAAAGTGATTATATCTTAGATTCCATCACTGAAGAGAAAAAGACCAAATTTAATTTCGAGAGCACGGAGAAAGTTTCGTCCTTTTTCTATGACAGTGTTCCTCTCGACATAATCAACAGCCTGCCGGAAGGCCTGATTCTTGACTGCGGCGCCGGATTTCGACCGGTCTATTATGAAAATGTGGTGAATTACGAGATCGCCCCCTATCCGACCACGGATGTGTTGGGTTTTGCCGAGCAGCTTCCTTTTGCTGATAACAGCTTTGATGCTGTTTTCTCCTTTGCGGTGTTGGAACATGTAAAATATCCTTTCGCGGCGGCACGTGAATTGTCGAGGGTGCTCAAGCCGGGAGGGCAACTTGCGGTGTGCGCCGCTTTTCTCCAACCATTACACGGATATCCTCACCATTATTTCAACATGACCGCCCCGGGTTTAAAGGTATTGTTTGAAGAGGATATCGAGATCGAGCGGCAGTTTATAAACAGCGGGACCGGACCCATAAGCACATTGACCTGGTTTCTCAGGGAATGGGGGGAAAACCTGCCGAAAGACGTAAGGAAAAAATTTTACAAAATGAAGGTCGGCGATTTAATCGGGCAACCTTATGAACACGCCGATAAATCCTTTGTGACATGCCTGCCGGAGAAAACCTGTTTTGAACTGGCCTGTGCCACCCTCATGACCGGCCGGAAGAGGCGATAGTGTTGTGCCTTAGCCTATTGGTACTGCTTCTCTGTTTCTATAACCTCGTTGATCAAACCGCTCAGCAGGTTCTCAACCGTCTTTAAAACCGCCCGGTCTTTGCCTTTTGTATTCCCCCAGTACAGGCGCCGGTAGGAAAGATACACCTTGCCCGGGTTGTCCGGCAGGGAGTAGACCATGATCTGGTAAGGACAGAATGCGATGTAGTGAGGATTCTGCTCCATCATTTTTCTGGAGATGATCGCACTGCAAAACTCCATGACCTTGGCACGGGCAAAGATTTTCCTGTTCTGATTCAGGGCCTTGCCGGTACGTTCAATCATCTCTCCTACATGCGAAACCGACGAGATCACCAGGCCCCGATTGTTCAGGGCCGTGGTCAGGTCATCCCAGATCTGATCGTAATTCCCGACCACCGAGCGTATGACCACGGGCTGCTCTTCATTCCGCAGCGCCTGCTGCCCGCCGGCCTGCGGGACTGCGCAGCCGTAGAGGGCGAGCAGCAGGGCTTGGATAAGGATGAGCCGCAGGGCCGGGTTGCCGAGATTTAAACTTTTCACTTCAATCCCTCATTATTTGCCAAAGCATAAATTTCGCGGCGGCCATCGCCCCAAGAGCGATAGACGTCATGGTGAGTATGCTGCCCAGAGACATTGTTGAGATGCCGCTTAAGCCCTGGCCGATATTGCAGCCAAGCCCTACTACCGCGCCGAATCCCATGAGCAGGCCGCCGAAAAGATTAAATTTGAACTGCTGAAGCTGCGGCGCCACCCAGTTAAAGGTGCCGCTGATTCGGGCGGCCAGGAACGAGCCGGCCAGAACGCCGAATACCGTGGCAATGGCGAAGTTGATTGTCTCCCCGGTCCAGAGAATGATGTACCGGAAGCTCTCTGCATCGGCCAGGGCAAAGGTAAGACTCTTGGGCCGCCACTTTTGCAACAGGGCCGGATCGGCAGGACCGGTGAAGGAAAAGCTGTCAATGAGCGGCAGGGCCTTGTGGGCCGCGCCGTTGATCCACCAGGCCAGGACAATGGTCAGGCCGATAGCCGCCCCGGCCGCTGGCCACTGCCAGCCCCACCATTCAGAGTCCTTCGGCGCCATCAGCATAAAAACAACCAATATAATTTCAAGGGCCAGGAGAATCAACCACCAGGGGATCGATGGAAAAATTTCCGGCAGATACTGGCTCTTGAAGCCCAGCGTAATTGAGTTGAGATAGTCAACCCGGACGTAGGCCAATATTCCCCACAAGGTGGCTCCGGAGGCGAGGATAAAGGCCATTACACTGCCCATCGACCCCAGGTCCCCTTCGGCGGCGCGAACCAGGATCCTGCTGGCGCAACCGCCAGTATAGACAATTCCTATTCCAAAAGTCAAGCCGCCGATAATGTAACTGAGCCAGGTAAAAGGAGAGGACACGTAGATGCTGTACTGGATATCAACCTGTCCTGTTTTATATAAAATTTGCGTACCCAGAATGGCGACAAATAAAGCCATGGCATAGGAGCGCGTCTGAAAGAGATCGCCGATGGTTACCCGGGCATGACAGGCCGCGGCGATACAAAACTTGGAGCGCTGGACAACCGCACCCATGATGCCGCCAATAACAAGACCGCCCAGCACCAGGATAGTATGGATCGAATCTTTGATCATGGCTATTTTGTCATCCGACGCGGCCGAGAAATCAAGCCCCGCATAGGACTTGATTCTGAAAATAAGATACAGCGTCACGGCAAATCCTGCGGCAATCAGGGCTATAACAACCCCCTCCCTGAGTTTTTCTTTTGACATCTCACCCTCTTTTTTAAAAAATATTATGCTGCGTTGGCAACTCGTTGATATCACACCAGGATAATCGTAACTGGTCACAGGGTGTGGTACTTTGCGTTATTACTTGCATCTGCACTGTTCTCGAACGCGCACGTTCACGGATTCAAGTGCAAGGGACATGCCAGCCGTTCAGGACATAAAATTGCCCGGAATTGTCCATTTTTGAACACCCGGAGCCTTGGGATTGTCCCGAAATGTCCTTTTGAGATGTCCTTTTAAGTGGTGATTCCGGCTGCCGGAGGGAAGGGTGATTGTTTTGGGTGATCTGTTACCGATTATAACAGCTGATATTTTTCCATCTTGGTTCGCAACTGCCGACGGGTGATTCCCAGTCTTTTGGCAGCACGGGTCTGGTTCCAATTCTCGTGCTTCAGGGCCTTGAGAACGGCAATCCGTTCAAGCTCGGCCAGGGGCATGCCCGCGAGTTCCAGAAGTTCCTGGTCTTCCGGCGGCTGCTCCTCGCCCCGCGACTCTAAAAAATGGTTTTGCAGTTTCTGCGGCAGGTCTTCCAGGACAATCATATCGAGACGGGACAAAACCACTCCCCGCTCGATGATGTTTTGCAATTCCCGGATATTACCGGGCCATTCGTACCGCATAAGCGCCTCGAGTGCCAACGGATCTATGCCGCGGATAAATTTTTTGTTTTCCGCCGAATATTTATCCAGAAAGTGCTCGGCCAGCAGAGGAATATCCTCCTTGCGATCCCGCAAGGTCGGCGTCCTGATCTGGATTACATTCAAGCGGTAAAAGAGATCCTCACGGAACCTGCCGTTTTCAATCTCTTTTTCCAGGTCACGATTGGTGGCGGCGATAATCCGGCAGTTCGATGCCAGCTGGTCCCGGCCGCCGATCCGGTAAAAGACCCGCTCCTGTAAAAAACGCAGGAGTTTGATTTGCATGGCAATGGACATCTCGCCGATCTCATCGAGGAACAGGGTTCCCCGGTCGGCCATCTCCACCTTGCCGGTCTCCCTGGAAACGGCGCCGGTGAAGGTTCCTTTTTCATGGCCGAACAGCTCGTTTTCGATCAAATCCGCCGGAATGGCCGCGCAATTGATCGCAATCAGAGGAAAGTCCCGGCGCGCAGAGGCGGAATGGATCGCCCTGGCCACCAGTTCCTTGCCCGTGCCCGACTCCCCGGTAATCAATATGTTGGCGCGGCTTGAACTGACAATTTTAACCGTGGAAATAACCTCGTCGACCGCCGGACTGCTGCCGATAATGCCGAACCGTTCCCCGGTCTCTTCCACCGTTTGCGGGCTCTTTATTGCCTGCTCCTTCAACAGGGTGTGCCGGATAAGGGCCATCATCTCGTCCATGTCCACCGGCTTGGTCAGATAGCTGGCGGCCCCGTTTTTCATCACCTCCACGGCATTGTCGATACTGCCGTAAGCCGTGATCACGAGTACCGGCAGTGAGGGCTGCTTCCTTTTGATCCATTGCAGGAGGTTCAGGCCGGATTGCCCGGGCAGACGCATATCCGTGAGGACCAGGTCAATATTCAGTTCGCCGACCTTGTGTACCGCCTCCTCGTAATTCCGGGCGGTCTCCACCTCAAAGCCCTCCTTTTTCAGGTAACTTGAAAGGACCTTCCGGACATTCCTTTCATCATCCACGACCAGAATCGTCCGCATCTTGTTTACGCCTCGCCGGTTTTCGCAATGGGTAGTTGAATAGTGAACCGCGCCCCGAACTCCGAGTCTTCCAGGTCCACCTCCCCGTGCTGGGCCACAAGCAGTTTATAGACCGTGGGCAGGCCCAGCCCGGTGCCGTTGATCTTGGTGGAAAAAAAGGGCTGAAAGACCTTCAGATTAATCTCCTCGGGAATCCCCGGCCCGTCATCCTGAATGCTGGTTTTAACGAATTCTCCCGCCACCTGGTATTGCACCGTAATCGTCCCTCCATCTTCCATGGCCTGAATCGCGTTTAAAAAAAGGTTCATAAAGGCCCGCTTCAGGAGTGTCGCGTCAGCCAGCACCGGCGGAACTCCCTGCCCCAGTCTTTTCACCGTGATCTTCGCATCCTCCAGGTCCGGATCGAGCAGCTCCGCTACCCTTTGCACCACGTCATCAACCTGGCAGGGAACGATCTCGGGTTCGGGGGTGCGGGCAAACTGGAGAAAGTCATCCGACATCCTGGTCATTTCCTGGACTTCTTCCTTGATTATCTCCATATAGTCGCATCTTTCAGAAAGGCTGTCCGTCTTTTCCAGGCCGGAGACCGCCCCGCGGATCGCATACAGGCTGTTGCGTGTTTCATGCGCAATCTGGGCGGACATCTGGCCGATGGCCGCCATGCAGGTCAATTTTTCCCGTTCCTCGGAAATTTTCTTATTTTTATCCAGATATTTCCTTAAGTTTGCCATCATCCTGGTAAAGGCGGCCCGGAGCTGCAGGCTCTCATCTTTATAGGCACTGGAATCCCGGGAACCGTTGCGGGGATAGATTTCATCGTCAAATTTCTCAATTTCCCTGGAAAGTTCAATGATCGGCCGGGTCAGCGCCCGGGAAATGATAAAGGCCCCGCCGATGCCCAGGGCGAAGATGACCAGGGCGAGATAAAGAATCTGCCGGATAGTCCGGCCCAGCTCCCGGTCGATACGTTTGCTCTCCGCCGACCAGTCAAAGCCGACCCGCAGTGCCCCCAGGAGGTCATGGTCAATCTCGATCGGCATGAGGATATCCGCTCCGGCCTTTGCCGGGGCGCTGAATCTCCGCCCCTGCCGGGCCAGCAACTCTGTAAGCGCCGCATCCTTTTCGCCGATCTCGGCGACCCGGTCCGAAACGATGATGACGTGCCGCTTATCAATGATCTGGACCCTGGACACCTCGCCGGAGGACTTCAACTGCCTGATCTGTTCCATCAGGTGCCCGTAGTCCCTGGAAAGCAGGACGTCCGCGGATGTCTGGGCGAGCTTCCTGGCGATGCTCAAATGAAATTGATTGAGCTGCTCAACAAGATTTTTTTTTACCGTGGACATCACCAGGGCACTGACGGTCAGAAAGATGAACAGGATCAGGACAACTACATAGATCACTCCCTTGGTTTTGATACTGGTATAACGATGAAAATTCCGAAACAGATGCACGGCCGCTCAATTGCCCGGGGGAAAAAGATCCTGCCCGGCCAGGATCTTGCGAATCTTATTTTTTACAAAGCCGGGAACATCTTTTCGGGCCGAGATCACCCAATCCTTCAGGGGGGGAGTTTTGCCAAGGATTACGATGCGTTTTGGCTGGAG
The DNA here is from genome assembly GCA_013151365.1 of Deltaproteobacteria bacterium. Lineage (GTDB taxonomy): Bacteria > Desulfobacterota > Desulfobulbia > Desulfobulbales > Desulfobulbaceae > BMS3Abin13. The sequence goes on from JAADIK010000182.1 coordinate 8,281, forward strand.
ATCCTTTTGCAGCCTCCGGAGCGTGCCAAGCGTCAGATAGCCCGCATCCACGTCCCCCCGATAGACACTCATCAATACCTGCTCGTAGGTGCCCAGGCTCACCAGCCGGATCGCGTCCAGGGGAACTCCGCGCTGCCGCAGCCAGCGCGTTTGGGCCATATAGCCTCCTGCCGACAGGCGGGATGGTATTCCTATCCTCTTACCCCGGAGATCCTGCAGGTTCTTCACCTTGCCCGAGCCGGCGGCGATAATAACGCCGACGTTCATTGCCGGCGGGACAACCGCCAGCGGGCCGAGCAATTCGTCCGGATGATTCCCCGGTCCGGCCGCTGAGTCCGATTCCTGCAGGTACAGGTCTCCTTTGCCCTGTTTCCTGAGCGCCAGGAAGGCATCAATGCTCGCCGGAATCCGGAGATGATAATTCCAGCCGGTCTCCTGGCGCAATTTTACCAGCAAGGGCTTCAGCCGCCAGAAAAGATCCGCACCGTAATACAGGGGTTCCACGACCAGGGTATGCTCACCTTTACGGAATAACGACCGGGTCCGGCCCCGGTCCAGGCTTTCCATCAGCACGCGGACAATGTCGTAGTCGCTGTCATGGGCAGGCGAGAAGCCGTCCACCCCTTTTTCGATCCCGCCGATAATAGCCTTGCGGTCCGGCGCCTGGTTCAGCTTGAGCATAACCTCTTTTATCCGGCCGATTAAATCCTTGCCCAGCCCCGGGCGCGCCACAAAGAGATACTGGGGGATCGGCTTGGAGTAACGGATAATCCTGAGACCGTTGTCAGTAAAGGAACGTACGGCCATCTCCGGTACGCCGGTAACGTCAAACATCCGGGCCATCACGGCGAGGATGGCGCTCTCGTCATTCCCGAGTTTCACCACCTCGAAGAAATTATTATCCGACAGGCCGACCCGTTGCAGCATGATCCTGGGTAGCAGGCCGGAGCCGGGGCAGTTATAGCGCCCGTAGACCAGGGTCCGGTCGAGGAGGTCCGCCGTCCGCTTTATCGGCGAATCCTTTCGCACCACCAGGACGCTGCGATACTGATCGCTGCCGTTAATGCGCAATTTGACCAGGGGGACCACGGAGGTAACCTGGGTCAGGTCGCAATACAGCGTCGGGCAGACAAAGGCGATATCGGTCTTTTTTTCCCTGAAAAGTGCTGCAATTCCCGAATTCCTGCGCGCGACATCCAGTTCAATCGAGCGGTTAAGACTTTTCTCCAGGTAATGCTTAAGGGGCAGAAAATCCTTGTACATCCGGGACGGCGTCTTCATCGGGATCACGAGCATGCGCAAGGGGGCGGGAGAAGCCGGTACGGCCCAGGCCGGTGCCGGGAGAATCCAGCCCAGGGCCGCCCAGAAAAGAAGAAACTTTTGCAAAATATTCAGTTTCATATCCTTATTATAAAAAAAAGGTGTCCTTAAAGTCAATTTTACTTTAAGGGCACCTTGAATTAACTCGTTACAGTAACAAGCTGTAAACTTCAATCGTAAGCAGAACTATCCGTGTCGCGTTAGTGCCTTACTCCTGAATTCCTATCATAAAAAACAAGAAAATTGATCACAGGGTACCGTATCTGCTTTGTCTTGATTGTGTTTACTATAGAAGGAGGAATAGTTAACTCAACTCTTTTTTCGCATCCACGGTACCCTGGCGATCAATATCCATAATCTGAATCAGTGACGGCTGGAGGTTACATCCAACCTGTAAGCCGCTTACATCAAACCAACTTCGGCCGGTCGACAGTCACCCGGACATTTTTCTTCTTGCGGGCATAGTCAATGACCACATCGTAGACCGGGGGGCCCGGCTGCGCCGCCATGGAGGCCCAGCCGGAAAAGGTGAATCGGTCATCCGGGTGCACGGTCTTGCCCCGAACCTTGAGATCGCTGATGCGGGTGCCCATGGTTCCAGCCACTTTCAGCGTGTAACCAAGACCCTTGCTGCGCACCATGTCGCCACCTTGCTGCCGGTAAGGATCGGGATTGTAAATATTGTCGGCAATGTCTTCCAGGACGTTTTTCAGGGTCTTGCCGCTGATTTTGGTTTTATAGGTATTGGGATAGGTCAAGGCGGTCTGGGAGTAGACATCCTCCGCCGTGACCGGACCCGGCAGAACCGTCCGGCCCCAGCGGAACCCGGGAGAAAGGGCGAAGTCGACGCCGTAGTGATCGACCAATGCGTCACAGATCAGATCATCAAAGCTGCCGTCCAGGTTGCCGCGCCGGTAGAGCAGCGTCTCGGTATCGCAGACGACCTCGGCCAGTTTTTTCTTGTAGGGGCGACGGATTTTTTGAATCAGCCGGGACATCTCCGGGTCCGGCTCGATCATCTCCGACATCACCGGGATCAACCGGTAGGAATAACCGGTGACCCGCTTTCCCTTCACCTCGAGGTCAAGTCTGGACAGGAATTTCCCATAGCAGCCGGAGCCGATCACCAGGGTATTGCCGACCAGTACCGGTCTCGGCACCCCGTCATGCGTATGACCGCCGATGATGACATCAATACCCTTGACCCGGCTGACCATTTTCTTGTCCACATCCATGCCGTTATGAGAAAGAACCACGACCAGGTCGACCTTTTTCGCCCGCACCTCGTCCACGACGGTCTGCATGTGATCTTCCTTGATTCCGAAAGACCAGTTTGGCAGAAAACGTCTCGGGTTGGCGATCGGGGTATAGGGAAAGGCCTGACCGATCAGGGCCACGGTCAGACCATTCACCGACTTGATCGTGTAGGGTTTGAAGATCGGATCTCCCCAGGTGGCGTCATTGACGTTTTGGGCCAGGAACGGAAAATCCATCATTTTGACCAATTCCTGGATTCTCTCTTCTCCATAGGTGAACTCCCAGTGTCCGCACAGGGCCTCGCATTTCATCTGGTTCAGAACCCGGACCATGTCTTCGCCCCGGGTCCAGAGGCTGGTGGCCGATCCCTGCAGGGTGTCGCCGGTGTCTAAATAAAGAACCTTGCCGGGACGTTCACTGCGGATCTGGTTGATCAAACTCATAATATAGGCGTAGCCGCCCATCTTGCCGAATTCCTTGGCCAGGGCAATATAGTCGTCACAGCTGTAGGCGTAGGCGTCCATGGTGTCCGGCTTCAGGCCGTAATACCGGAGAAAGTCTTTGCCGGTCAGGTGGGGCGGTTTGCCTACGTTCGCACCGACGCCTATGTTGGAATCCGGTTCGCGGTAATAGATCGGTACCAGCTGGGCATGACTGTCCGTGGTATGCAGAATGGTCAATTGTCCCTTGGGCGTAAACTTCATCAGATTTTCAGGTTTCAAGCCCCGGGCGAGGGCTGCCGGAGGCAGCAAGGCAGAGCCGGCCGCCAAACCGGCCATCTGGATAAAATCCCGTCGCGATAAACTCATTGTGTTCTCCTTCCGTTATGGACATATTCTTAGATTTCTCCTGGAATCGCCTCCCTGAGCCCCTGTCTTTTACATCCGCATCCCCGGTACCTGGATCAGATCTCCGTTATTGAGGTAGGTCAGGTACAACTCCATGTTCCGGAGCTCTTCGCTCTGAAAGGGTGGCTTTTTGGCCCGCATGTTCTTCAGGCAGCCCCGGAATCGTCTTTGCAGTGATCCCGTCTTTCCCCATTTCAGGCGATAGCAGGGCCAGTGATCGGCATGGTGTTTGTTGTTCGAGATCAGGTTCGACCGGGCCTTGTAGCCGGCATACTGGACATGGCAGATCGCACAGCTGAAGTTCAACTGCCCCTGCCTCTTGTAATAGGCAACCTGCCCTTTTTCGTAAAAAGGCCGGGCCGGGCCGTCGATGCTGACCTTGATCGGCATGCCGTTGGAGAGGGATTTGATGTACATGGTCAAGGCCAGTTGATCATAGGACTCGTACTTCAAGGGTTTGGCCCCCATCTGTTTTTCCCGGCAGGTGTTGATCTGCAGGGGGAAGGTCATGATCCCCTTGAGTTCCGCATTGTATTTAGGAAAGGTCGTGGCCGCGCCCTTCAACTGCAAGGCATCTTTTCCATGACAACTGGCGCACGATTTCCCCTTGCTGCCGACCACCTTGTTGGCGAGATCCTTGCCGTCATCGAGCAGGAATTCGGCAGGATTTCCTTCCTCGGCCATCTGCGCGGTGAAATCACCGTAATACTTCTCGTAGCGTTTCTGGTACTCCGCGTAAGACATGCTCGGCGTTAATTTTTCGATCTTGTTTCCGGACTGCGTGGCCGCTTGCGCCCAGGTCCCGACACCGAGTGTGCCCGTGACCAGCATAACCGCGGCCGGCAAAACAAGCGTTTTCAACAAAATTGATATCTTCTTATACATTTTTTCCTTACCTCCCACTCGATTGACAAGAACCTGCGAACCCGCATCCTACCGGGGTGTGATCTGCACGGTCTTCTGATAAACCCCTCCCTTGTTGTCCTTCCAGACGATCTTCAACGGCGCTTCTTTGTCGGCCTTGAGATAGAAGGACATAAACGGATTGGCGCTCACGGCGATTGTCCAGTCTTCATGGGTTATCAATTGACCACCGTAATAGATACTCACGTCGTTGATATAGTAGGCCGGAATCTTTTTTTTGGTCTTCTTGTCCGTTCTCAAGCCGGTTTCCATGGGATGAAGAATTAAGGTCTTCACGGCGATTACCTGCCCTTTGCGCACGGTCCGGGGCAGCCTGATCTTTATTTTTCCTATTCCCTGAGGCATCTTGAATCTCCTTGTTTTCGTTTATTTCCGGTTGGTGAACATTGCTCCCGGCCAGCCGGCGGCTCGCCGGCATGGCACCTGGAACCATCAACCGCCGCAGCCGCCGATGGTTACCTTTACGGTCTTGGTCATGCCGTAAAGTTTACCCTTGTTGGTCTCCACGATTGCGCGCACCTGAGAGGTCTTGCGCATCTTGATCCGCAGAGAAAAGGCGGCCTTGCCGCTGGCCGGAGTCAGATCCATACTAGCGATAAAAGGATTGTAATTCGCATCGACGAAGATATAGATCTTCTTCACGTAGTTTCCCGGTTCCATGGGAAGATCCGAACTGATACTGACCGGAACCACCGCGCCGTTCTCCGCGATAATCGGCGTCTTCATGGTTACATGGGACATCTCGATCTTGCGGTCTCCGAAGGTCGCCCGCAGCTTGTCCTTGATCGCCCCTGTTGACGGGGCTGTCGGGGCGGCCTCGGCCGCACGCGGCCCCAGCCAATCGCCCTTGCCGGCTTTACCGTTCCCCATGGGGATAACAGAGGAGAGCGCGCTTAAGGAAAGAAGCGCGGCCGAGGCAACACCGGTTTTCTTGATAAACTCTCTTCTGGCATGCGAAAAATCATTTTTTTTCATTTATGTCTCCTTGCACAAATTTTGTCTCTTCTCCGCAACCTTGCGGTAGCTATCCGTTCTTATTTCTTTTTTAATGTGTAAAGATAAGCGACGACATCGTCAATCTGCTGCGGCGTCAAAATCTTGTTGGTGCCGAAGGGGGGCATGATGGTATGGGGATTAAATTCTCTCGCATCCCGGATCCACTGGACCACGTCTTTGCGCTCGGCCATGGTATACTCCTGCATCGCCTCGACCAGGTTCGGACCGATGTCTCCCGGAGATTCCACCTTGGGGAGGTAATGGCAGGCGACGCAGTTCCCCAGGCTCCGGGTTTTGGCAATCTTCTCGCCCTGCTTGGCGTTACCGGCGTGAGCCCACAGCGGCATTGCCGCAATCATAAAAAACACCGCCACTCCTGCCCATAAGCCTGCATTTCCTCTCGAATCAACCCTGTCCGTAACCTTCATGGATATTTCTCCTTTTCTTTATCGTTTAGCATTAAGGGCACCTTTTTCCGAACAAACTACAAGGCATTTGTCTGCTCGGCACAACCCTTTTTCCCCCCGAGCCCCGGGATATATTGACAGACAACATCCCGGAAATCCTGCTTGCTTAAGGCCCCCGGAATTTTCAAAAGCACCTTTTCTCCCGTCCCCAGCAGGATAATCGTCGGCGCCCCGTAAACCTTGAACTCTTTGGCGAGGTCAATCCCGCCCTTGCCGAAGGCGGGCATCTTTTCCCGCCCCTGGATGTTGATGCGGATCACCCGAGCCCGCCCGAGAAGAAGACTTTTCATGTCCGGCTCATTAAGAATTTTTTCCATTTGCGTGCAAAAAGGACAGCCGGTACGGTAGAAAAACAGCATTTTTATTTCCGAGGTGAAGGCCTTGGAGGCCGGCAGCAAAAGCAACGACAAAATACAGAAGATGACGGTCAGCCGAATTCGTTTCATAATGGCAATGAACTGCAAAGGGCATGCCAGCCTTGCCGCCCGCAAAATATAGAGAAATTGTCCATTTCCGAACACCAGGTGCCTTTCCGTTGTTCATAAATGTCCATTTTCAGCTCTCTCGTACCTTGGAGGAGGCGGTTTGGGGCAAACTGCCTTGATGCGCCCCCGGGCATTTTTCTTGCAAATTATATTCCCGGCGTATGAATTGCTCATCGTCCTGCAAAGGCTTGCAGTAACCGTGCTGCGCACAATGCAATTTAGGGGCTTGCGCAGAAATTAATTGGTAGAGGAGACAAAGTGGAAAAAGTATCATTGTTGATGGCCTTCGGCGGCGGTCTCCTGTCATTTTTTTCTCCCTGCGTTCTGCCTGTTATCCCTTCCTATATCTCATATATCACCGGGATATCATTCGAAGATCTTACGGGTGAACAGGACCGGCGCCGGATAAGAATGGTGACCCTTCAGAACTCGCTGCTTTTCATTGCCGGGTTCTCGTTCGTCTTCATCCTGCTCGGCGCATCTTCAAGTTTTCTCGGCAGTATCCTCTTCGATTACCAGGAGGCAGTTCGGAAAATAGGCGGCGTTCTTATCGTTATTATGGGGTGTTACATCGCCGGTATTCTGAAGATTGGTTTCCTGTCCCGGGACAAGAGGTTTCACCTGCAGAATAAACCGGCCGGCCTCCTGGGGTCTTTTTTGGTCGGTATCGCCTTTGCCGCGGGATGGACACCCTGCATCGGGCCCATTCTCGGCTCCATCCTCCTTTATGCCGGTACCGCGGGGTCGGTTGGCTCGGGGATAGAGTTGTTAACCGCCTATGCGCTGGGACTCGGCCTGCCTTTTCTTATCACCTCCCTGGCCATAAATACCGCCCTCTCTTATTTCAAGAGGTTGCGCCGTTATATGAGGGCGGTATCCGTCGTCAGCGGCTTGTTTCTCGTGGTAATAGGAATCCTGCTTTTTACCGGCAAGTTCACCGTCCTGAGTCAGTATTTGGGCACATCCTCAATGTGAAAGAGATTGTACGAGCCTAACCTCGGCCCAATTGCTTTTTATTTGAACTTCCCCGCCCCTCTTTTCCTCCTGAATCCGTGAGCGTTCGAGAACGGTGCAGATGCAAGGCGGCAACGAGGTTGATTATCCTGGTGTGATATCAACGAGTTGCCAACGCA
>JAADIK010000169.1:0-6192 GCA_013151365.1 Deltaproteobacteria bacterium
ACCGCCCGGCACCGGAAAATCACAGGCCGAGCAACAGTCTTGCCAGGGTGAAAAACAGGGTCACCCCGAGCACATCGATGGAGGTGGAGATGAACGGTCCGGTGCCCAGGGCGGGATCGACATTAAGCCGTTTAAGAATCATGGGGACCATCGTGCCGATGGTAACGGCCACGGACATAACGACAAAAACGGAAAATCCGACCACCAGTCCGAGATAGGCGGGCGTTACGTACCTGAAATGGGCCAGGATTCCGAGGAGAAGCCCAAAGGCGGCCCCCAGGACGACGCCGACCACGAACTCCTTGGCGATGATCCTGAAAAAATGCTGGATATTCACCCGGCCGGTGGCCAGCCCCCGGACCATGATCGCGCTTGACTGGGTGGCGATATTGCCGCCCATCCCGGAAACAATGGGAATAAACGAAGCCAGGGCCAGGACCTTCTGCAGTTCCGACTGAAACGAGGTAATGATAAACATGGCGGCCACCCCGCCGACCCAGGAGGCAAAGAGCCAGGGCGCCCGCAGGAGAATCTTCTGATGCAGGGGCTTCAGCAGAATTTCACGCTCCTTACCGGCGCCGGCCATCTGCAGAAAGTCTTCGGTCGCCTCTTCCCGGATAACGTCAATCACGTCATCGACCGTGACAATACCGACGAGATGGAAAGAGGAATCCACAACCGGTACGGCCAGAAGGTTATACTGGGAAACGACATGGGCCACCTCTTCCTGGTCCGTATCGGTGGTCACGGAAATGACGTTGGTGTTCATGATGTTTTTGAGCTGCCGGTGCATGGGGTGCAGAATCAGCTCACGCAGGGAAAGCACGCCGACCAGCTGACCGTCGCCGTGGGTAATATAGAGATAGAACACCATCTCCTTCTCTTCACTGCGCTTCTGGACCTTTTTTATAGCCTCCTCGACAGTGAGCTCTTCGTCCAGATACATGAAATCCGGCGACATAAGGCCACCGGCCGTATCCGGACGGTATTTGAGCAGTTCCTCGACCTCATGGCGGTCCGCAACCTCCATGTGGGCGCGAATCTCGGCGGCGATATCATCGGGGATGGCTTCCAGCAGGTCGGCGGCGTCGTCCGAGGCCATCCTGGTGACCACTTTGGCCATGAAAGCGGGGGGGATTCCGTCCACCAGGTCCACCATGATGGACGCATCAAGTTCGCTCAGAAAATCGGCGACCAGATCGGTCTGCGCAATAAGCTTAAAGATATCTTTCTGTTCAAGGGGAGACAGGGAACGGAACACCCAGGCCAGGTCGGCCGGATGGATTTTCTTGAGCAGCTTGATGCAGTTGTCGACAGCCCCCTTGCGATGTAAACGCCGCAAGGTGTCGAGCAACACCTTGCCCTCGCTGCCGAACATCTCGCGCTTAGGTGTCTTTCCCATTGGGCTATCTCTCCTTCCCTTCAAAAGAATACTGGCAGCATGCCGGCCCGTCCCGAAGTGATGTCCATCAGGAAAAGATCTTTTTTGCCCGGTCTCGGCGCTATGCCCAAAAAAATAATCCTCGGGATATCACTTATCTGCCTGTGGTTATTTTCTTACAGGCCCTTACCTGATCTCGAACAAGAACCCTCGTTTCCGGAGGGACACTAATGGGTCGACACAAAAAAATATTATATTTTAGCGAAGGATCACGAAAAAAGCTATCCTAAAAAACAGGGTCAGCGAACGAGCCACAACAGGGTAAAGCCGACAGTCATGGCGACCAGGCCCATGAGCCGCAATTGACTCGGCTCCATGTTCACGAGTTGTCGCAGCCATTTCCGCATCGCCTCGGGCGAAGCGACATACGGCAGGCCTTCAAGGACAAAAATAAGCCCGACCAGGGTTAGGAAAAACTTCATATCCACAGCGTAACAAAATAAATTAATAGAATAAAGGGGGCGTTGCAATCCGCTGACAAACACGTTGACAAGACCCCTGAAAAACAGTAAATTTTCGCAAATATTTCCTCAAGGTGGGCGAGAGCCTCGCCTTATTTCCCGCACGCATCGGGAATTACACCCCGGTTCATGACCTTAGACTTCTGAAAATAAAAATATCACTCATGACAGATCCATCTTCATCACGATACAGCAGCGCCGGCGTCGATATCGACAAGGGCAATAAACTTGTTTCCCGGATCCGGGACATTGTCAGCGAGACACACGGCCGCGGCGTTCTCAGCGATATTGGAGGTTTTTCGGGACTCTTTGCCATCGGCAACGCCGGCTACAAGGACCCCGTTCTCATCTCCTCGACCGACGGTGTGGGGACCAAGCTCACCGTGGCCAAACTCTGCGGCCGACACGAGACCATCGGCATCGACCTCGTCGCCATGTGCGTCAACGATGTTGTTGTCAGCGGGGGAAAACCTCTGTTTTTCCTTGATTATTTCGCCATCAGCAACCTTGACCTCGACCTGGCCGTCGACGTCGTTAAAGGCATTGCCAAGGGCTGCAAGATTGCCGGCTGTTCACTGATCGGTGGCGAAACGGCGGAGATGCCCGGACTGTACCAGCCCGGCGATTACGACCTGGCCGGTTTTGTCGTGGGCATTGTCGAGCGGGACTCCATCATCGACGGCAGTGATATCAGGGTGGGTAACAAGATCATCGGCCTGGCCTCCTCCGGCCTGCACAGCAACGGCTATTCGCTTGCCCGGAAAATCTTCTTCGAGGAACAGGGGCTCACGGTTGACCGGCAGATTGAAGAATTCGGCTGCACTCTCGGGGAAGAACTGCTGCGGCCCACCCGGATCTACGTTGAAAGCCTGCTCAAGACCATGCGCATTTATAAAATCAACGGCCTGATCCACAATACCGGCGGCGGTTTTATCGACAACGTCCCCCGGGTCCTGCCGACCGGCTGCAAGGCCGTGATCCATCCCGACTCGTGGCCGGTACCGCCGGTCTTTACCTTCATGCAGGACAAGGGCGCCGTCCCCCCGGCGGAGATGTATCGCACCTTTAACATGGGTATCGGCATGATGGCCCTGGTCAACGACGAAATCGTCGAGGATGTGATGGCCCGGTTTACGGCCCTCGGCGAGTCCCCCTACATTATCGGCGAAGTCCAGGCCATTGACAATGATGACGCCAACTGGGTGACGATTGAGGGGATAACGGATTAACGGCCGGCGGGAGGGGGAACGCCGCCGCAATCGGCCGTGCCGCCCTGCAGCTTGTAGAGCGCGTGTTGCAGGACCGGCAGCACGACCGCAATATTTTCCCCGGCCGCCTTCCTGCTCCCCGGCAGGTTGATAATCAGGCTCTGGCCGCGGATTCCGGCAACGCCCCTTGACAGCATGGCATTCACGGTCTTTTGCAAACTTGCCTGCCGCATGGCCTCGGCGATACCGGGAACCAGCTTGCCGACAACCTCAAGGGTCGCCTCCGGGGTCACGTCCGTGGGCGCCACGCCGGTGCCGCCCGTGGTGATAATCAGATCAATCCCCTTTTCATCGACCCATGAAACCAGGGTCCGGACAATCAACTCCCGGCGGTCGGCAATAATCTCGTAGGCGACCGGTTCAAAGCCCTCCACCCGCAGCAGTTCGCAGAGCATAACGCCGCTGGTGTCCTCACGTTCACCACGCGCGCCTTTGTCACTCAGCGTCAGCACACCGCAGGTGTAGCGCCGGCGGTCCCGGCCCTGAAGCGACACCGGTTTATTCCCCGCCCTTCGCCTTGGCAATGATCTTTTCCGCCAAATGGCTCGGCACCTCTTCATAGTGAGAGAACTTGACGGAAAACGATCCCCTGCCACCGGTCATTGATGTCAGGTCCGGCGCATAGAGCAGAATTTCCGCCTGCGGCACCTGGGCGTTGATCACCTCGTACCTGGCGGTCGAATCCATGCCCAGAACCCTGCCGCGCCGGCTGTTGAGATCACCCATGACATCACCGACATGATCCTTGTCCACTCGAATCTCCATCTCCATGACGGGCTCGAGAAGAATCGGATTTGCCTCCTGCACGGCCAGCTTGAAGGCCAGGGAACCGGCGATCTTGAAGGCCATTTCCGAGGAATCGACGGAGTGATACGAACCGTCCACCAGGGAAACCTTGATATCGACAAAGGGATAACCGGCGATAACCCCTTTTTCCATGGCCTCCAGGATGCCTTTTTCCACGGCCGGCCGGTACTGCTGCGGGATAACACCGCCGACGATCTTGTCAACAAATTCGAAGCCGGCGCCCCGTTCCAGCGGTTCCATCTCGATCCAGCAGTCGCCGAACTGCCCGCGGCCGCCGCTCTGTTTCTTGTGTTTGCCCTGCACGCGGGCCGTGCCCTTGATCGTCTCCCGGTACGGCACCTTGGGAAGCTGGAGAGCCATTTCCACGCCGAATTTGCGCTTCATCTTTTCACCGATCACCTCGAGGTGCACCTGGCCGACGCCGGAGATCAGGACCTCGTGGGTCTGCTGCTCCCGGGACAGTTTCAGGGTCAGATCCTCATCCAGCATCCTGGTAATCGAGGAAAACAGCTTTTCATCGTCGCCTTTCCTGGCGCTGACAGCATAGGAAATAACCGTATCCAGGGGGATCAGCGCATCATAGCGTATCGGCTGGTCCTCGGCGCAGAGCGTATCGCCGGTGGTGGTTTCCTTGAGCTTGGCCACCGCCACGATCATGCCGGGGACGGCCTGGTCCACCGGTGTCTGCTCTTTGCCTTCCATGACGAAAAGCTGGCCGAAACGCTCCGTCGTCTCCTTGGAGGAATTGTAGAAGGTGTCGCCGGCGAGGGTGCCGGAAAAAACGCGAAAGATGGTCAACCTGCCGGCAAAGGGATCGGCCATGGTCTTGAAGACCAGGGCGGAAAACGGCTCGTCGGCGGCAGGACGGCGCTCAACCAGCTTGCCGCTCTTGGGATCGCTGCCGATCCGGGCCGGACGCCGGTCGGGCGATGGCAGGAGATCGACAATGGCGTCAAGGACCAGGCTCGACCCCAGGTTGTTCAGGGCGGCGCAGGGACAGACCGGGGCGATGGCGCCGGTCTGTACCGCTTTGGCGAGTCCTGCTTGCAACTCCGGCTCCGTCAGTTCTCCCTCTTCCAGAAATCTTTCAATCAGATCATCATCGGTCTCGGCCACATACTCCATGAGATTTTCCCGCAGCCCGGCGACCTCGTCGACCAGTTCATCGGGAATCTCCCCGGCCTCGACCCCGCCGCTGCCGTCGCTCTTGAAAAACAAGGCCTTGTTCCCGGCCAGGTCCACCACCCCCTTGAAATTATCCTCGGCCCCGATCGGCAGATACAGGACCACGGGGTTGAGAGCAAAGGCGCTGCGGATCTGCTCCACGGTCCGCATGAAATCGGCCCGCTCCCGATCCAGCTTGGTAACGCAGATCAGGCAGGGCAGTTTATTCTCCAGAATGGCGTCGACAAACTTTTCAGTCTGGTTGCGGACACCGAGTACCGCGCCGACGGTCAGCACGGCGCTGTCAGCCGCCTGAACGGCGAACATGGCCTCATTGACAAAGTTGTCATCACCAGGGGTATCGGCCAGAAAAATCTCATTATTTTTCCAGGCCAGGTGGTTGAAGGCAGCGCTGATGGAGACATGCCGCCTGGTCTCTTCGGGCTCGAAATCCATGGAGGCGGTTCCTTCTTCAACCTTGCCCAGTCGTTTGACCGCACCGGCCGTAAAAAGCAATCCCTCCGCCAGCGTGGTTTTGCCGCTGTTGCCGTGGCCGAGAATAACCGTATTCCTGATCTGTTTGACGTCGTACATAAATGCCTCCGGTGAACGGTTGTGATAGTAAAAGTTTACCATTGACCCTGAAAGACGCCAGCGCCGTGACGCCGACACCGGCAGGATACAAGCCCCGCCGATGAATCATACCTAAATCCGTGACGGCTTGAGGTGACAATATACGTAATTTATCGCATTATTACCAAATAAACGCATTTTCCGGTCTTCACCGCGCCGCCCTGCGGTCCGCCCGATAACGGAACCAGGTCATAAAAAAATCAGAGAAAAAGAACTTTCTCTTTTGGCGCAGGGATGGTAACCATTTGAGCCGACATAACAGCTTTATATTCTTATTATACTTGCGAAGTCAAGCAATACCTGAATCCGTGACGGCTTGAGATGATATTCCATGCAATATGTGGATTTTATTGCATTCTTGCCGAATAAAAGTATTTTTCGGCCTTCATCGCGCCGCCCTGCGGGGCGCCCGATAACG
>JAADIK010000169.1:6198-21748 GCA_013151365.1 Deltaproteobacteria bacterium
CGCATCTGCTGCGTTGGCAACTCGTTGATATCACACCAGGATAATCAACCTCGTTGCCGCCTTGCATCTGCACCGTTCTCGAACGCTCACGAATTCAGGTAATAACCTGTTGAATTCCGCTTCCAATCACACATGAAAAATGGTCGATAAACCAAGCGCCGCAACCGGCCGGATAGCACGCTCCGCGGGAGCGGTGAGCAGTGCCGTCATGTGCAGCCGAGTCCTGGGCCTGATCCGGGAACAGGTCTTTGCCGGCATGTTCGGGGCCGGTTACGCCTACGACGCCTTTGTCGTGGCCTTCCGCATCCCCAACCTGCTGCGCGATCTCTTCGGGGAAGGGGCGCTGTCCGCCGCCTTTGTCACGGTGTTCTCGGATTACGACACGAACCGGGGCAAAGAGGCCACCTGGCAACTGGCCGGCAATGTCCTGACCTTTTTCGCCATTCTCCTCAGCCTGCTGACCCTGGCCGGCATTTACATGACCGGCCCCATCGTCAACCTGCTGGCGCCGGACTACCAGCTCATTGCCGGCAAGACCGCGCTGACCGTCCACCTGGCCCGGATCATGTTTCCCTTCCTGATTTTCGTCTCCCTGTCCGCCGTGGTCATGGGCATTCTCAACACCAAGGGCCGCTTTTTCGTGCCGGCCATATCATCTAGTTTTTTCAACCTGGGCTGCATTATCGGCGGGGTCCTGCTCGCCCTGCTCTTCCGCCGTCTCGGCCGGCCCGCCATCGCCGGCATGGCCTGGGGCACCCTGATCGGCGGCCTGCTGCAGCTCTTGATTCAGCTGCCCTCGCTGGGCCGGGTCGGTTTTTCCTTCCGGCCCCGGCTCAACCTGCGCGACCCCGGCCTCAGGCGCATCCTGCTGCTCATGCTCCCGGCCACTGTCGGTCTGTCCGCCACCCAGATCAATATTTTCGTCAACACCAACTTCGCCTCCTCCTGTGCCCAGGGTTCTATGTCCTGGCTCAACTATGCCTTCCGCCTGGTCCAGTTGCCGATCGGCGTCTTCGGGGTCGCCCTCTCCATCGCCGTGATGCCGGTTCTGGCCCGGCACGCCGCCGAACAAGACCTGGACGGCCTGAAACAGACCGTGACCTCATCCCTGATCATGGTCCTCGGCCTGACCATTCCGGCCACGGTCGGCCTCGTCCTTCTCGCCCAGCCGATCATCCGGCTTATCTTCGAGCACGGGGCCTTCACCGGCCTTGACACCATCCGGACAGCCGCGGCGCTGACCTACTATGCCTACGGACTCTTTGCCTATTCGGCCGTCAAAATCATGGTGCCGGTCTTCTACGCCCTGGGCGACACCAAGTACCCGGTAATCGGCAGCTTCATTGTCGTCACCGCCAACATCATCATTGTTACCATGACCATTGACACCTTTCAGTACAAGGCCATTGCCCTGTCCATGTCCTGCACCATGGTCCTGGACTTTCTTTTCCTGGGCACGGTCCTGTATCACAAGCTGACCGGCTACTCGCTCAACACCCTTTTCCGGGGGACCATAAAAATTATCGGGGCGTCGGCAGTGATGACCGCCGTCCTCTGGGGGCTGAGAGCAGAACTGTCCCAATGGCTGCACGGGCCGATCCTCCTGCAGCTGGCCGGCGTCGTCCTGCTGATCGGCACCGGCGGCCTGTCATACGGCATTACGCTCCATGCCTTGAAACTCCCGGAGCTGACCGTCATTACCGACAAAATCATTCAGCGCCTGCGCAGCAAATCCTGAGCAAGCTGTAGCTGAGAAAGCAGGGCCACAACCGCCGTATCGACGTGCAGAATCCGGGTCCCCATGGAAAAGCCCCGGAAGCCGCGGGCCTTGAAACACTCCGCCTCGTAGTCGCTCCAGCCCCCTTCCGGGCCGATGGCCAGGACCGGGTCGCCCCGGATCTCCCCGGCCGCGAACAGGTCCGGCAGGGTCGCCGGTTCATCGGGATGGGCGAAGAGACGGCAGGCGGGGACGAACGAGGGTACCACGTCTTCAATAAAAGGCTTGAACCGGTGATGGAGGAAAACCTCAGGCAGCCGGGTATCCATGGCCTGCTCAAGCCCCTGAACCAGGAGCGCTTCGAGGTTGCCGGGTTGCAGCAGGGTGGTCTGGAAAAACGACTTCTGCACCCGGCGGGAACGGATAAGATGAAACCGGCGCACCCCCAACACCGTGGCCTGCTTCAGCACTCGCCGCAGCATGATGGGACGCGGCAGGGCCAGGATCAGCTCCACCCCGCCGGCCGCCGGCGCGGGTTCCGTCAGGGTCACCTCCAGTTCAACGCAACCGCCCTCGACCCGGCGAACCCGGCCGCTCCCCCGGTCGCCGTTGATCATGCCGAGGCGCAGGCTGTCTCCCGGCTGCAGCCGGAGGACGGTCAGGATATGCCGGGCCCGGCGGTCCGTCAACCGGAGGCGGGAGTCTTTGAGTTCGTGTCGGGCGAAGAGAAGGAGATTCATTGAATTTTACCTGCTCGGTTTGACAAATATGCTGGCCGGAAGATAATCTTGTAGCAGTACGAGTTCACCAGCACCTCATCTTCGCCCGGCCGGTTGAGCGGACCAAAAATACAGGGTACACATCCTTTATGATCTTCGTCTATAATTTTCTGCAGATTCTCTTCCTGGTCATCGGCCTTCCCCTGCTGGTGCCGCTGGTTCTCGGCCGGCGGAAATATCGCGGCCGGATCATGACGCGGCTCGGTTTCGGCCCGGCCGGGCTCCTCGCCGCCGGGCCGCCGGGCCGGGGAAAAATCATCTGGATCCACGCCCTGTCCGTCGGCGAAGTCACTTCCGCCCTGCCCCTTGTCCGCGGGATCAGGGAGAGGATGCCGACCGTGGTCATCATCTTTTCCGCCGCCACCCGGACCGGCATGGAGGTAGCCAAACAATACATAAAACCCTTTGTCGACCAGGTCGTGCCGGCGCCGCTTGACCTGCTCTTTGCCGTCAACCGGTATATCCGGACCATCCGGCCGGATCTCTTTATCCTGGTTGAAAGCGATTTCTGGCCCAACTGGCTGCATCAGCTCCGAAAATACAACATCCCGGCCATGCTGGTCAATGGCCGGATGTCGGACCGCTCCTTTCGCCGCTACCGGCGTTTCGGGTTTTTCTTCAAGCCCATGTTTCGCTGCCTGACCCTGCTCTCCATGCAGACCGAAGAGGGCGCCGCGCAAATGCGGCAGCTGGGCCTGCCGGGACAGCGCATCCTCTCCCTGGGCAACCTGAAATACGACACGGCCCCGGCCGTGCAGCAGACAGAGGACCGGCAGGAGGCCTGGCGGCAGGCGGCGCCGAACATTATCGAGGACAGCATCGTCTGGATCTGCGGCTCGACGCACCGGGGAGAAGAAGAGATCATTCTCGACACCTATGCCAGTCTGAAAACCGGGATCGCCCGGCTC
The DNA here is from genome assembly GCA_013151365.1 of Deltaproteobacteria bacterium. Classification (GTDB taxonomy): domain Bacteria; phylum Desulfobacterota; class Desulfobulbia; order Desulfobulbales; family Desulfobulbaceae; genus BMS3Abin13. The sequence goes on from JAADIK010000169.1 coordinate 9,603, forward strand.
GCCCTGATCATCGCGCCGCGGGATATCGGCCGGAGCCGGGAAATCATGCGCCTGGCCGAGACCAGGGGGCTGCGGGCCGGGCGGCGGACCGCACCGCCCGAGCGGCCGGGCCGCCTGCTGATCCTCGACACCATCGGCGAACTGGCCTCGTTCTACCGCCTGGCCCGGGTCGCCTTTATCGGCGGCAGCCTGGTCGCCCAAGGCGGACATAATCCCCTGGAGGCGGCGGCCCACGGCGTGCCCGTACTCTTCGGGCCGCACATGGAAGACTTTCGGGAGATCGCCCGCGACCTCGTCCAGTGCGGCGGCGCCATCACCGTCAACTCGAAAGCCGAGCTGACAGCGGCCGTGCAGCGAATCCTGGGTGACGACCGGGTCCGGGCGACCATGTCCGCAGCGGCGGCCGGCCTGGTTGCCGCCAACGCCGGGGTCGTTGCCCGGCACCTGCACGAGATCGAACGCCTCCTGAACAACCCCTCCGGCACCCCCTGATCGCCGTCAAGATGGTCCGGCTGCGTTTTTCACTGACCACCGTTCAGCGCTGGTTTGCGGGCAACCTTCTCCTGCCGGTTGTCGTCTGTTACATCCTGGGCGGCACGGCGGCCCGCTATTTCCTCCCGAACCCCGCCGGCCTCTTGTTTACAGACCTTGCCGGCCTCATGATGCTGGCGCTGCTCTTCCTCTTCCGCCGCCGGCGTCTCGCCCTGTACCTGGTACCGGCCGTCTTTATCCTGATCGGTTTCGCCCGGACCGGCCAAGGCCTCTTGCCGCCTGGTAACCCGGCCGCCATCGCCAACCTGCTCACCACAAGATCCAGGGTGACCCTGACCGGCACCCTGTTGCGGATGCCGGAATATAACGGCCGCATAACCAGGCTCATCATCGCAGTTGACAGCGTCCTCTTCCGCCGGCCGCGAGCCGGCGGCACCCCCAGCCCGGTGCCGGCGAGGGGGCGGGTCAGCCTGTCTTTGCACGGCAGGCCGGAGGACACAATCCGGCCGGGCGACCGGCTCCTGGTCATAGCCGTGATCAACCGGACCTATAACTACCAAACCCCCGGCGCCTTTGACTACCGTCTTTACCTGGCGGAGCGGGACATTTTCGTAACCGGCAGAATCCCGGAACCGGCCGATATCATGGTATTCCGGGAGCCGGAAAACCCGTGGTTCCGACGGCTCCGCTTTCTTCCCGAACGTTTGCGCCAACACATTACCGCCTTTTTAGACAGCCACCTGGAGCCGGAAGCCGCCGGGCTCTACCGGGCCCTGCTCGTCGGCAGCCGGTCCGGCATCAGCGCCAAAACACTGGCGCACTTCAAGGCCACAGGCTGCATGCACCTTCTGGCCATATCGGGCATCCACATGGCCCTGCTCGGCCTGATGATCACCCTGTCGCTCACCTGGCTGATGAAGCGCTCGACCACCTTGCTGCTGCATATCCATGTCCCGACCGTGGCCACTCTTCTCGCCCTGCCGCCCCTGGTCGGCTATGCCCTGATCGCCGGCATGAACACCCCGGTCATCAGGGCCTTGCTCATGGCCGTCCTGTTTCTCTTTGCCGTCGCCCTGCGCCGCCAGCGCTCTCTGGTCCATATCGTCGCGGCCGCCGCCCTCATTCTCCTGCTGTGCAAACCGCAGGCCCTGTTCTCCGTATCCTTTCAGCTCTCGTTTGCCGCGGTCCTGGCAATCACGCTCGTCTATCCGCGCCTCCTGGCAATCCTGGACGGCGGAGAAACGACAGCTGCAAAGGAAACACCCCGCCGGAACAAACTGTACCGGTACGTCCTGGCCGCCTTCATGGTCTCCGTCGCCGCGACCCTGGGCGCCCTCCCTTTCCTGCTCTATTATTTCAACCGTTTCTCAACCATCGGCCCGGTCATCAACCTGCTGGTGGAACCGCTGCTCTGTTTCTGGGCCCTGCCCATCGGCCTGCTGGCCACCCCCCTTATCTTTTTCGCCCCGGGAACGGCCGCCATACTTTTCCGGGTCGGCGCCCTGGGCATCACGGCTGCCGACAAGGTCACCTTGCTCGGCAGCCGGCTCCCTTTCGCCTCGTGCCGGACCATTACCCCGACCTCCATGGAAATCATCCTCTATTACGCCATTCTCTGCCTCTGGCTGGCCGCTCACAAAAAAAAAGGCGCAACCCTGATCCTCCTGGCGCCCGCCCTGGTTCTTGTCGTTTCCTTTACCCACGGCTTATGGTTGCCGCACAGCGGCAGGACGACAACGGTTTCCTTTCTGGACGTCGGCCAGGGTAGCTCGACACTCATGCAACTCCCCGGGGGCAAAACGGTGCTGCTGGACGGCGGCAGTACTACCTCGGAGAACTTCGACATCGGCGAGCGGGTCATTGCCCCCTTTCTCTGGAAAAAACGGCTCTGGCACTTGACCGACCTGGTCATCAGCCACCCGCACAGCGATCATTATAATGGAATGGGGTTTATTCTCCGGCACTTCCGGCCGGCGCGACTCTGGATCAACGGCGACCGGGATGAAGCATGGACCTACAGGAAGATTCTTCGCACAGCGGCAAGGCAAGGCGTTAAGATTATCGTGCCGCGGCCCGGACAACGCCTGGCCTCGGCGGCCGCAACCAAACTCGTCTGCCTCGGCATGACAAGGACAGACGCTCATAACCGGTCAGGACCGGCAATCCCGCCGCCGGGCGTGTCCGTCAACGACCAGAGCCTGGTCCTGCGATTGAGTGCCGGTGCTTATGCCTTTCTGTTTCCCGGCGACATCAGCAAAACGGCCGAAAAAAAGCTGCTCGACCAACACCGGGAGCTACGGGCGGACATCCTGCTCGCGCCCCACCACGGCAGCAAAACCTCGGGCAGCCGGGCATTTATCTCGGCCGTCAACCCGAAGATCATTATCGTGTCCGCCGGGCACCGGGGCCGGGGACGCTACCCGGACCCGGCCCACCTGAAACGCTGGCGCCGGGAAAACAGAATAGTCCTGGAAACGGCAAAGGTAGGCACGGTGACCTGTATCACCGACGGCAAAAAGCTTGAGGTCAAAACATGGCGGGGAAAGTGGCGGCCCGGCCCGGTTATACTTCGGTAAAATCAACCGGCGGTTTCTTGAGAAACTTGACAAATTTCTGTTTTTCCACGCAGTTGATATAGGCATCCTCGGCGCTGATCTTTTTCTTTTGCATAAGTTCCATGAGTGCGTCATCAAGGTTCTGCATGCCGTACTTCTTGCCGGTCTGCATGACGGATGGAATTTGGTAGGTCTTACCTTCCCGGATCAGGTTGCGCACGGCCGGGGTACAGATCAGAATTTCGAGGGCCGCGACCATGCCCTTGATATCGATCCGCTTAAGCAGGGTCTGCGAGATGACGGCGCGCAGGGCATCGGCCAGGGTTGACCTGACCTGGGCCTGCTGAGAGGCCGGAAAGATCTCAACAATCCGGTCGACGGTTTTCATGGCATTCAGGGTATGCAGGGTACCGAAGACCAGGTGGCCGGTCATGGACGCCTCCATGGCCAGGGAAATCGTTTCCAGGTCCCGGAGCTCACCGACCAGGATGACGTCCGGGTCTTCACGCAGGGCGCCGCGCAGGGCGGCGGTAAAACTCTTGGTATGGGTCCCCACTTCCCGGTGGTTCACAACACACTGCTTGCTCTTGTGAACGAACTCGATAGGATCCTCAATGGTAATAATATTGTCCTTGCGGATCTTGTTGACCTCGTCGACAATGGCGGCCAGGGTGGTTGATTTACCGGAACCTGTCGGCCCGGTAACCAGCACCAACCCCTTGGGCAGCGTCGCCAGCTTGCTGATAACCTTGGGCAGATTCAGTTGCTCGCAGGTCAGGATATCGCTTGGAATCTCGCGAAAGACGGCGCCGATACCGTATTTCTGTTGAAAAAAGTTGCACCGGTAACGGGCCAGACCGGGGATTTCATAGCCAAAGTCCATATCGCCCAGTTCCTCGAAGACCTTGATCTTGTCCTCGGGACAGATCTCATAGAGCATGGTCTTCAGTTCCTCATTCTCCAAGACTTTGTACTTGACCCGCTCCATATCACCCCGGATCCGCAGCACCGGCTGTTGCCCGGAAATCATATGCAGGTCGGACGCGCCCTCGTCGTTCATCAATTTAAAAAAAGCATCAATCTGGGCCATGTCGTTTTTTTTCCTCCTGGTGCAAAAAAACTTTTTTCTAACCTTAAAAAACCACGGTTTTCCGAATATAGCTGACAATTTCGTCCGGATCGTCAAACACTTCAAAAAGATCCATATCTTCCGCGCTTATTTTGCCGGAAGCAACCAACTGTTCCCGAAACCAGTCAACGAGGCCGCTCCAGAAGGAGGAGCCGACCAGGATGATGGGAAACGGCCTGATTTTCCTGGTCTGGATAAGGGTCAGCGACTCAAACAGCTCATCCATGGAACCAAAACCGCCCGGCATGCAGATAAAAGCCATGGAGTATTTCATAAACATGACCTTGCGAACAAAAAAATACCTGAAGTCAAGGGGCAGATTAACGTACGGATTGGGCTCCTGTTCGAGGGGCAGATCGATATTCAGGCCGATGGAAAGGCCCTCGGCATCGGAGGCGCCGCGATTGGCCGCCTCCATGATCCCGCCGCCGCCGCCGGTTATAATGCCGTATCCGTGTTCGGCCAGACGCCGGGCGAGATCACGGGCCAGTTGATAATCCGGATGATCAGGCGAGGTGCGGGCCGAGCCGTAGATAGTGACGGAGGCCCTGTGGATGCTGGACAGGGTGTCAAACCCCTCCACGAACTCGGCCATGATCCTGAACATCCGCCAGGAGTCGCCCTTGACCATGTTGCTCAGAAAATACTGATGTTCCCGGCCGACTTTAAACTTGTACCCCGTACTCATTTCTTCTCCATCTTCCGTCTTGGTCCTTCGCAACCCGGGCATTGAGGATGAAGATCGAAGCTCATCCATTTTTTGTGCCCCCGTCCGTGTCCGGACCGGCGAGACAGCGCCGGGCCTCGGCAAAATACCTGCTTGCCGGGTTCGCCGTCCGCACCACCCGTTCATACCTTTTTCTTGCCGTATAGGGCTTATTCATCATAGTATATACCTTTCCCATAAGCAATGTTGCGGGAATATTATTCCGCCGGAGCCGCAGACTTTTCCTGGCCGCGTCCAGGGCCTCTTCCGGCCGCTGGAGATGCAGCAGGACCCAGCCGAGACGCTGCCAGTGTTCGCTGCCCCGGCCGTCAAGGGCAACCGCCCGGCGGCAGAAACCGAGGGCGATATCATCGCCCTCGCCCGCCTGCAGATACAGGATACCGAGCATGCTCAGGCTGGCGGCATCCTGCGGAAAGAGATGCAGGGCCCGCTGAAGGGAACGCATGGCCTTTTTCTCCCGGCCGGTCTCCATATAGGCCTCGCCCAGGAGGCGATAAAGAGAGAATTCCTGCCGCCCGGCGCCCCGGGCCTCCAGGGTCTCCAGAACGTGCAGCGCCTCGGCAAAACGTCCGGCATTGCAGTAAAGCCGGCCAAGCTGCAACGACAGCTCCGGCGAAGCGGACGATCCGGTATCCCCCTGGGACTGCAAGGCCTGTTGAAAAGAACCCAGGGCGTCTTCATCCCGGCCCAGCATGCGCAGGGCAAAACCCTGGTTGGCCAGGGCCATGAAATTATCCGGCTCTTTTTTCAGCACCTGCTTGAAACAGGCCACGGCCTGACGATGTCGATTCAACTCGGCCAGGGCGACCCCGAGGCTGTTGATCAAGTTGATATCACCCGGATTCATCCGCACCCCGGCCTGATACTCGCGAACCGCCTGCCGGTAGTCACCCTCGTCAAAATAGGCGTCGCCGCTGACATTGAGGCTGACATGATCAAAAACCGTGACCGAACCGGGGCCGAAAAAACGTCCATGCAGCAGGGCCTTCCGGCAATTAACGGCCATGGCCGTCTTGGTCTGCTCAAGACAGGGCCAGTGACAGACGCCGAAAGCGACCGGGACGGACGGGACCGCCTGTTTCAGCCCGGCCTGCGCCTGCCGAGCCCAGTTCAGGGCGGCGTCTCCTGATGCGTCAGGCAGCAGCACATATCCTTCCGTGTCGGCAACAGGGATATATACGAGGCCGGCCGGCAACAAACCGGCCACGGCCTTATGCAGGTGCAGGCCGGGCATGGTGCCGGTGTCCCCCTCCAGCCGGATGAGGACGAGGCCGAATTGCGCCAACCCCAGCCAGGCCCGCCGCAACCGGGCGAGAACGGCCCGCGGTGGCGGCGCGAGGGGATGGTTTTCCCGGTCACGCAGGGACGAGGCCTCGCACAGGCTGAACGGCCCGCGCCGTTCAGCCGCCTCAAGGGCCTGCAGGCATTCGTCCACCAAAAGGGAGGCTTCATCTTTTTGTTGTTCCCCCTGCCGGACCGCGACACCGATATGGACCTTGCACAGCCCCTCGCGCCGCAGACGCCCCTGCAAACGGTGCGCGAAATCCCTGGCCTCCGGCCGCGACATGTCTTCCCGCACCAGGCCGAAAAAACCGGCGCCGAGATGAAAAACCGGGCCGCCGGTCATGGCCTCAAGAAAACGAGCCACCCGGACCATTGTCAACAGGTGTCCCGAGGCCTTGCGGACCCTGGCCACGACACCGATAAGGAAAAAGGCCCGGCTGGACTCTTCAGGGCAGGGGCGCTCCAGGCGGTGCATCAGGGCGCGGCTGTTATAAAGTCCGGTTTCGGGATCAACAAAGGCCAGCCTGGTCAGGTCCAGCCTCTGCCGGACCCGGCCCTGGAGTTCCCGCAACCATTCAGGGGCCATCTTATCAAGCAGGCCCGGATCGATGTCCGCGACCACGGCCGCGACATCTTCGCCGCCCTCGACCTTGACCGGGAGAATGAGCAGCCCCCGGCAGCGCCCGGGCTCGGATGCGGCACAGAGTGCTTGCACCTGGACGGTCAAATTTTCCGGCGAAATTTTCAGGGATTGCGGCAGGGATTGCGTCCCGTTCCGCGGCCAGAAAAAAACCGAGGCGGCAACCGGCAACTGCTCCTCGACCACCTGGGAAAAAAAATCATGAAGAAGCGCGAAATCCCGGCAACGAAGCGGTGTCTCCGGGGAGAAAAGGGTGGCCATGGCTGGTCGGACCGACAAGGATCAGGCGGAGGCGGCCGCAAAGGCCTGTTGCAGACAATCGGCCAGCAACGCTACCTCGTCATCGGCAACGGTGCGCATGTCAAGCAGGAGCCGGTCATCTTCTATCCGGCCGATCACCGGCACTTCCAGCTGCCGCAGCAGGACTTCCAGGCGGCTGACCTTGATGGCGGAGGGCTCAATAACGACCGCCCGGCTGGCCAGGTTCTGTTCCGGCATGGCACCGCCGCCCACCCTGGACATGATATCGGCCAGGCCGAGTTTGCAGCAGGAGGAGAGCTGTTTGCGGAGCCGCCGGAGCAGGCGGCCGGCCCGGCGGTTGATCTCTTCCGGCGTGGCGGCGATCATGGCCAGGGTGGGAATGGTTTTCAGCGCGGTCCGCTCGTCAAAATAGAGCCGCAGGATCGATTCAAGGCTGCACAGGGTAAACTTGTCGATGCGCATGGCCCGGTTCACCGGATTTTTCTTGATCCGGTCGATCACCTGCCGGCGGCCGAGAATAATACCGGCCTGCGGGCCGCCGAGGAGCTTGTCGCCGCTGAAAGTGACGACATCGACCCCGGCCGCCACCACCTCCTGGACCGTGGGCTCCTTCATGAGGCCGAAACGGCTCAGATCGACGAAACAACCGGACCCCAGGTCCTCCATAACCGGCAAACCGCGGCCCCGGCCGATTTTCACCAACTCCTCGACGCTAACTTCCTTGGTAAAACCGATGATCCGGAAATTGCTGCAGTGTACCTTCAGGAGCAGGGCCGTCTCCTCCGAGATCGCCTCTTCATAATCCCGGACGTGGGTCCTGTTGGTCGCGCCGATCTCGACCAGCCTGGCCCCGCTGCGCGACATCACATCGGGAATCCTGAAGGAACCGCCGATTTCAACAAGCTGGCCCCGGGAAACGATGACGTCCCTTCCCTTCGCCAGGGTTTCCAGGACAAGCAGGACCGCGGCCGCGTTATTGTTGACGACGAGAGCGGCCTCGGCGCCGGTCAGATCGCAGAGCAATTTCTCAACCAGGCTGTAGCGGCTGCCGCGCCGACCCGTTGCCAGATCATACTCCAGGTTCGAATACCTGGAGCCCGCCCCATGCAGCTTGTCCATGGTTATCTGCGGCAGGATGGAGCGGCCGAGGTTGGTGTGAATAATGACCCCGGTACAATTCAGCACCCGGCGGAACCGGGGCTGCATTTCCTGCCGGATATGCTCGCAGATCACGGGCTGAAGGGAAGAAAGCGACAGCTGGCCGGGGTCGATCCGTTCTCCGGCCAGAATGCGCCGGCGGAACTCCGCCAGGACATCGCGCACGCTGTTTTTAATGACCAGGAGGGGAACATGTTCGACCTGGTCAAGGTCAAAAAGGCTGTGAATACATTCATCCACCTGAGGGATGGTCCGGAGGAGTTCCTGCTGAACCTCTTTATCCACTTTATGTCCTGGTAACTGTTTCATAAAAGCGTTAGCACAAATAGAAAGTAATGAGTAACCGGCCAGGGAATAAGGTTCGGGACAACCGCCCGACCGGTAAAATTACGGAATGCCGCGGATGCGGTGCACCGTGGCTGCCGACCGCAACTCTAATCCAGAGTACATGCAAACCTGGCACCATGTTACGATATAAGGCAAGGGGAAAGCAATGAGAAAAAGAAAAAAATCGATATGAAATCAATATCCTGAATTGCGACGAAAAAACCGGGCCGTTTTCCCGGCAGGTGCCGGGGACGAAAATACCCGGAACAGGGATTGTCAAATATTGATGACGCTGTCTGCGAGCTGCATGCCGGTGACGATATCCAGCATGTTCGTGGTTTCACCGACCTGCTTCTTGTCCAGCAGCTTATAGAACTCCAGGCAGGTGCCGCAGACCAGGACCCGCACGCCTTCACCGGCAAGCTCCTGCAGAATCGGCACCGCCGCCGAGCCGGCCGCCGTCAGGGTAACGCCGCTGTTGAGCAGCACGAGGCACCAGAGGTCGGGTCCCATCTCCTTGAGGGTCTTGAGAAAATTGATGAGCAGGCCGGCGCCCAGCTTATCGTCGCCGTGGCCGATCCGATCCGTCGTCACCATGACCAGTATTTTTTTATTGTGCCGGTCACCTGCCGCCGGTTCCGGTGCCGGCGCCGGTTTGTTGTCGGTAGCGACGACATCCTCGCCCGTCCTGGTACCGACGACGCGGAAATCATGGCCTGATTTCTCGATTGATACCTGAAAGTTCCGGTACTCCAGAAAACGGCTGACATTCTGCCAGGCCGCCTCATTGTCGACGATAACGGTCAGGGCGTCGGGGGCGTCTTTTTCCAGAACCTCCTTGGCCTGCAATACCGGGGCCGGGCAAGCCTGTCCCCGGCAGTCCAGTTCGTTTGTCATGCAATCCTCCTCTGTCTTGCTTGTATCTTTCAAATGACATTAAAACAAAATCTATTAAAAAGAATACCGAGTAATTCGGAGCCGGGGTCTGGAAGCTTGCGACGGAATAACTCCTCAAAGCGGCCGCCCCGGCCTCGTGAAAAATATTCAAAATTGTGGCGAGACAGGTCGTTACTCCTGTGGGATATATAAGCCCGTGATTCAGCGTTGACCGTCTCGTCTATCTCTGAGTTAACCCGAACAGTTACCAGGGACACCAAGCCCGCATCTACAAGGTAGGGAACCAGAAAAATGTCAGACGTAAAACGAGTTGTTGGTATTGATGTAGCAAAAGAAAAATTGGATATTGCGTCACGCCCAGGGAAGGCGTTCTGGACTATATCTAACTGCGAAAAAGAGTTCGGTCCGCTGATTGACAAACTCGCAGAGATTTCCCCTGATCTCATTGTGTTGGAAGCAACAGGTGGACTGGAGATGCCAGTGGCTTCAGCCTTAGCCACTGCAGGGTTGCCAGTCGTTATTATTAACCCTCGCCAAATAAGAAATTTTGCGAAGGCGATCGGAACGCTTGCGAAGACAGACCGCATTGACGCGGACATCATTGCCCGTTTTGGGGAGTCAATTAAGCCTGAAATACGACCGTTAAAAGATGAGCAGACCAAAGAGCTAACCGAGGTTCTGACCCGCCGCAGGCAGCTTGTAGACATGTTGACTGCCGAAAAAAACCGACTTCCTACCATGCGAACAAAGATTAAAAAAGACATAGAAAAGCATATTAAATGGCTTGAAAAACGCATAAAAGACAGCGAAGACGAGCTTGAGAAGCGGATCAAGCAGTCGCCCATATGGCGCAAACAAGATGAAATCGTAAAAAGCGTCCCTGGCGTTGGCCCCATATTGTCACTGGCCCTTTTAACGAGCCTGCCGGAATTAGGTAAGCTTGAAAATCGAAAGATCTCGGCTTTGGTAGGTGTCGCCCCCTTTAATAGAGACAGCGGTAAATTCAAAGGTACGAGAGCCGTATGGGGAGGCCGGGCGAATGTTAGATCGGTACTATACATGGCAACATTAGTAGCGGTACGATTTAATCCAGTGATTAAAAAATTCCATGACCGACTCATTAACGCAGGCAAAAAGCCAAAAGTCGCGATTGTTGCCAGTATGAGGAAGCTCATAACCATACTCAATGCAATGGTTAAAAATGGTACAAAATGGCAAGATTATTCCGCTGAAAATCTTGACTTTAATCACAGTTGCTGAATCCGTGACGGCTAAAGGTGCCACTCCATACAACATGTGGCAGTTATTGCATTATTGCCGAATAAACACATTTTCCGACCGCCACCGCGCCGCCCTGCGGGACGCTCTGATCGCCCGAAGATGTAGCGCAGCTAACCAGCTACAATTATTCAACAATAATCTTTTCTCTTGGTTCGGCAACCACCTCGCCGACAATCGCGGCCCCGGCAACCCCCCGGGCGGCCAGGGCGTCGACCAGGTCGCGCGCGGCCCCGCTATCGACCGCGATGAGCAGGCCGCCCGAAGTCTGGGGGTCGAAGAGCAGGTCCTGCAGGTTTTGCGGGACGCTCCGGGCAAAATCGACAAAAGGGCCCCTGAAGTTCCGGTTATTGTAGGCCCCGGCCGGAACCAGTCCCATGGCGGCCCATTCCAGGGCCTCCGGATACACCGGCACGTCTGTTGCCCGGATCCGCACGCCCCGGCCCGAGTCCACCACCATTTCGGCCAGGTGGCCCAGGAAGCCGAAACCGGTGATATCCGTGCAGGCACGGACCGGATAGTCCCGCATCACCAGGGCCGCATCCCGGTTCAGGGTGGCCATGGCGCGAACAACCTTGTCCGTCACCTCCGGCCCGGCCATCCCGCCCTTGATAGCCGTGCAGATGATCCCGGTCCCCAGGGGCTTGGTGAGAAGCAGACGATCGCCGGGCCGCAGCTTCTTTTTCGTAAGAATCCTGCCCGGATGGATAAAACCGGTCACGGAAAGCCCGTACTTCAGTTCAGCGTCCTCGACGGTGTGACCGCCGACCAGAACGACTCCGGCCTCCCGCATCGTCTGCAGACCGCCATCGATCACGGCCCGCAGGATCGAAATATCCATGCTTTTGGCGGGAAAGGCGACCACATTCATGGCGGTCTTCGGCGTACCGCCCATGGCGTAAATATCGCTCAAGGCATTGGCGGCGGCGATCTGCCCGAAGCAATACGGATCGTCGACCATCGGCGGAAAAAAATCAATGGTCTGGACCAGGGCGAGATCGTCGGAAATCCGGTATACGCCGGCGTCATCCGCCCGTTCCAGACCGACGATGAGATTTTCATCCACGGGCAGATCCAGCCCGCAGAGCGCGCGGTCCAGGTCTCCCGGCGCGAGTTTCGCCGCGCAGCCCGCCCCCTTGACGGTCTGGGTCAATCGTGTCGTCGGCTTGGTCATGACAGTGGTCCCCCTGTGGTTGTCCCGGTTATGTCCCGGCCGGCCGCGAACTTGTACACCGGGGTCCAGGTGATCTTTCTAAAAAATAACTCTGCCCGATTCCGGCCGAACCTGTCAAGCCCCTGGTGGCGAATCCTGAATCCGTGACGGCTTGAGGTAATTCTCCATGCAATATGTGGAATTTGTTGTATTATTGCCGAATAAATACATTTACCGGTCTTCAC
>JAADIK010000056.1 GCA_013151365.1 Deltaproteobacteria bacterium
CGGATGACGATCTTGGCATGCTGACTTTCGCCCTGCATGCGGAAGCTTCTCCGGGTTCCGCCGCCGGTGGTATAGCGGCTGCGGCCGAAGAGTTCTTCAAAGAAATCACTGAAACCGCCGCTATCCGCCTCGGTATATCCGGCCCCGGAAAATTCGAAACCGGCATCCCAGTTCGGCGGTGGTTTGAAATCCTGACCGGCCTGCCAGTTGGCGCCGAACTTATCGTAAGCGGCCCGTTTTTCCGGATCACTGAGGACCTCGTAGGCCTCCCCCACATCCTTGAATTTTGTCTCGGCGTTGGTTTCCTTGCTGATGTCGGGATGGTACTTGCGGGCGAGGCGGCGATAGGCCCGTTTGATTTCATCCTGGGGGGCATCCCGGGAAACACCGAGAATATGGTAGTAATCCTTGTATTCCATTTTGTCCTTGAGCAGCCTCCGTTTCTTTTTGCTTTGCAGGCAGTTACAGGATACAGTAAATATCGTCTCATGAAAAGGAAAGAAAAAAGTTGCGGATCGTGATTATGTCAGGTTTTCATTACTGAAAAAAGAGAAAAAACAGCGGAGACGCTTTGTCCCTGAACATGAATGCGGTTTTCACTTTATGGTGAACTTGTTACTATGGTGGTAAGGGAAAAGGAAACAGGGGCGGCATCTTCCAGCCGGGATGGTATCCCCGCCCGGATCGTGCTGGCCGGCTTCCGGGCAACGGGGAAGTCGGCGGTGGGTGGCCGGCTGGCCGCGCGGCTGCAATATCGCTTTATCGATACCGACGATGAACTGTGCGCCCGGATGAAGAGCAGTGTCGCGGAGTTTGTCCGCCGGCGGGGCTGGCCGGCTTTTCGGAAGATGGAGCAGGCCCTGCTGGTCGAGCTGGCCGGAACCGAAGGGGTGGTCATCGCCACCGGCGGCGGCGCAATTCTGCACCAGGACGCATGGCGGGCATTAAGAAAGGGCAGCCTGGTTGTCTGGCTGCGGGCCGGCGCCGCGACCATCAGACAGCGCCTGGAAGCGGATGTTGCGTCAGCCGTCCAGCGGCCGTCGTTGACGGGAATTGATCCTGGCCGGGAGATTGAAGAGGTGCTGGCCGCCCGGGAACCATTATACCGGCTGGGTTCGGATGTGGTCATCGAGACGGAGCATCGGACGCCGGAAGATATCGCCGCGGAAATCGAGCAACTTTGTTTTTGTGCGCCTGAGGGTTGAACTATGGCAGGAAATACTTTTGGCACCTTGTTCCGGGTGACGACCTGGGGAGAATCGCATGGCCGGGCCATCGGCGCGGTCATTGACGGTTGTCCGCCGGGCATCGAGCTGACGCCGGAAATTATTCAGCAGGAGCTGGAGCGCCGGCGGCCGGGCAAGAGCGCCGGGGAGAGTCCGCGCCGGGAACCGGATGTCGTCGAGATCATGTCCGGCACCTTCCGGCCGGATAACGCCCCGTGCGAGCTGACCACCGGCACCCCGATTTCTCTTGTCATCTTCAATAAGGACGCGCATTCCAAATCCTATGACAACCTGAAGGATGTGTTTCGCCCCGGGCACGGTGATATGAGCTACCAGGCCAAGTACGGCATCCGCGATCATCGCGGCGGCGGCAGGGCTTCGGCCCGGGAAACGGCGGCCCGGGTGGCGGCCGGGGCCGTGGCCGGTCAACTGTTACGGGTGCACGGCATGGACGTCACCGGCTATACCGTGGCCCTGGGCGGAGTTCGGACCGACAAGAGGGATTTGGCCGTCATCCGGGAGAATCGGCTTTTTTGCCCGGATAACGAGGCCGCCGCCCGCATGGAAGAGCGGATCAGCGAGGTCCGGAGCCAGGGTGATTCCCTGGGCGGGATTGTCGAAATCCGGGCGGTCTGCCCGCCGGGCCTGGGCGAGCCGGTTTTCGACAAGCTCGACGGGGAGCTGGCCCGCGCCCTCATGTCGATCGGCGCGGTCAAAGGGGTGGAGATCGGCGCCGGCTTTCAGGCGGCAGAAATGACCGGCTCGGAAAATAACGATGCCATCGCCCCAGCCGGGTTCCTCGGGAACAATGCCGGCGGTATCCTGGCCGGAATTTCCAGCGGCGGGGATCTCATCGTCCGGGTGGCGGTCAAGCCGATCCCCTCCATCGCCAAAGAGCAGCAGACCGTCAACCTGAACAACGAGCCGGTTGTCATCAAGGTGGGCGGGCGGCACGATATTTCGGCCATCCCCCGGATCGTGCCGGTGTGCGAGGCCATGGTGCGGTTGACTCTGGCCGACCATCTCCTGCGGCAACTGGCCCTGCTTGAAACCGGCCGAAGGTTAAAAGATCATGACAACCGTCACTGTTGATAAACGGAAGATTCGCAGCGTCTGGATGGTCAGCCGCGAGTATGACGGCCTGGCCGGAGCCGGCGGGGTCAAGGATGTGTGCCGGCAGCTGGCCGAGGCCCTGGTCGAGCACGGCGGTTGCGCGGTGCGGGTGATTATCCCCCGCTACGGCTTTATGGAGCCCCGGACCCTTGGCTTCAAGCCGCTGTCGCTGCCGGGCCGGCAGCAGGTGACGCCCTGTCCCGGCAGTTTTGGCACCGGACCTTTGACGTGGACATGAATTACGTTGACGAGAACCGCCGGGAGGCGGTTTCGATCTGGCAGAACGAGATCCAGGGCGTCACCGTTTTCCTGGCGGAGGCGGAGCGCTTTGCCGAAAAACTCGGGGTTTACGCTTATACCGCCGAGGAAGAAAAGCGGCATTCCTGGCAGCGTCAGGGCATGGGTCATTATGATTATTTCGCCATGAATATCCTGTTGCAGAAGGCGGCCATCGCCCTGATGATTCTCCTGGATGAGCGGCCCGACGTGATCCACTGCCAGGACGGTCATGCCGCGGTCCTGCCGGCCATGCTCCGGGAACACGAGGGTTATAGTCATTTTTTCCGGCACAGCGGCTGCGTGGTGACGGTACACAACGCGGGAATCGGTTACCACCAGGACGTGGCCGATCTTGAGTTCGCCGCCGCCGTTACCGGCCTGCCCGACCGGGTGATTCGCGCCAACACGCTGAACGACAGCTTTGATCCCTTTATCGCCGCCGCCGACTATGCGGTGCTCAATACGGTCAGTGAGCAGTATGCCCGTGAACTGCAGGAGACGGATGAAGACGTGCGGACCGGCGGGCTCGGCCATGCTCTGTTGCAACGGGGGGTGCGCCTGGCCGGCATCACCAACGGTATCAACCCGCAGGATTTTGATCCGGCGGAGCCGGAAAAACTGGGCCTGCCCGCCGCCTTTGACGTGGCCGGCGGCCACCTGGAAGGCAAGAGGATCTGCAAGGAAACACTGATACATTCCCTGAGCCGGGTAAAAAAACGGCACCGGGTCGTGCAGCACGGTTTCCTGGCCGAAAAACCGGAGCAGCCGCTTTTTACCTTTGTCGGCCGCCTGACCCTTCAGAAGGGCGTCGATCTTTTGGTGCATAGCCTTGAGTCGCTCCTGGCCGAGGACGCCGATTTTCAGATGCTGATTCTGGGCAGCGGCGCCCCCGAATTCGAGGCCCGCCTTATCGAGCTGGCGGACGGCGATGAGTTCGGTGGCCGGATCTGTTTCCTCCAGGGCTATGATCCCGATCTTGCCATGCAGGTGTATGCGGCCGGTGACTTTTTCCTGATTCCTTCCCTGTACGAACCCTGCGGCCTGACCGATTATATCGCCCAGTTGTTCGGGAACCTGCCCCTTGTTCATTACGTGGGCGGCCTGGTCAAGGTGATCGACGGGACCACGGGGTTCGCTTACCAGGACCACAGCCCGTCGGCCCTGGGCGAAACCATGTGGCGGGCCATGACGCTCTACCGCTCGTCGCCGGCCGGAATCAAAACCATGCAGCAGGCGGCTGTCCGCCGTATTTACGAACACCATACCTGGGAGAAGGTCGTGGGCCGTTATCTTGAACTCTATGAGCAGGCCGGAAGGATGGTCTGTCGTTACTGAGCCATGACAACCGGGCAGTCGGCACCAAACGGTGATCCGCCGGAGCGGCGGAATCCGTGGTTTGCGAAACGGCATGATTTTTTTGTGCGCCGGGCGATTGATGAGTTTTTTCGTCTCACCCGGTCCTTCGAGGATATTTATCTGATCTACCTGGAGTGCCGGAGGCCCCTGGCCGATCCCTGTGCCGATCTGCTTGACCGGCAGACCGGCGAGGTGCGGACAAGGCTGTGGGACCGGCTTACGGTCATGGTGGGCACGGAAAGCGAAAAAGGCCCCCTGTGGCGGTTGAAGGATCTCTGCCATCTCGTCTGGCCGAAAAGCGATGAACCTCGGGGGCAGGGCGGCAGCCTGGTCGACTGGCTTGTCGGCGCGGTTTTTCACGAGGCCATGAAGCTCAAGGAAAATATTTATCTCTTGAACAGCTATGGCCCGGCCGCCTGTCAGATGCGGAATTTTCCGGCCGGCCCGGAGCTGTTTTCCGGTCCGGTTCCGGCCCCGGTTCCCCGGCTGGAGAGCATGATCGATGTCCGGGGGCTGATCAGCCGGGCCGCCGCCGATGTGGTCGGCCAGATGGAACAGATCGCCTTTTTGTTGACTCATGCCGCTTTCATCCTGCGGCTGATGATGCCGGATCTAGCCCGGAACATGCTGGTGGTCCGCCTGCTGGCGGAACGGGAAGATGTTTTGCGGCTGTTATGGGGAGAAACCCTGGAGGCGGTGTTTACGGATATGTTCTACGGTGATGCCGCCGAGGGCTTCTGTACCGCGGGCAGGAGTTATCTGCGCGGCCAGTGGTTCCCGCAGGCGCTGCGGATGTATCAGAAGGCGCTGGCCGCGAGTCCGACATGCGATGAGGCGATAACCAGGTTGGTGCAACTGCAGGCCGTTGTTCGTGAGAACCGGCAGCTGCTTGGTGTGGCATAAATGACGTAACTGATCACAGGGTGTGAAACTCTGCGCTATTGCTTGTATCCAACCTGTAAGCCGCCACAGGTGCCACAGATTTACGTAGTCGCTTCCGTTCGCTATAGTCCCTCTATGCGGGCGGGAGAGACCGCGTGAAGATGGGGTGCCTGTGACGGCTTACTAAATGACGAGATCGAACGGGAGGAATGGGCCATGACTGTAAAAATAGGGATCAACGGGTTCGGGCGGATCGGCAGGAATATTTTCCGGGCAATCAGCCAGGACGAGGCGTTTGCGGATATCGAGGTGGTGGGCATCAACGATCTGACCGACGTCCGGACCATCGCCCACCTGCTCAAGTACGATTCAATAATGGGCGTTTTCGCCGGTGAGGTCACGGCGGCCGAGAACGGCATTGTGGCGGCCGGGCGGCCTATTACCGTCACCAGCCACCGGCAGCCGAAGGATATCCCCTGGATGGATCTCGGGGCGGAATATGTCCTGGAGTGTACCGGTCTTTTCCGGGACGCTGATTCGGCCAAGGCCCATATCGACGCCGGGGCGGCCAAGGTGATTATCTCGGCCCCGGCAAAAGGCGGGGTCAAGACCATTGTCATGGGCGTGAATGAAGATGAATACGATCCCACCGAGCACCACGTGGTTTCCAATGCCTCATGCACGACCAACTGCCTGGCCCCGGTGGCCCAGGTTATTCTGAATCATTTCGGGATCAGGCGGGGCTTGATGACCACGATTCACGCCTATACCGGCGACCAGCGGCTGCTTGATTTTCCGCATAACGACCTGCGCCGGGCCCGGGCCGCCGCCATGTCCATGATTCCCACCAAGACCGGCGCCGCGGCCGCGGTCGCCCTGGTGCTGCCGGAACTCAAGAACAAGTTCGACGGCCTGGCGGTGCGGGTGCCGACGCCCAATGTCTCGCTGGTGGATGTGGTAATGGAGGTGGAAAAGGAAACCACGGTCCCCGAGGTGAACCAGGCCCTGCAGGAGGCGGCCAACCGCTACCTGCGCTATACCGAAGAGCCCCTGGTTTCCATTGACTTTCAGGGGGATCCGCACTCGTCCATTGTTGACGGGCTCTGTACCAGGGTCCTGGGCAACTCCGTGAAGGTCATGTCCTGGTACGACAACGAGTGGGGTTATTCCAACCGGATGCTCGACCTGGTTCTGCATATGGTGGCCAGCAAGCCCTTGTAAAACTGGTGAACCCGTACGGGTTGCATCTCCCCCGAGGTTGTCGTCCCTGGTGAACGGTTACGCGCGGCTTCCTTCGTTCACGGCGGGCTCCTCAACGCGCGGCGGGCCGGCGGGCTTGATGGGTAAACGGATGGTAAAGCGGCTGCCGTGGTCGACCTCGCTCTGCACGGAAATCATGCCCTTGTGATTTTGGATGGTCTTCAAGGCAAAGGTGAGCCCGAGACCCGGACCATAGATTTTCGAGGTGGAAAAAGGGTCATAGATATTTTTGATCACGTCCCGGGAAATGCCTTTGCCGCTGTCGCTGATTTCGATTTCAAAAAAACCTTCATGCACCCCGGAGGCAATGGTGAGTTTTTTTTCGGGGCTGTTCTCCATGGCCTCGATGCCGTTCTCGATGATACAGGCGATGGCGGTCGCGAGATTGTCACGGTCGGCCGGGATCAGGGGCGGATTTTCCATCAGGCGGGTTTCCACGGTGATTTTTTTGTCCCTGATCTGCGAATCGTTCCGGCTCAGGGCCAGCTTGATAATTTCGTTCATGTCGGCCGTCTCCGTGTAGGACAGAGTGGCGGACTTGAGGGCCAGCAGCTTGGCGACCATTTTTTCGAGCGCCACGACATTCTGTAAAATGATGTCGAGATATTTGATGTTCGGGTCATCCGGCGCCAGATTGTCCCTGACGCGCCGGGCAAAACCGCCGATGGTCACCAGCGGGTTGCGCACCTCGTGGGAGACCTCGTCCACCATCTGGTCGAGGGCGGCCAGCTTTTCCCGTTCAGCCTGTTTGATGCTGGCGTCTTTGCGGGCCAGGAGGGACCTGACCCTGGCGGCCAGCTCTTTGTAGTCAAAGGGCTTGGTCAGATAGCCGTCGGCGCCGGTGTCAAGCCCCTTGACCTTGTCCGGGACCTCGCTCTTGGCGGTGAGCATGAGGATGGGAATATGCTTCGTGATCTCGTCTTTTTTTAGCCGCCGGCAGACCTCGTAACCATCCAGCTTGGGCATCATCACGTCCAGGAGAATGATGTCCGGCTCGTATTCCCGCACCTGTTGCAGGGCCTCTTCGCCGTCATAGGCGGCCGCGGTGTCATACCCCTCGGCCCGGAACCTTTTGGTCAGCAGTTCAACGGTGTCGATGGTATCGTCGACAATCAGGATTTTTGCCTTCTTTTCCACAGTTGCAGCTCCGCCGGCGGTCAATCCAGAAAGGGTTTGATCCGGTCGTAAAGCTCATGGACATTGATGGGCTTGGTGATATAGCCTTCACAGCCGGCGGCAAGCGCCTTCTCCCTGTCACCCTTCATGGCATGAGCGGTGAGGGCGATGACCGGGATTGCGGCAAAGGCCTGGTCGCTTTTCAGCCGCCGGGTCACCTCGTGGCCGTCGATCTTGGGCAGTGAAATGTCCATCAGGATCAAATCCGGCATCTCTGCCGCGACTTTTTTAATGGCGTCCTCGCCGTCAACTGCTTCAACAAGTTGTAATCCTTTGTTTTTCAGGATTTTGATCACCAGCTCCCGGCTGTCCAGATTGTCATCCACAACCAGGATTTTTTTGGGCGGTTTGTTTTGTTCTTCCATCGGATAGCTCCATATTACCTTCGTGTTCCGTGTCTGCGAGATCACGAAGGGTTTCTTTTCCCTGAATTTGTGACGGCTTGAGGTGATGCTCCATGCAATATTTCCGGCTCGTCCCGAAGGCCCTGTTACATCTTGCTGATTATCTCTTTGAGTTCCGCCAGCAGGACGTTCTCTTCCAGCAGGCCCCGGTTCAGGATCGCCTGGATGCCGCCGTTTAGTTTCATAATCTGTTCGCCGCTCAAATCCTTCTCGGTGATAAGGATAAAGGGGATATTTTTTGTTTTTTCTTCCGCCTTGACATGTTTGACGAGATCGAGTCCGGACCCGGAATCAGGCATGATCAGGTTGACTATAATAAGGTCCGGTTTCGTCCGGTTCAGGGCGTCCTGAGCTTCCCGGCTGTTCGCCGCGGCCGTCAGTTCCACGTCGGCCTCTCTCAGGAAGCCGGCCATGAGTTCCCTGGTCGCCGGATCAGGGTCAACGATGAGTACCTTCTTGATCCGGGTCAGCTTCTCCAGGTTTTTCAATTTATTCAGCAAGACCTTTTTATTGATCGGTTTGACGATGTATTCCGCGGCCCCCAGGCTGAAGCCCCTGTTCTTGTCGTCGACGATCGACAGGATGATGACCGGGATATCCTGGGTCTCCGGGTTGCTTTTCAGCTCCTGCAGGACCTGCCAGCCGTCCTTGCCCGGCATCATGATATCCAGGGTAATGGCGGCTGGCCGTACTTCAAGGGCTTTGTCGACCGCATTTTCGCTGTCCACCAGGCCGATAACGTTGTAGGCGGTGCCGATATTTTTCCGTATCAGCTCGATGACCTCGGGGTTGTCGTCAATGACCAGTATTGTTTTGCGGGCCGTTTCGCTGCCGGCCGGATTCGCCGCCTGGACCTCCTGGTCCCCGTTGCCGTTGTCCCCGGCCGGCTTGTTGTTTTTGCTGAGTACCAGCTTTTCAAGCACTTCGCAGGCCTTGCAGAATTCCACTTTTTCAGGGTACTTGGCCACCTGGATTCCTTTGCAGTGCGTGCCGGCGATAAGCCAGCAACGGTGTTCCTTGCTGCCGTAAGCCGGGCAGCTGGTCTGGCCGCAGTGGGTATATTCCCAGCACCTGATGACCTTGCCGCCGTAGGTCGGTTCCTTGAGAAAGGTCTCGGCCGGCTTATTGAAATATTCGGCGAATTTTTTCGCCATGATCGGTTCAAGCACCGGCTCTGACGGTTTGTCAAACACCTTTTTCTGGGCAGGCAGGGTGAAGATCAGCCTGGTGCCCTTGCCGAATTCGCTTTCCGCCCAGATGACACCTTTGTGCAGGACAACCAGGCCCCGGGCAATACTGAGACCAAGGCCGGTACCCTCGTACTGGCGGATGGTGGAGACGTCGATCTGGCTGAATTTGTCGAAGAGCTTGCCCATGTCGTCTTTCTTGATGCCGATGCCGGTGTCTTCCACGCAGACTTCAACGAAAAGCGGCTTCTCGCCCGGCTGGATGCCGATGCTCGAAGGGCGGGCATGGATGGTGATTCCGCCCCGTTCGGTGAACTTGACGGCATTGGACAGGAGATTGTTCAGGATCTGCCTGGTCTTGTCATCGTCGATAAAGACCGGCGGCAGGTCAGGGGCGAAATCAAAGTCGATCGTCAGGTTTTTTTCCTCAAGGGCGGGCTTGAAAGTGGAGGCGGTCGTTTCAATGAGCTCCTTGATGTCCGTTTCCTCGGGAACGAGTTCGACCTTGCCGGATTCAATTTTCGACATATCGAGAATGTCATTGATGAGTTGCAGGAGGTGCTTGGCGTTGTTGGCCACCTTCTGCAGACTCTTTTCCTGCTCCTCGTTGATTTCGCCGTCCACCCGGTCGAGGAGGAGGGCGGTATAGCCGATGATGGAATTCATCGGGGTTCGCAGTTCGTGGGACATGTTGGCCAGGAAGGATGACTTGAGCCGGTCAAGCTCCCGCAGCTCGCGGTTGGCCTGCTCCAGAAGGAGAGTGCGGTCCCTGAGCATCATGGTGCGCCGGGCGACCTCATGTTCCAGTTCCCGGCTGAAAGAGGATATCTTGTTATAGAGCTTTTCCAGGTTGTCGAGCATCTGGTTGGTATGGGCGGCGATTTTGTCCATAACGCATTTGTCATTGTCGCATTCTTCGCCGGACAAGGCCGCCCGGACCTTCAGGTTGCCCTCGGAAGCCTGGGCCAGGACTTCTAAAAGATTCTCCGCCCTTAGTTCGAGGTATTGGCGCTGTTCTTCCTCGCGCTTGGCCATCTGCTTGATATACTGCAGCCTCTCGACCTCGATAACATCGGAGATGTCCTTGAACACCTCCACCGCGCCGACAATTCGGCCATGGGCGTCTTTCAGGGCGCTGGCGCTGGTCATGATGGGGATTTTCTTCCCTGTTTTGCTGACGATGGTTGTCCTGATGCCCTTGACGGGGAGCCCTTCCGTGAAGGTCCTTTGCACGGGGCAGTTGGTCTTGTCGCAGATGTCGCTGTGGAGAATTTCGCGGCAGGTGAGTTTGCCTTCTGTCTCCTCCCTGCTGTAGCCGGTGGTCAGGGCGCATGCCTCGTTCATGTAGGTCACGACCATGTCGAGGTCGACCATGAACAGGGGGTCGGCGATGACTTTTTTCAGGCTGCGGGCCACCTCGATCTGTTCCTTGATGCTGGTGACCATGGAGTTGAAGGACTCGCCGAGGACGCCGATGGAATCTTCGCTCCGGACCGGCACGGACACGGTAAGGTCCCCCCGGGCCAGTTGTTCCGCCTTGGCGGCCAGTTCGCTGACGGGCCTGGTGACCAGCTTGGTCAGCAGGAAATAGATCAGCGCGATGATGACCCCGATGCCGAGGACGCTGATGGCGATGGTTGTGTTGCGCAGCGAGGCTATGGCCGCATAGGTGGCATCGGTGGAGCGCTTGGTCAGCAGGCTGCCCAGCACTTTCCTGGTGGCGCCGTGGCAGTGATGGCATTCCTTTTCATTGAGAATACGATGGATGGTAATCAGGTATTTTTTGCCGTTTTGTTCCTCTTCAAATGATACCTGGTGGCCGGGGGCGTCGTTGTGCAGGAGTTTCCCGAGGGCCGCCAGGGCCTGCGGGCTGTGGACGAACCGGGAGACGGAGGTGTTGATTCTCTTCGTATCGGTGGCAAAGACAATCCGCTGGTCGAAATCGCAGATCACGATTTCCGTACCGTGCAACTGGTTCCTGATGTCGAAAAACTGTTTTTCAATCGAGGCGCTGTCGCCGACCGACATGGGATGCTTGATCCCGGCATAGGCCAGGGATTTCATCTCCTGGCCGAATTCGGTCATCCTCGCCCGGATCTGTTCCCGCTGGTTTTTAACGCTGATGCCGATGATCGCACCCATAACCAGGGCCACGCTGATGGTGAGGACGATCAGGATCTTCAGGGCCAGCCGTTTCCTGATGGGATCGAGGACGCTGAACATGTCAATGGCCCCCGCCGTGAATAAGCGGTGTGTACCTGAAGGCCTTGATCCGGGCCGAGATATGGCAGACGTCGCAATCTTTCCTGGTCAGGTGACTTTTGATGGCGGCGGGATCCCGGGTCCTGGCGTGGATCGAGCCCGGCCCGTGACAGACCTCGCAGCCGTCGTTTTTCAGCCCGGGAGTCTTTTCGACGCTGACAAAGCCGCCGGGCTTGCCGTAACCCGTGGTATGACAGCCGTAGCACTTTTTCAGATCATTTTTGCTCAGACCCTTCTTTAGTCGTTCAATAGCCTGGTATGATTTGCTTTTTTGGGCATACTTGGTAAAACTGGCATATTCTTTTTTGTGGCAGGGCTGGCAGGCCTTGGAGCCGATATATCTTGCTACCTGCCCCTTGCTGCCGGCGAATGACGGAGTAGAAATCAGGAGCGCAAGGCAGAAGAACGCAGCGGTTAGAGCGAGAAAGAGGCCGTGGTGTCTGAGAGTCAACATCAACCCGCCGGTCATAGTCGTACCTGCTGGAAAAGATGACGGAAAAAGAGTGCCGGCAACGGGAATGCCGGTTGCCGAACACTGAAAGTTCCCTTTGCTTAATTTATACCTGCTCCCGGCAGGTCTGTCAATTTTACAAGCCCGGTGTGACTCGGATTTTTGGAGATAAAAACAAAGAAATTGACTTGATTTCCGTTTTATTGTACTCAGCAAAGTATTATACTTAACAAACTTACAGAGTTTTTCAGGTTCCGCCGAGACGGATGAAAAGGGAACCCCGTGCGAATCGGGGACGGGCCCGCCGCTGTAATCCCTCTTTCTTCGGGGAAGAAAAGACCCTGTCGGCATGGAGTGCCACTGTTGCGCCGAGGCGCAACGGGAAGGCCGCCGTCAGGGTGGGAAAGTCAGAAGACCTGCCTGAAAAAATTATAGCAGAGCTCCGTGGATCAGGGACTGCTGACGACGAATCTGCGGGAAAATCAGGGACCCCGGATCGATTATTATCGATCCGGGTTTTTTTTTATTTCCGCTAAACGGACAATTTCATCATGCGAATCTGGGAAGTATTTCAGAGCGGCGGCCCGGTGATGTGGCCGCTGCTGGCCTGTTCTTTTCTCGCCCTGGTTGTCATCCTGGAGCGGACCATGTTCTGGCTGGGCGCCTTTTGGCGGCGCAGCCGCGATTTACCCGGCGAGATCCTCGGGCTGGCCGCCCAGGGACAGTGGGAACGGATCAGGCAGCGGACGGAGGGCAGCCGTAATCATGTGGTCCGGGTGCTGGTCTCCGGCATCCTGCACCGTAATTTTGACATGGGCAAGGCCATGGAGGCCGAAGCCGAGCAGCAGATCAGGGAGATGCAGCGGTTTATGGGGGTGCTCGACACCATGATCACCGTGTCGCCGCTGCTCGGCATTTTCGGGACGGTCCTCGGCATCATCACCTCGTTCAAGGTCCTGGGGATGTCCGGCCTGCAAGACCCCAGGGCGGTGACCGGCGGCATAGCCCAGGCGCTGATCACGACGGCGGCCGGGCTCGGCATCGCCATTACCTCGGTCTTTCCCTACAATTATTTCAACAGCCGTATCGACCATGCCTGTCATGAGATGGAAAAGTACGCCACCGGCCTTGAGCTGGCCTGTGAGCGCGCAGTCGCCGAAAACGGCAAAACAGGGCGGGACGCGGCATGAAAATCGGCAAGCGCGTCATAACCAGGCCGGTGCGTATCGAGATGGTGCCGCTTATTGATATCGTTTTTCTCCTGCTGGTTTTCTTTATCTACGCCATGCTGTCCATGGCGGTGCAGCGGGGAATGGATGTGGACCTGCCGGTTTCGAGCCGCACCGTCCGGGCTCCGGAATCGTCTTTGTCCGTATCGGTAGTGGATCAGGGGGGCAGGGCGGTCGTGTACCTGAACAAGGAAAAAATGACGCTGGCCGGGCTGGAAACCAGGCTGCGGCAGGAGGCCGGCAAGGGTTCAACCAAACCGGCGGTCTTGATTTTTGTCGACAAGACGGTTTCCTACCAGCAACTCTATCGGGTGCTTGACCGGATCAACGCTGCCGGCATCTCCGCCCTGTCCCTGCAGGCAGAGCGGAAGAGGTAAGCCGTGCAGCGGTTGCTCACGGCCCTGGTGCTGGCCCTGGCCTGCCATGTCCTGTTTTTGCGCATGCGGCTGCCGTCCGGGCCGGATTCTCCGCCGCGGATACCGGCGGTGCGGGAGGTGACCGTAAGCCTTGTCCGGGCCGCGCCGGAACAGGAGACCGGGCCTGCCGCGGTCAAGGTCCCGGCCCCGGCGGTGATAAAAAAACCGGAGAAGCCGGTGAAGCCGCCGCCGGTGAAACCTCCCGAACCGGTGAAGCCGCTACGGCCGAAGGCGGTTGATAAACGAAAAAAAGTGATTCCGGAACCGGTCAAAAAAGAGATTGCGCCAAGGTCTGCCGAAGCGAGACCGTTGCGCCGGCAGGAAAAACAAAAGACGGCGGCGCACAAGTCCATTCCGGGGACCGGGGTGGCCGCCGACATCGCGGCGCAGAAGTCGGCGGCCGGCGTTATCCGCCTGGCCGAACCCGCCTATGATTTGAATCCGGCGCCTGAATATCCCCGCCTGGCCCGCCGCCGGGGCTGGCAGGGAACGGTGCTCCTGGCCGTCGAGGTGAAAAAAGACGGTACGGTGGGAGCCGTGTCCGTCCGGACCGGCAGCACCTATCCCATTCTGGACGAGGCTGCCCTGGAAGCGGTAAAAAAATGGCGTTTTACGCCGGGAACCAAGGACGGCCTGCCGATAGCGATGGAGGTCCTGGTGCCGGTACATTTTGTTTTGCGGAGAGCGCCGTGAAAAACTGATCACTGCCGGCCTCGTCCTGTTTTTTTCTCGTTTTTTCGCTCACGTCCCCGGCCGCGGTCCGGCTGATCCTCGTTGCCGGCAATGATCATTCCCTTTGCAAACCCTGTTAGAGACACCTGTTGATTGATCTGGATTTTATTGAATCTTTTCAAGGCTGCGACAATTTGCCACATGTGCAAAGATCTACAACGTGGTAATATTATATAAATGTTTCCCTTGTCCAGGGAGGGACGGTCGAGGTCTTGCCGGTTTCTTTGGCTGAGGAAAAAGGGCAACAAAGAAAACATCATCAGGAGGAGCAATGAGGATGAACAAAAAGAACAAATTGGCTCTGTTAGCGGCATCTCTGCTGGGTTTCATCTGCTTTATGAGCCCCGGAGGTAATCTTTACGCTCAGGAGGCGACTTCGAGCAGTGCCTGTATCAAGTGTCATACAGACCTGGAGGCAATGGACAGGTACGGGGCGGCTTCTGCCAGCAGTGCCGCCGCGATAGCTGGTTGAGGCGTTTCTGCTCCTCAGGTGAGGGGCCGGGATACATATGGCGTTTCCAAGAATTTTGTCAACTCGGTTCACGGCGAGATAGGTTGTATCAACTGTCACAAGGGAACTAATGTCAGCGACAAGGACAAAGCCCATAAGGGCATGGTCAAGGATCCTTCTGAAAAAGACGGAAGTGGGGTCTGCGGGGAGTGTCATGACGGCATAGCCGCTTCTTACAAGAATTCCATGCACTACAAGTTAAACGGGATTCTGGACATTGTCGGTACCATAACCAAACCCCATAAAATGGGTGATACTCTGTTGCCGGCAGCCTGGGGCCTTGACTGTGCAAACTGTCATGCCAGTTGCGGCAGCTGTCATGTTGCCTGGCCGGCCGTTGCGGAAGGTGGCCTGCTCAACCGTCACGAGTTCATGAAAACACCGCCCATGGACAAAACGTGTTACGCCTGCCATGGTTCCCGCTTCGCCGGTGAATATATGGGCAAACTGGGCGCTACCGCCGATGTCCATTATGAAAAGGGACAGATGGGTTGTGTCGATTGCCATAAGGCCGCCGAGCTCCACAAGACCGAGCCGAAGGGCGTCAATCGCTACTACGCGGTCAAGACCGTCCGCTGTACCCAGTGTCATCCCGATGCCGCCAAACCCGGCCGCTCCAAAATCGCCATGCACAATGCCCATAAGGCCGGTACTATCGCCTGTGCGGTTTGTCATGCCAACAAGTATTTCAACTGTGCAAATTGCCACGTTTCTCTCGATATAAAGCAACCTGGAAAAATTAAGGTTATTTTTCCGTCAGATCCGCTGTTCACCTTCAAAATCGGTAGAAATATCGATCGCGGTCCCAACAACCCCTATGAATATAACCTGGTCCGCCATACTCCTATGAAAAAGGATTCCCTGGCTTCCTTCCGTTATTTTCAGGCAGTGTTGAAAGGAGCGCCCGGTCCTAAGGATCTCGTTTCTAATTATGACGCCCTGCCTACATGGAACTCGGCCTCGGTTCACAGTATCCAGCTGGATACGCCGCAGAACCGTTCCTGTAATGCGTGTCATGGACACAAGGAATTATTCCTGACAAAAGACGATTTGGTTCCGGGTGATCCGGCTGCCAATCTGAAAGTCATTGTTAAGAAAATCCCTGCCAAATTAAAGCGGTAAGACAACGGCAGATAATGTGAAGTCCATAACATTCGTGCTAACGAGAATAAAAGGAGTACGTTCATGATTAGAAAACGATTGCAATTAACGATAATCACGCTGTTGTTGATCCTGACCGGAGGTTTCTCCGGAACGGCGACAGCCGCCGGGGTCAATCCCCTGGTCACCACTAAATGGCTTGCCGGGCATCTTGGCGACAAGAATCTTGTCCTCATCGATGTCAGAACAGTGACGAATTACGGTGTCGGTCACCTCCCCGGTGCCGTCAACATGCCCTATGCGAAGTTTGAGCCCATGAGTGAAGACGACTCATGCCGGTTGATGCCGAGTCCGGCTGATTTGACTGCGCTGCTGCGTGGTCTGGGGGTAAACTCATCCAGTCATGTTGTTATCTACGACCAAGGCAATACGGCCTCCGATGCGACCAAGGGCGCAGCCTCCTGCTGGATCCTGGAAGCCATGGGCATGAACAATGTTTCATACCTGGACGGCGGTTTCACCAAATGGACCTTTGAAGGAAGGATCATTGACAATAAAAAGCCGACCCCCAAGGCCGGCAATTTTACCGCTAAGCTGAATCCCGCCAGGTTGGCGACGCTGAAGGAAGTTCGGGCCGCTGTCAAGGCCAAGAATGTGATCCTGCTTGATGCTCGTAGCGCCGACCAGCATTTCGGTACGACCAAAAGCGGCGAGGTGGAACGATTCGGTCATATTCCGGGTTCGCTCGACATGCCTGCCCCTTATCTTACCAATGCCGGGATCAACCGCGCTCCGGCCTATCTCAAGGCTAAAAAGGTCCTCGCCGCTATTGCAAGCGGGATCGGCCTGACCAAAAACAAGAACGCTGAAATCATTGTCTATTGCAACTCCGGACAGTTTGCCGGCCTGGACTATTTCGTTCTCCATCGTATCTTGGGTTATAAGAACGTCAGTGTCTTTGACGGATCCATGATGGAGTACGCGAGTCACGATAAGCTGCCCCTGGTTCGGTTCGCATGGGGACATGTCAATAAGTAATCAAGATTACATGACTGTTTGGAGGATAATGATGAAAGCTATGAACAGAATACGGGCGTCACTTATTGGCGCAATTTTATTCCTTTTCTGTGTTCCGGCCCTGTCTTTCGCAGGCTCGGCCAATCTGGTCAGCGTCAGCTGGCTGGCCAGCCACATGCAGCAGAAAAACCTTGTTGTTCTGGATGTGAGTGATTTTACTCATTATGAACAGCATCACATTCCGGGGGCGGTTCGGGCCTTCGGCCCGTGGCAGGTCATGAATGCCGATTTTGTCGGTTTCATGATGCCCAGCCAGGATCAACTGGTTAAGATGCTGCGGACCTTTGGTGTGAATAACGGTTCCTTTGTCGTGGTGTACGACGAAGGGAACACGGCCAGTGACACCGCGAAGAGCGCCCGGGCACTTTGGACGCTTCATGTCCTGGGTCACTCTAATGTCGCTATTCTCGACGGCGGATTCTCCGCCTGGGACAGGGCGGGAAAAAAGGTTACCACGCAAGATAGTGCGCCTGTATATGGTAACTTCACGGCCAAGCCGGTTCCGGCCCTGGTTGCAACCTTAAAGGAAGTGAAGAAAAAGATCGGCTCCAAAAAGGTCGTTTTTCTCGACAACCGCGGTGCAGACGAATATTTTGGCCAGGAAAAAAGAAGCTACATCAAGCGGTTCGGTCACCTGCCGGGGGCACTGCTCTGGCCGGCCAAGTACATGACCAATGCCGGTATCGACTTTTCTCCGTCATTTTTCAGGAATCTGAAAGAGTTACGAAAGATGGCCAAAGGCGTAGGCATCCCCACGAACAAGAACGTCGAGATCATCACCTACAGTAATCAGGGCCTGTCTGCGGCCATGGGGTATTATGTCCTGCATGACCTCCTTGGTTACCGCAACGTCAAGCTCTACGACGGATCCATCCTGCAAGCCGCAGCCGTTAAGGCTGTACCCATGAGCATGAATGGCTGGGGGTTTGTCAAGTAAGTAGTCCCCCTCTTCATATCTCAACAACCAAAGGAGTCTGCCCAACCGGGCAGGCTCCTTTTTTTTGCATGTTTTCTCCTCAAGCTTTCCGGTAAATGCGGCAAGATTCTCTGCTCTCATCCGTATAAACTTGTGTTTATGGCAAAAAAACAAGATAATAAATAGACACTTAATTGCATATCAACACTGCCTCGTCTCCATCCCTCCTTGTTCAATCAAGGTAGCGTATGGCCAATAAGATTGGCAGGGCCAGGGACCATTGCGGTGTTATCCTGCCTTCTTGTTATTGATCCTGTTGGAATGATATCCGGTTGGAACCAATAAGCCTGGCGAAAAATACGCAGATAATT
>JAADIK010000161.1 GCA_013151365.1 Deltaproteobacteria bacterium
TCGGTTATATCATAACCGTCAACGGTCTGAGCTATCACCGCAGCGGCAGTTGTCTGCTGGTGAACAACCGCCGTTTTTTCCTGCTCCTCTTTCCACTGAGTTCGTTATTCTGGTGGTTTTTTGAATACCTGAACCGCTTTGTCCAGAACTGGCATTACCTGGGAATAGAAAATTTCTCGCCTCTCGGTTATGTGATTCATGCCAGTCTCTGCTTCTCTACGGTCCTGCCCGCCGTTCTCGGCACCGAGGAATTCCTGGCCACCTTTCCCCGCCTGGCCGCGTCACTGACAGGTTTGTGGCCGGTCAGCCTGGAGAATCCGGTCCCCTGCGGCTGGACCGTTTTGATTATTGCGGCCCTGGGCCTTGCCGGTATCGGGATCTGGCCCGATTACCTGTTCCCCCTCCTCTGGATCGCCCCGCTGCTGATAATCACGGGACTGCAAACCGTTATGGGCGAGAAAACCATATTCTCATCGCTCCGGCAAGGTGACTGGCGGCCCGTCTGGCTGCCGGCACTCGCCGCCCTGGTCTGCGGATTCTTCTGGGAGATGTGGAATTCCGGGAGCCTGGCCCACTGGGAATACTCGATACCCTTTATCCAGCGTTTTCACATTTTTTACATGCCGGTGCTGGGCTATGCCGGCTACCTGCCCTTTGGCCTGGAATGCGCGGTCATGGCTGCGCTCTTTCTGCATGGCGGGAACCGGACTCTTGAGTCCCTGATCAACAGGAGTTAAGGACCGGATAAATCTCATTGCGGTTCTTCCCCTCAACCGGCCCTCAACCGGTATAGGTAAAAATAAGATTGCGGGAATGCAAGTACATCTGAATCGTTACAAAATATGTTAAAATGATGGTAGGCTATAATTCTAAAAAGGAGAGCGCTATGAAAATGCCGGAGATCCGAATAAAGGCGAAAAACATTGGCCTCAAGCCGGGAAAGACGAGAAAAGCCGACCTGATCCGGGCCATTCAGACCCAGGAGGGCAACAATCCCTGCTTCGCCCCGAACCGGGAATCCTGCGACCAGACAGGATGCTGCTGGTACAGTGACTGCGTGACCGCGTAGCGGTCTTGTGCCTGCCGCTGTTTATGCGGCAACCGTAGGGCCGGCTGCGGAGGGGCAATCCCGGCCCGTTACGTCGGGCAAACCAGCCGGTCCAGCTTCCTGGTCAACTTCATATTTTCGGAATAGTCAACCGGGACATCGACAATGACGACCGTGTTGTCGGCAAAGGCCCGCTCAATGGTTGGAATCAGGGCTTCGGCACTC
This sequence comes from Deltaproteobacteria bacterium, assembly GCA_013151365.1. GTDB lineage: Bacteria > Desulfobacterota > Desulfobulbia > Desulfobulbales > Desulfobulbaceae > BMS3Abin13. The sequence continues at coordinate 1,274 of JAADIK010000161.1, forward strand.
TCCACCCGGTACCCTTTGGCCCCGAAAGATTCGGCGTATTTCACAAAATCCGGGTTGCGGAACTCGACATATCCGGTTCGGCTGAAAAAACGCTCTTGATGCCACTTGATCAAACCGTATTCGCCGTCATTCCAGATCATGATGACCATGGCCAGGTTATAGCGAAGGGCGGTCTCGATCTCCTGCGAGTTCATCATGAATCCGGCATCGCCGGTAATGGTCAACACCTTGCGCTCCGGATAAACAAATTTTGCCGCCAATGCCCCGGGCACACCGATCCCCATGGCGGCAAAACCGTTGGAAATAATACAGGTATTGGGCCGCTCACAGGAGTAAAGCCGGGCGACCCATATTTTATGCGCGCCCACATCGGAAATCAGGATATCTTCCCGCCCCATCATCTGCCTGGTGTCATGGAGAATACGTTGCGGCTTGAGGGGGTAGCTGTCATCATCGGCGAAGCGACGGAGTTCGTTGACAATACATTCCCTGAGACTGCCGGCGGCCACGAGATCCCCGGGCCTGACGGCCAGTTCGGCAATACGTTCAAGGGATACGGCGATATCGCCGATCACCCCCACCTCCAGGATGTATTTCGCATCCACCTCCGCATAGGTTCGGTCGATGTGGACGATCTTTTTGTCACCGCCTGGATGCCACAGGCCGGGATGGTATTCAACCATGTCGAAACCGACACTGATCACCACGTCGGCACGATCAAAACCGCACGCCACGTAATCATGGGCATGGAGACCGATGGCCCCCAGAGAAAGCGGGTGTGAAAAGGGAATCGCGCCCTTGGCCATAAAGGTAGTGGCTACGGGAATGCCCAGTTTTTCAGCAAAGGCGATCAAGGCATCGCCGGCATGGCCGCGAACCACCCCGTTACCAGCCAGGATGATCGGAAACCGGGCCGCGGAAATAACTCGGGCCGCCTGCTCGACCTTGACCTGGGCCGGAAGAGGCGGTGTCGGACTCTGTACTCTCAACGGCCGGATCTCTTCACCTACGGGAGCAGCGGCGATATTCTCAGGAAAACAGATAAACCCGCCGCCCGGTTTCTCCGCCTGGATATCCTTGAAGGCCTTGCGGACGATTTCCGGGATATTTTCCGGCTCGAGGATGGCAATACTGTACTTGGAAACAGGCTCAAAGAGACGAACCAGGTCCAGAACCTGGTGACTTTCCTTGTGCATGCGGGTTGTCGATCCCTGCCCGGCAATGGCTATTATCGGGGCATGGTCCATGTTGGCGTCGGCGAAACCGGTCATGAGGTTGGTCGCTCCCGGACCCAGGGTGGCGAGACAAACCCCGGGCCGGCCGGTCAAGCGCCCATACACATCGGCCATAAAGGCGGCGCCCTGTTCATGGCGCACCGTAATGAAGCGGATCGGGCTGTCCAGCAGCGCATCAATAACATGCAGATTCTCTTCACCGGGAATGCCGAAAATATATTCGACGCCTTCGTTTTCAAGACACTTTACAAAGAGCCGGGCCGCCGTTGACATACTATCTCCTGCTCATGATTGACGCGAAAGAACAAGACCAACGCTGATTTTCCTGCGAATTTCTCAAACAAGCAAGTCATAGTAAAATTTTCAGCGTTGGGCAACCCGATCCTGCTGTTCGGAACCGGATGGTCCACCGCCATTCCAGCCATGGGGCTGCTGTTTACCGGAAAGAGACAAACCAGGCCGGGAGAATCAGGTCGGTTAGAACAAACCGTCACGGATTCAGAGAAAAACAAGCAGATGAGAGAGGGGGAAAAAGGAGGGGCTCAGTCCGGAGTTGACATTGGACTGAGCCCGAGTGAAGAGATGCTGCCAATAGCGCTGGTAAAGTACGTTTGCATTGAGGTTGAGGTTGCACAAGAAAAAAAATCAGATCATGGCCGCCATCAGCATGATTATTAAATACCACAGCGTGATACCGGAGTCAAGGAAATTCGCAAAATAAAAAACAGAGACATGCACTTTGCCGCGGCCGGCCCGGCATACCATCGTGGACACCGGAAATGAGACAGTATTTTAAGGAGAAAACAGACTGTCGAGGAGAGGTATCCATGAAACAAAAACGATACGGCAAGGTACCATTTCGGCATCCATCAAGCCAGTGAAGACAAGCATG
>JAADIK010000048.1 GCA_013151365.1 Deltaproteobacteria bacterium
ACCGCTCAGTGACGCGGAACTCGCCGCTAAGACCGTCGAGTTCCGGGAGCGGATTGCCAAGGGGGAATCGCTGGACGACCTGTTGCCGGAGGCCTTTGCCGTGGTTCGCGAGGCGGCCTTCCGGGTGCTTGGCGAGCGGCATTACGATGTCCAGTTGATCGGCGGCATTGTCCTGCATCAAGGCAGGATCGCCGAGATGAAGACCGGTGAAGGCAAGACCCTGACCTCGACCGCGCCTCTCTACCTGAACGCCCTGTCCGGCAAGGGCGCGCATGTCGTCACGGTCAACGATTACCTGGCCAGCCGCGATGTCGAGTGGATGGGCCAGGTGTATCGTTTCCTCGGCCTGACCACCGGTTCCATTGTCCATGATATGGATGACGCGGCCCGTCAGGAGGCCTATGCGGCCGATATCACCTACGGCACCAATAACGAGTTCGGTTTTGATTACCTGCGCGATAACATGAAGTTCGACATCAAGGACTTCTGTCAGCGCGGCTTCAACTACGCCATTGTCGACGAGGTGGACTCCATTCTCATTGATGAGGCCCGGACTCCGCTGATCATCTCCGGCCCGGCCGATATGTCCACGGATATGTATATCAAGGTGGACCGGATCATGCGCCACTTCAAGGAGGATAAGCATTACACCAAGGAGGAAAAGGACCGCCAGGTCCTGCTCACCGACGAGGGCGTAGTGCTGGCCGAGGAGCTGCTTGGGGTCGATAACCTCTACGACCCCAACAATATCAATCAACTGCATCATATCAGCCAGGCCCTCAAGGCCCATGTCCTGTTCCAGCGTGATGTCGACTACATCGTCAGGAACGGCGAGGTGGTCATCGTTGACGAGTTCACCGGCCGGAGCATGGAAGGACGGCGTTACTCCGACGGGCTGCACCAGGCCCTGGAGGCCAAGGAAGGGGTCAAGGTCGAGAAGGAAAATCAGACCCTGGCCACCATCACCTTTCAGAATTATTTCCGCATGTACGACAAACTGGCCGGCATGACCGGAACGGCGGACACCGAGGCGCCGGAGTTTCAAAAGATTTATAACCTGGACGTGGTGGTGATCCCCACCAACCGGGAGATGATCCGCAAGGATTTTCCCGATGTCATCTACAAGAACGAGGCGGCCAAGTACAAGGCCATCGTCAACGAAATCAAGGAGTTGCACAGAAAAGGCCAGCCGATACTGGTCGGGACCATTTCCATCGATGTGTCGGAAAAAATCGCCAAGATGCTGGAAAAGGAAAAGATTGCGCATGAAGTGCTCAATGCCAAGCAGCATGAACGCGAGGCCGAGATCGTGGCCCAGGCCGGCCAGAAGGGCAAAGTGACCATTGCCACCAACATGGCGGGCCGCGGCACCGATATCAAGCTCGGTGAAGATGTGCGCGAGCTGGGCGGCCTCCATATCCTCGGCACCAGCAGGCACGAGAGCCGCCGGATCGATAATCAGCTGCGGGGCCGTTCCGGCCGTCAGGGTGATCCGGGGTCCTCGCGTTTTTTTATGTCGCTTGAGGACGACCTGCTGCGGATTTTCGGTTCCGACCGGATCTCCGGCATCATGGATAAGCTCGGCATGGAGGAGGACGAACCTATTGAGCACTCCATGATCAGCAAGGCCATTGAAAACGCCCAGCGCAAGGTGGAAGGGCATAACTTTGATATTCGTAAACATCTGCTTGAGTATGACGATGTCATGAACAAGCAGCGTGAGGTCATTTACGGCCAGCGCCTCGAGGTTCTCAGGGGCGAAAATGTCCGTCTCATTATTGATGATATGATCAGTGACCTGGTTGACCAGGTTGCCCACGAATTCGCCCAGGAAAAAATTCCGTCGGAAGATTGGGAGTGGGACGGATTCAGGGACCAGGTGGCCGAGCTCTTTAACCTGAAGATTGAATGGAATGATGATGACCGCCTTGATTTAAGCCGCAAGGACCTGGCCGCGAAACTGCTGGCCGAGGTGAAGAAGGCCTACCAGCTCCAGGTGGAACGAAACGGCGATGAACAGATGCGGCAGCTTGAACGTATCATCCTGCTGCAGATGGTGGATACGCACTGGAACGAACACCTGCTCAATATGGACCATCTCAAGGAAGGAATCGGCCTGCGCGGTTATGGTCAGTTGAATCCCCTGGATGAGTACAAAAAGGAAGGTTTCAACCTGTTCCTTTCCATGATCGAGAGGGTCAAGGAGAAGACCGTGGGGACACTGCTGCGGGTTCAGGTCGTGCAGGACGACGAGGTTGCCCGCCTGGAAGAAGAGCAGCGCCGCCGCGAGCAGGAGATGCAGCTGAAACTGAACCTGGGCGCCGCCGGCGGGGAACCGCCGGAAAGAAAGCCGGTCAGGCGCAAGCAGGAGAAAATCGGCCGTAACGCCGCCTGTCCGTGCGGATCAGGTAAAAAATACAAGAAATGCTGCGGCCGGCTCAATTAGAGATGATCTCCTCCCCGTCTCTTGCAGCAGGTAGCCGCGCCGCGGATGGATTTGCAGAATAAACGTTTTCTTATCGTGAAACCCAGTTCACTGGGCGATATCGTTCATACCCTGCCGCTGGCGCATGCCCTGAAACGTTGTTATCCTGAAAGTTGGATCGGCTGGATCGTGCAGGAGGCGTATGCCCCCCTGGCCGAGGCTGATCCGGCCGTCGACGCAGTCTATCTCATCAATATCCCTTCCACCAGTGATCCGCAGGCCGGCCGCCTGGCCTATCTCCGGGCCCTGCCGGCCTTGCTGCAAACCCTGTACCGTTTACGCCGGTGGTTGCGGCGGGAGCCCTATGACCTGGTTCTCGATCTCCATGCCTCGTTTCGCAGCGGCCTGATCGGCCTGACCAACCCCGGCGGTACCAGGATCGGGTTTGCCGATGCCAAAGAGCTGAATCCCCTGTTTCAGCACCGGCGAATCGAAGTGCCGGACTCCGTGGTCCATGCGGTGGACAAAAATATGCTCTTCTGCAATCATCTGCGCTGTCCCCCGGATAAAGACGACTTTCAGCTCTACTGCAGCGACCGGGACCGGGACCGGGTCGCTGCTTTTTTGCAGGGCCAGCGCCTGCGTGACGATGATGTTCTGGTTTATGTCAATCCGGCGGCCCGCTGGCGCACGAAATTCTGGGGGACCGGGAAGTGGGCCGAGCTGGCCGATCGTTTGATTGGCGAGGCCGGTCTGCGGGTCGTCTTTGCCGGTTCGGCAAAGGATCGTGATTATATCGCCGGGGTGAGCGAAAGAATGAGCCGAACCCCCATTGTCGCAGCCGGGGAATTGAGTCTCACGGAAACTGTGGCCTTGCTGCAGCGCTCGGCGGTATATGCCGGGCTCGATTCCGGCCCCATGCACATGGCCGCCATGGCCGGTGTGCCGGTGGTCGCCCTGTTCGGGCCGACCAACCCGGAACGGGTCGGGCCCTATGGCGTGGAACATCGCCTGGTTCGGAACGAGGGCCTCGCCTGCCTCGGTTGCCGCAAGCGTCATTGCGGGGTACCGCGCTGTATGGAGGGGATAGCGGTTGACCGGGTTTACCGGGCGGTCCTGTCGTTGACCGGCGTCCGCCGGTCTGCCGCCGGAGGCGGGCAGGGGTGAGAGTCAGCCTGATTATCACAACCTATAACTGGAAAGAGGCCATGGAGGTGTCTTTGCTCAGTGCCTTCCACCAGACAGTCCTTCCTGCCGAGATTGTTGTCGCCGACGACGGTTCCGGCCCCGACACCCGGGAGTTCATCGAGCGGATCGCGGCCGCCGCCCCGGTGCCGGTCATTCATTCCTGGCAGGAGGACCAGGGATTCAGGCTGGCCCGGAGCCGGAACCGGGCAATCGCCAGGACCAGCGGGGACTACATTGTGCTCATTGACGGGGACATCATCCTCGAACGGCATTTCATCGAGGACCATCTCCGATTTGCCCGGCCGGGATATTTTATTCAAGGGAGCCGGGCGCTCTTGGGCCGGGAACTGTCGGCCCGCGTGCTGAAGAAAAAAGTCATGGAACCCTCGTTCTGCGTCTGCGGCGTGGAGAATAAGAAGAATTGCTGGCGTTCCAACCTGTTGGCCCGGCTGTTTTCTTTTAAAAGTGCCAGCTTAACCGGCATAAAGACATGTAATTTTGCCTTCTGGAAAGAGGACGCGGTCGCGGTCAACGGCTTTAACGAGGAGTTTGTCGGCTGGGGGCGCGAGGACAGCGAGTTTACCGCCCGCCTGCTCAACAGCGGCGTCCGGCGGCAGAATATGAGGTTTAACGCCCTGGCCTATCACCTCTATCATCCGATGAACGACCGGACCCGCCTTGAACATAACGACCGGATCCTCAAGCGGACAATTGATCTGAAACTGACGTGGTGCGAGAAGGGAATTGATCAGTACCTCTGACCTGGATCCGTTCTCGGGCGCCCCCAGGGCGGCGCGGTGAAGACCGGAAAATGTGTTTGTTCGATAATAATACAATAAATTCCAAGGCGGGCGATGCCCGCAACCCAAATCAACTTCCAGCGTATTTATTTCCAGGCTGTTAGGCTGTAGGCTATTAGCCCCACCCTAACAGCCTACAGCCTAAACAACCTGCTGATTTACATAAGTAAAACATGATCAATTTTCTTGTTTTTTTATGACAGGAATTCAGGTATGACTGATTACGGCCTGAGGGGCGGCGATGACGGGGGACGCCAGTCGGACTGCAGCTCGTGCAGCTTGGCATACTTGTAAAAGGTGCCTTCAAAGTTGCCCAGGGCAATGACCAGGCCGGGCCAGCCGTCAAGGATGCCCTGTTTCAGGATGTACATATGAAAAAACGACCAGAGGCCCCGGCCCAGGGCGGTCGTCATGGTCGCCCGGCGGCCGTTTTTCGCCAGCTTGTCGGCGCCGAGGGTTGAATACTTGTTGGCCTTGTGGACGACCTCTTCCAGGTTCTTGTAAGGGAACTGCCAGATCGGCTGTTGCAGGTAGCCGGGGGGGCTGTCGGAAACGATGTGGTACTCTTCGTGCACCGGATCGTTTTTAAAGGTCAGGGCTCCTTTCCTGAAGAGTTGCGGCTGCCGGTAATCGGGATAAAAGCCCGCCGAGTGTTTGATCCAGCGGCCCATGAAATAATTGCGGCGGGGAATATAATAGGCATCGACCGCCTTGGGGTCCCGGACGGTGCGGAGAATCTCGTCCCGGGCTTCAGGGGTGCAGCGTTCATCGGCGTCAAGGGAGAATATCCAGTCATGGCTGCAGGCCGCCATGCCCCGGTTGCGCAGATCGCCGAAGCCGCGGAAATCGATCTGGACGACCCGTGCTCCCATGTCGCCGGCAATGGCGGCGGTTTCGTCCTGACTGTGGGAGTCGGCCAGGATGACCTCATCGGCCCAGAGCACCGAATTGATGGCTGCGCCGATTTTTTCCGCTTCGTTGTAGGCGAGAATATAAACAGAGATTTTGCTCATGCGTGGCGGACAACTTGAGGCCGTGCATGCCCGCCATTGGCCAACTTAACGACCATCCTGTCTGTTTTCTGCACCCGCGCGACCAGCGTCCTGGAGATCTTCTTGGCAATATCGGGATATTTTTCAATGACTTCCAGGAGCTTGTCGCCGGGGTAGCGCTTGATTGTACAGCGACCGATGGAAACGACGGAGGCAAACCGGGGTTCTTTCATCAGGGATGCCATTTCACCAAAATATTCGCCGGGTTCGGTGATTTCAGCTATTTTTTTGCCGCTTTTGATAACCGCGACCTTGCCCCGTATCAGTTTGAAAAAGTCATTGTCCTTGTTGCCTTCCTGGATGATTACGTCGCCGTTTTCGTATTCTTCCACTTCCGGATTGACCAGGTAGGCGGGCAGGCTTTCTTTCTGGACCACCGTGCGGCGCAGGACTTCCTCCAGGCTGGTAACCCCTTGCATGGCTTTTTTCAGGCCGGCCCGGCGCAGCGGCACCATTCCCTCCTGAACCGCGATTTTGCGCAGCTGTTCCTCCGGGACCTCGGCGCTGATGGCCTTGGCGACTTCTTCCGTGACTTCCATCAGTTCAAAGAAGCCGACCCGGCCCTTATAGCCGAGGCCGTTGCATTTGGCGCAGCCCACGGGGCCGTAAAGTTGCAGACCCTCAAGTTCTTCCTCTTCGAAGCCGGCATTGAGCAATGTTTTTTCATCATGCTGAACAATGGTCTTGCAGCTGGCGCACAGCCGCCGGCCCAGGCGTTGGGACAGGACCATGGTCAGCGAGGAGGCCAGCATATAGGAAGGAATGCCGATATCGACCATCCGGGCGACCGTGGCCGGGGAATCGTTGGTATGGAGGGTGGAGAAGACCAGATGGCCGGTCATTGCCGCTTTTATGGCGATCTCCGCCGTGTCGATGTCCCGAATCTCGCCAACCATGATGATGTCCGGGTCCTGGCGGAGGAAGGCCCTGAGGGCGGCGGGAAAGGTCATGCCCACTTCGACGTTGACATTGACCTGGTTGATGCCCTTGAAGTTGAATTCCACCGGATCTTCGGCCGTCAGAATCTTGATGTCTTCCTTGTTCAGTGAGTTGAGGGCCGAGTACAGGGTAACGGTTTTGCCCGACCCTGTCGGGCCGGTGACCAGCAGCAGGCCCTGGGGCCTCTGGAGACAGCGTTTCAGGGTGGAATAGGTCTCGACTTCAAAGCCGAGTTTGGTCAGGTCGACGTCGAGCGAGCTTTTGTCCAGGATCCGGAGAACAATGCCTTCGCCGTAGAGCAGCGGCAGGGTGGAGACCCGGAAATCCACGGCCTTGTTGCGGCCGATCCGCATCTTGATCCGGCCGTCCTGGGGAACCCGCCGCTCGGTGATATTGAGATCGGCCAGGATCTTCATGCGGGCGACCAGGGCGTTCTTGATGGTCAGGGGCAGGTTCATGGATTTAAAGAGCGAACCGTCCTTACGGTAACGAACCTGCATGTTTTTTTCAAACGGTTCGATGTGAATATCGCTGACCCCTTCCTGGACCGCCTTGATCAGGATGCCGTTAACCAGTTTGATGATCGGGGCATCGGAGGCCGAAAACTGGTCATACGCAGTCTCTTCGTCTTTGCCGCTTTCAATCTCGAAATCATCGGCGGCATCGGAAACCAGGGTGCCGAAGTCATCGACCTGGGTAACGGTTTCTTCTTCTTCCACCGTGTCCTGTTTGGTGAAGAAGGAATTATACTCCTCGTCGTCGATTTTGTAATAGGTGCGATAGGCGTCGACGATATCCTTGGTGGTGGAGACGCAGACGTTGAGCCCTTTTTGCACGATTTCCTGCAGTTCTTCGACCTCGGCCGTATCCGTCGGTTCGGCCATGGTAATTTGCAGGGTGTTACCGGCCAGCCGCAACGGGAAGGCCATGAATCGTTTGGCGATATCGTAAGGGAGGAGTTTGATGGCGTCTTCACTCGGCGGTTCCGAGGAGATTGTCACCGCCGGGTAGTTGTGCATCCGGCTCAGGAAGTTGACAACGGTATCCTGTTCGATAATACCGGAATCGAGCAGGATCTGGCTCAGTCGCTTGCCGGTTTTTTTCTGTTCCGCTTTGGCCTGTTCAAACTGGTGGGCGGTAATATAGCCGGCCTTGGAGAGCAGTTCGCCGATTTTGATTTTACCTGCGCCGGACTGGTCTTTGACGGTTCGCTTGAGGGAGAATTGAGATGCCGCGCCCGCAATGTTTTTCTTGAATCCTGGTTTTACGGCCATGTTTGAATGAGAGGCTGCAATTTTTTAGATTAGGGGAAAGAATTTATTTTATAATTACAGTACTGAATACAATATAATTTTACTACAAAAAAAACAACTGGTCAAAAAGAACTCTTCTTGACCAGTTGTTTACAACAAATGAAGTTTTCAGTTGGTCAGAACAGGCCCTTGACCTTGCCCGTATCGACATCGACATCGATCCGGCGGTAGGCCGGGTCGGAAGCCGTTCCCGGCATCAGGCTGATGGCCCCGGCGACCGGCACGACAAAGCCGGCCCCCTTGTAGGTGAGGATGTCGCGAATGGGCAGGGTCCAGCCCCGCGGCGTGCCCTTGAGCGTCGGATTATGGGACAGCGACAGGTGGGTCTTGACCATGCAGGTCCCCATATTCTTCGACTCCGGATCGGCTTCGATCCGTTTCAGCTTGGCCTGGGCCTCGGGTGAATAGCTGACGCCGTCGCCGCCATACACCTCTTTGACGATCAGCTCGATGCGCTGGGACAGCGGGGTGTCGAGGTCGTAGAGGAACTTGAAGTCATTGGGCTCTTCACAGGCCTCCATGACGGCGTCGGCAAACTCGAGGGCGCCGTCGCCGCCGTGCTCCCAATGGCGCGACAGGGCAACGCGGGCGCCGGCGGCCTCGGACTGACGGCGGACGGCCTTGATCTCCTCGTCGGTGTCCGTGTAAAAGGCATTGATGCAGACAACGGGATTGATCCCGGCCTTCTTGACCGTCTCGATGTGATGGATGAGGTTCTTGCAGCCTTCCTCCACCCAGCCGACGTTCTCCTTGCCGTATTCTGCCGGCATGGGTTTGCCCGGGACCGGGATCGGTGCCCCGCCGTGACATTTGAGGGCCCGGATGGTAGCCACGACAACGGCGCAGTTGGGTTTGAGCTTGGAGAAGCGGCATTTGAGGTTCCAGAACTTCTCGAAACCGATATCGGCGCCAAAGCCGGACTCGGTGACGTTGTAGTCGGCGAGTTTCAACGCGACCCGGTCGGCGATGATCGAGGACTGGCCGATGGCGATATTGGCAAACGGCCCGGCATGGACCATGACCGGCTGACCCTCCAGGGTCTGCATCAGGTTGGGGTTGATGGCGTCCACCATCCAGGCGGTCATGGCGCCGTCGACTTCGAGGTCCGCGGTGGTGATCGGACGATCCTGCCGGTCGTAGGCGACGACAATCTTGGCGATCCGCTCGCGCATGTCCCGCAGATCATTGGCCACGGCCAGGATGGCCATGATTTCCGAACTCACGGCAATGCTGAACTTGGACTGCATGGTGAAGCCGTCCATTTTGCCGCCGATGCCGATGGTGATATTGCGCAGGGCCTGGGCGCAGAAATCGATGATCCAGCCAAGTTCGATCTTCTTGGGATGAATATCGAGGCGTTTCAGGCCGCGCTTGGCCAGGATTTCGTCGGTGTAGTTGGCCTCATGCTGCATGCGGGAGGTCAGGGCCACCATGCCGAGGTTGTGGGCATTCATGATGGCGTTGATGTCGCCGGTCATGCCGAGAGAAAAAGGAGTCAGGGGAATACACTGGGACAGGCCGCCGCCGGCGGCGCTGCCTTTGATATTCATGGTCGGCCCGCCAGAGGGTTGGCGGATGGTGCCGATAACCGACTTGTTACGCTTGCCGAGGCCCTGCACCAGGCCCATGGCGCAGGTGGATTTTCCTTCGCCGAGCGGGGTGGGGGTGATGGCGGTCACATCAACATATTTACCGTCAGGTTTATCGGCCAGCCGGTCGAGAATTTTGCGATAGTCCAATTTGGCCAGGTAGTGACCGTGGGGCAAAAGTTCTTCCTTGTCCAGCCCGAGTTGTTCGGCCAGTTCTTGTACTGTTTTCATGCGGCCTTCCGCTTCTTCCGCTATTTCCCAGTCTGCATGTTTGGTTGGGTCCAGGACCATGGGGTTCCTCCTTGTCAGCTCGTTTTTGAATAATGATTATAAGAATAGATCAGCGCCGAGGGGCTGATAAAAAATAATTCGCGGGGCCAAGTCGGTGCATAAAAATAATAAACTCGTAAACCTAGCAGGTTAAGCAGATGATGTCAAGGAGCTGTTTGCCGGCGGGGCCGTCCCGGAGCGACGGGAGAGGGCGTAAAAAAACGATTTATGCGGAATAATTTATGCGGAAAATATTCCGGCAAAGCGTTTCCGAAAGTCCGCCTGCAGCGGGATCATGACCTCACGCATGGACGGCTCGGCGGCCTTGGTGGTGCGCAGGTTGAAGATGTGCCGCCATTCCGCTAGGTTGGCATAGACGATAATCTCGGTTTTGCAGGAGTTGGGCAGCACCGTCCGCGCGGCCTGGGGCGACGATGTTGCCAGCAGTTGCAGGTATAGCCGTTCGCTGTCCTCCATGGCCTTTTTCCACAGCGCGTATTCAGGGCTGTCCCCGGCAAAGAACAGGGGTTTGATAAAGGTGACCTCGCCGCCGAACTTGTGGTCGGCGTAACGGCAGTAGCGCTGGCTTTCCTGGAGGAAGGAGCAGGGCCGGTGCCGGACGATTTCATGGGTAACGGCCCGGTTGACGATAAACTTCACGGCAATGAACCGGTGTTTCTCCCGTTGCGGGGCGGCGAAACGGTCAACTTCCGGCAGTTCGACTTTGGCAACGGTGATCGCGGGATCGGGGGTCAGACCGGACTCCGGGATAATCGTGCTGAAAAAATAGGGATGGCGCCGGGCCAGGAAAGCGGCCAGGTTGTGCACCAGGGCGCAATCCGGATGAAAGATCAGCATTTCCCGGAAGGCCCGGATGCTTCCCGTGATCAGCAGACCGTTCTCGTCGCTGCGGTCGATGTACAGGTACCGGGGCTGGGTGGCGTAGAGTTCGGCGATCCGGTCCGCATTGGCCCCGCTGACCCGCAGGGTCACCACGCCCATTTCCAGGACGGAATTATGGCCGTGCGCCGCTATTTTGACGACAAAGGGCAGGGCGGAGTCCCGGTTGATCTGATCTTCACTTTTGTAGCAGATCCGGCCGCAGTATTCGATGCGGACCGCCAGGTTCAGTTTGTCAAGATGGTCGAGGACTTCAAATGATGGCGGAACAATGTTCATGAGCCGTCCCCGCTGGCCTGCTTCATCTTTTCCGGCTCCCAGAAGGGAGACATCTCCCGCAGTTCGGCGATGATGGCCGGAATCTTGTCCAGGACGAAGTCAACTTCTTCCTCGGTATTATAAACGGAAAGACTGAAGCGAATGGAGCCGTGCGCCGCGGTAAACGGCACCCCCATGGCCCGCAGGACATGCGAGGGCTCAAGCGACCCAGAGGTGCAGGCCGAGCCGGAAGAGGCGCAGATGTTGTATTTATTCAGGTGCAGGAGGATCGCTTCCCCTTCAACATATTCAAAGCTGATGTTGCTGGTGTTGGGCAGCCGCTGGCTGGGGTGGCCGTTGAGCCTGGCCTTGGGAACAGTCGCCAGCAGGCCTTTCTCCAGTTTGTCGCGCAGCCCCCGCACCTTGGTGTTTTCTTCCTCCATGGTCTCGGCCGCCAGCTGACAGGCCCGGCCCAGGCCGACAATGGAGGCCACGTTTTCCGTGCCGCCGCGGCGCCCCTGTTCCTGGTGGCCGCCGTTTAAAAACGGGACAAATGGCGTGCCCTTGCGCACATAGAGAACGCCGACGCCCTTGGGGGCATGCAGTTTGTGGCCGGATATGGCCAGAAAATCAATGGCGTTCTCTTTCAGGTTGATCGGAATTTTTCCCACCGCCTGGACGGCGTCGGTGTGAAAGAGGATGCCCCGCTCCCGGGCCATCTGCGCCATCTCTTCCACCGGGAAGATCACCCCGGTCTCGTTATTGGCCCACATGACGCTGACGATGGCGGTATCATCGCTTAAACTGTCACGGTATTGATCCAGGTCCAGGGTGCCGTCCGCCGCAACCGTCAGGCTGGTGACCCGGTGTTTGTGACCCGTCAGGCTGGTGAGGCTGGCGCACAGGCTCTTGACCGCCGGATGCTCGACCCGGGTGGTCACCACGTGACGATTGTCCCTGAAGGTCTGCAGGGCCGAGAGGATGGCCGTGGAATCGCTCTCCGTGCCGCAGCTGGTAAAGATGATCTCTTCCGGCTCGGCGCCGATCAGCTCGGCAACCGCCTGTCTCGCGTCCTGCACGGCGTGGCCGACCTGGCCGCCGAAGGTGTGCATGGAAGAGGGATTGCCGTAACAGTCGGTGAGAAACGGCATCATGGCGTCCACCACCTCCGGCGCAATCCGGGTCGTGGCATTGTTGTCCATATAGATAACTTGATCACTGCCGCAGTTCATGGCTTGGCCTCCTCGACGATCAGCGTATCAATTACCTGTTCGCGCAATTTTTTCTCGACATACTCCTTGAGAGTGGTCCGGGACGCCTGGCAGCTCGCACAGGCCCCGCGCAGGGAGACCGTGACGAAATCGCCGTCCACGTCGACCAGTTCAATATTGCCGCCGTCCTTTTGCAGGGTCGGCTGGATTTCCCGCGCCAGGACCTCTTCGATTTTTTTGATTTTCTGCAGCGTGGTCAGGCGCCGCACTTTTTCTTCCTTCCGGGGTTCGACCGGCAGCCCGTTGACCGTTGCCTGCAGGATTTCCCGCAGGCGGTCTTCACATTTGCCGCAGCCGCCGCCGGCCTTGGTAAAGTTGGTGATCTCTTCCACCGAACGCAGGTTGGATTCTTTGATGGCCTGGATGATTTCCAGGTCGGTCACCCCGAAACATTCGCAGACGATTTCACCCTGGGCCATGGGCAGGATAATGCCGCGATAGTTGGCAATGGCCGCTTCCAGCGCCTCGCGGCCCATGACCGAGCAGTGCATTTTTTCCTTGGGCAGGCCGCCGAGGGCATTGGCGATGTCCTGGTTGGTGATCTTGGCCGCCTCTTCCACGGACATGCCCTTGACCATTTCGGTCAGGGCCGAGGACGAGGCAATGGCCGAAGCGCAGCCAAAGGTCTTGAACCGGGCCTCGGTGATGATGCCGTCTTCCACCTTGATGCTCAGCTTCAGGGCATCGCCGCAGGACAGCGAGCCGACCTCGCCGAGGCCGCTTGGATTCTCTATCTCCCCGACGTTGCGGGGATGCAGGAAATGATCTTTTACTTTATCTGTATAGTCCCACATGGTTAACCTGAGTTGAAAGTTTTTGAGTTAGTGTCCGGCCGGAAGCGGTCTTTTTGCCCGCTCCCGGCGTTATGCGCAAAAAAAATAAGTTCGCGGAATCGACGCCCGAATCCGGGAGGCGAAAATGTGAACTTATTTTTTACGCGAACCCTGAAAAGAATATTATATCATGGATATTTTTTTAGTCACTATTCTAAGCAAGCAGGCCGATTTCGGCAAGCATGGATTTCGCAGTTTTTATCAGCAGCGGTGTTTCCGCCGCATTCCTGGCCTCGACGTAGAACCGGACCTTGGGCTCGGTGCCGGAAGGACGGATCATGATCCAGCTGCCGTCCGCGAAGATCATCTTGCGGCCGTCAATGGTTATGACCTCCTTTATCCGCTTGTTCTCGTTGCCGATGCTCACCTCCGTGCCCCGGTCATATTTTTCCAGCCGGGCCAGGGCGGCCAGCAGCTCCGCGCCGTGCATGGAGACCGCAACCGCGTCGCGGGCCGGGTAGTAGGCGCCGTAGGTTTTTTCAATCTCTGCGAGGTACTCGCCCAGGTTTTTTTTCAGGGTCAGGACCATGTCCATGGCCAGCAGAAGGCCGATATAGGCGTCCTTTTCCGGGGTGTGGCCGATAACGGTGATCCCGTCCGACTCTTCAAAGCAGACCAGGGCCTGGCCGATGACCGGCTTGAACTCCTTGAAGCCGACTTTGGGCTCAAAGACCTTTTCGTTAAGGGCCTCGGCAATGGTGTTGGCCAGGTTGCTGGTGGCCACGGTCTTGGCCACCAGGCCCTTTTTGCCTTTGATCTCATGCAGAAAATGATAGGCCATGGCGCCGAATTGGTTCATGGCGATTTCCTGACGACCGTCGGTGAAACGGATGCGGTCGCCGTCGGGGTCGATGATGGCACCGATCTTGAACGGCTGTTGCCGCCGGTTCAACGCGGCAATCGCCGGTTGAATATTCGCGGACGAGGGCTCCGGCGCAATGCCGCCGAAGCTCACGTCTTTTTCTCCCCGCAGGTGCAGCAGCCGGTCTGTTGCCGGATTTTTGAACAGGTTGCGGATATGGACTCTTGACGCGCCGTGCACGCTGTCGATCGCTACCACCAGGTCGGGGCTGGCCGCAAAGGCGGTCATGATCGCGTCATAATCAAGGCCGTGGCGGCCGCCGTTTTTTCGCACCAGCTCCTGCCAGCTGGTCAGGGCGTTTTCGGGCTGCAGCCCGGGAATATCGGCCAGGGACCTCTGGAGGTCAAGGCCCGGCGGCATAAATTCGGATTCGCCCTGTTCAATGATCGCGCGGGAGCGCCGGGTAATGCGCGTGGTGAGAATCGGCGCCGCCGGACCGGCGTCGGCGGCATTATATTTGAACCCCCCGTAATCCAGGGGATTGTGTGACGGCGTGAGATTGATGGAAAAGGCGGCCTTACGTTCCAGCACCGAGGCGGACAGCGTGCCGGTGGTCGCCTCGCCGGCATAAAAAATCCGGACGCCGTTGGCCGCCAGGACGTTCATTGCGCTGAGCGCCAGGAGCTCCCCGCCGAAGCGATTGTCGAAACCGACTACGCAGCCGCGTTGCCGCATCTCGGCAAAGTCCCGAACACCGAGGGCCGCCCGCAGGTCAGGGTCGTCGGCCGCCTCGCGATAGAGGGAGAGGATCGCCGCAGTGACCGAGGCGGTGGTGTGGACGTTAATGTCCTTGCCCAAGCGGCCGCGCCAGCCCGAGGTGCCGAATTTGACCTCGGCGAGCGGCGGGTTGGTGTTGTGCAGGATTTCGTCGCGAACCAGGTCGTAGACCCGGTCCATGGCCTCCTGCCACTGCTGTTTTTCCGCTTCTCCTGCCGCCTCGTTTCGCCGGTGGACAAGTTCATTGATCGCCCGGAAGTAATCACTGTCGGCATGATTACCGGCAACGACGCAGTCGTTGATGATTTTTTGGCCAGCGGCCTGGATATCCATAATCTGCCCCGCCTGTTTATTTCACCTGAAGATTTTTTTTGTAACCAAGATACAAGCGAAAAACTGCCACAATCTCGGCTTGACCACCCGAAGATGGAATGCCGCTGAACAGTTACATTTCATACTATAGCCAGAAGATGGATGGTTGGCAATACGACAGAAACGGGATATATTGATGTTCTCGCAAAAAGTCCGATTTCAGGCGTTTTGCCGAGTGTAACTCTAGTCTAACTGTTGGAAATTATTAAATACGAATTTGACTTTTTATGAGACCATCATATATTGTCCTGTAGAAATAGCAATTTTCGGCGTTGATGCCGCTTCCTGACGTTTCGGTTGACCGGAATGGAAAAATTTCTTACCTTGGCAGGAATCGAGAAATGACAGGCAGGCTCGCCGTCAATAAAATTGATCAAATGATATACTTTTACGCTTAAAGCGAGCAGGGGGAAATAAACATGGGAAGTGCTCACGAGAAAGAATTGATTCTCTGGTTTAAGGAAATCGGTATAAAAGATGTACCGATGGTCGGCGGCAAGAATGCCTCACTTGGGGAAATGTACCGGAAGCTCACGTCCCAGGGGGTGGCGGTGCCCGACGGTTATGCGATTACCGCCTATGCCTATCAGTATCTGCTCAAGGCCGCCGGCATTGAGGCTGCGATCAGAGATATCCTGAGCGACCTGGATACCCATGACATTTATAACCTGCAGGAGCGGGGCGCCAAGGTCCGCGACATCATCCGCAATGCCGAGTTCCCCGATGATCTGCGCCAGGCCATTGTCGATTCCTACAAAAAAATGGAAGAGGAGTATGGTGCGGGCGTGGATGTGGCGGTTCGTTCGTCGGCCACGGCCGAAGATCTCCCCGATGCCTCCTTTGCCGGGCAGCAGGACACCTATCTCAATATATGCGGTCCGGAGGCCCTGATTGACGCCTGTAAGCGCTGCTTCGCCTCCCTGTTTACCAACCGGGCGATCTCCTACCGTCATGACAAGGGGTTCGGCCAGTTTGACGTCTATCTCTCCATCGTGGTCCAGAAGATGGTTCGTTCCGATTCCGCCTGTTCCGGCGTTATGTTTTCCATCGATACCGAGTCCGGCTTCAAGGATGCGGTCTTCCTCACCGGTGCCTGGGGGCTGGGTGAAAACGTGGTGCAGGGTGCGGTCAATCCGGATGAGTATTATATCTTCAAGCCGACCCTGAAACAGGGCAAGCGTCCTATTGTCGGCAAGCGGGTCGGGACCAAGGAAGTCAAGATGATCTACGACAACGACCCGAACACCGACGAGCCGATCAAGAATATCCCGACCACCCCGCAGGAGCGCGGTTCCTATGTCCTCAACGATGACGAGGTCCTGCAACTGGCCGAGTGGGCCTGCATTATCGAGGATCATTACGGCCGCGGCATGGATATCGAGTGGGCCAAGGACGGCGACGGCGTCAAGGTCGGGACCGGCAAGCTGTTTATCGTCCAGGCCCGGCCCGAGACCGTGCATTCGCAGGCGGCCAAGAATGTCATGGAAACCTATGTGCTCAAGGAGAGCGGCAAGGTCCTGGTGACCGGCCAGGCCGTCGGTGCCAAGATCGGTCAAGGCAAGGCCAATGTGCTTGAGGATGTCACCCAGATTCATGATTTCAAGGCCGGCGAGGTGCTGGTGACCGATATGACCGATCCTGACTGGGAACCGATCATGAAGATCGCCGGGGCCATTGTCACCAACCGCGGCGGCCGGACCTGTCATGCGGCCATCATCTCCCGCGAGCTTGGTATCCCCTGCGTCATCGGCACCGAGGATGGCTCCAAGGTGCTCAAGACCGGTCAGGACGTCACGGTCAGTTGCGCCGAAGGTGAGACCGGCAATATCTATGAGGGGTTGATCGATTTCGAAGTTGAAAAAATCGACTTGGACAATGTGCCGGCCACCCGCACCAAGATCATGATGAATGTCGGGATTCCGGAAAAGTCCTTTACCGAATGCCAGATACCCAACGACGGCGTCGGCCTGGCGCGCGAGGAATTTATCATTAACTCGCATATCGGCATCCATCCGCTGGCCCTGTACTATTTCGAGGACCTCAAGGCCAAGGCGGCCGACGACAGTGAGATCGCGGCCATTGTCGAGCAGATCGAGGCCAAGACCACGGCCTATCCGGATGACAAAAAACAATATTTTATCGATAAGCTGGCCGAGGGCGTGGGCCGTATCGGCGCCGGCTTCTATCCCAAGGATGTTATCGTCCGGCTTTCCGACTTCAAATCCAACGAGTATGCCAACCTGATCGGCGGTCATCTCTACGAGCCGGTGGAGTCGAATCCGATGATCGGCTGGCGGGGAGCGTCCCGCTACTATGATGCCAAGTACAAACCGGCCTTTGAGCTTGAGTGCCGCGCCCTGCTTAAGGCGCGTAACGATATGGGCCTCACCAACATCAAGCTGATGGTGCCGTTCTGCCGGACCCCGGAAGAGGGCCGGAGGGTCATCGAGGTCCTGCGTGAGTTCGGCCTGGTGCAGGGCGAGAACGAGCTGGAAGTATACGTCATGTGCGAGATCCCCAGCAACGTCATTTCCGCCGATGCCTTCAGTGATGTCTTCGACGGCTTCTCAATCGGTACCAACGACCTGACCCAGTTGACCCTGGGCCTGGATCGTGACTCGGACCTGGTGGCCCATATCTATGACGAGCGCAACGAAGCGGTCAAGACCATGGTCAAGATGGTGATCGATACGGCCAAGCGCCGCGGCCGCAAGATCGGTATCTGCGGGCAGGCCCCCAGCGATTTCCCGGATTTCGCCATGTTCCTGGTTGAATGCGGTATCGATTCCATGAGCCTGATCTCCGACACCGTGGTCAAGACCCGGCTCAAGGTTGCCGCCAAGGAAAAGGAGATGGGGATTACGCCGTAATCGTAAAAGCGTGTCCGGCCGGACACGCAGGGATAGTACATAGCAGTGAAACAGAAAGCGGGGCCGTGCGGCCCCGCTTTTTTTTTGTAACGGCTCTCCGGGGGGCGGCAAACTCGGGAGGATTTCGGGCCGTTTAGATGCGCTCGTCCAGAACAGGCGGCTGCTCCCTGGTTCCCGCCCCGGTCTTCATGTGAATATCACGTTGCGGAAAAGGAATGACGATATTGTGCCGGGCAAAGGCTTCGTAGATGGCGATGAGCAGGTTATGGGTCTGCAGGCCCTTCTGGGCGGGATCGATCACCCAGACCAGCAGCTGGAGGTTGACCGATGACTCGGCAAAGGCCCGTACCCGCACCCGTGGTTCCGGCGTTTTGGCCAGCAGTTCATTGTCCCGGGCGATGTCGAGGAGAATATGTTCGACTTTGGCCAGGTCGCTGCCGTAGGCCACGCCCACCGCAATCCTGATCCGGAAGCGCGGGATCGGCGCGCTTTCATTGATAATCTTAGAATTGGCCATGATCGAATTCGGGATGGAAATCTGGACGTCGTCCCTGGTCTTGATTTTGGTCGACCGGACGCCCATCTCAATGACCTCGCCCCGCTCGCCGCTGTCCAGGATGATATAGTCGCCCACCTTGTAGGCCTGGTCCGCAAAAATCGATATGCCGCCGAAAAAGTTGGCCATGGTGTCCTTGGCCGCCAGGGCGATGGCGATACCGGCAATGCCCGCCGAGGCAAAGAGCGGTGTCAGGTCGACCCGCCAGATGATCAGGATCCAGGCGATGCCGGCAAAGATGAGGATGACCCGGGAAACATTTTTTATGAGATAGAGCAGGTCCTTGTCGATATGTTTCCGCCGCATGAAATCCGCGCCCCTGACCTCATGGAGCCGGTTGAGCCCCCGCAGCAGGGCGCCCCACCAGAACAGGAGCAGGGCGGTTTTGATCAGGTTGGGCAGGACCGTGTTCCATGGCGGGGCCAGGGCCGGGTGGATAATCAGGGCGTGAAGCAGGCCGAGCAGGAAGATTGATACGTAGATGGGCCGGTGCAGGATCTCGATGATCAGGTCGTCACCGGTAATTTTCGTCCGGCTCGCCAGGCGCTTGAGCAGCTTGTCGATAAACAGATCGGTGAGCTTGGCAAAAATCGCATAAAGGGCGACGATGAGCAGGCGCTGGCCGATCTGGTATTGGCCGAGGGCCTTGACGGAGGAGAAAAACTCGTGCAGACCGGCGTTGTAGATGGCGGGAAAATCCATGTGTTTTACTGTTGCCGGGCAGGGTGGTTGCCGCGTATCTTATTGTTCGGCAATGGTTTGCCTGTCAAGGTGTCTGGCTTCATCGATTAGCATGATGGGAATGTCATCGCGGATTTCATAGAGCAGGCAGCAGCGTTCGCAGACCAGGCCCTTGTTGTCCGTTGCCGGCCTGACCGGTCCCTTGCACTTGGGGCAGGCGAGAATGTCGAGCAGTTCCTGTTTTATGGTCATGGTACGCTCCCGTGCGGATTCAGGTGTTTCTTGGAATTGTTGAATTGACGCCTTGTCGGAAAGGCTTTATACAGTATTGATATCGTATTTTCGCCAGACTTTCCAGGAAAACTCAACGGTTAATCATGAAAAAGACTGTACCGGTGGAGCAGGCCGTGGGCATGGTCCTGTCCCATGATATAACGGAAATCATCCAGGGCGAATTCAAGGGTCGGGCCTTTAAAAAGGGTTATATCGTCCGGCCTGAGGATATCGAACACCTCCGGCGCCTCGGCAAGGACCATCTTTACGTTCTTGAACTCGGTGCTGACGAAATCCATGAAAATGAGGCGGCCCGGTTGCTGGCTACCGCTTTTGCCGGGCCGGGAACGAGCTTCCCCGATGAGGTGGTGGAGGGCAAGATTGCCATTGCCGCGTCCCGGGACGGCCTGCTCAAGGTCAACCGGGAGGCCCTGCTGCGCTGCAATATGCTCGGCGAGGTGATGTGCGCCACCCTGCATGACAATACCCCGGTCCGCCGGGGAGAGCAGGTGGCCGCCACCCGTCTCATCCCCCTGGTCGCCGGGCGGGCGCTGGTGGAAGAGGCGGTCCGGATAGCCTCGGCCGGGGAGAAAATCGTCCGCGTCCTGCCGCTCAGGCATGTCCGGGCCGGCCTGGTGATCACCGGCGGCGAGGTTTTTTACGGCCGCATCAAGGACGCCTTCGAGCAGGTCCTGCGGACCAAGCTCAAGGAACTCGGTTCGGAGGTCACCATTGTCCGTTTCGCCCCGGATGATCCCGGTATCATTGCCGCCGAAATAGGGGCCTGCCTGGAGGCCGGCGCCGAGTTGATCGTCACCAGCGGCGGGATGTCGGTCGATCCCGACGACGTGACGCGCCAGGGCATCAAAGCGGCCGGGGCGGTCGATATCGTCTATGGCTCGCCGGTCCTGCCCGGGGCCATGTTCCTGGTCGCCGGCATCGGCCGGGTCCCGGTCCTGGGTATTCCCGCCTGCGGCATGTTTCACCGGATCACGGTGCTGGATCTGATCTTACCCCGGATTCTGGCCGGCGAGTCCATCGGCCGGCCGGAACTGGCGGCGCTCGGGCATGGCGGTCTGTGCCGCAACTGTAAGCAGTGTCAGTATCCGGTCTGCCCTTTCGGCAAGTGATTCTCTCCGATATATTTGCTTCAACTCCATGAGCAGGATATGTTATAATAGGTCAATA
>JAADIK010000009.1:0-15520 GCA_013151365.1 Deltaproteobacteria bacterium
CCAGGGTCCATGGAGAAGGCAGACCCTCGGATATCGGAGCAGGCTGATAATGAAAGTAGGCAAAGTCGTCAAGCGAACTCTTTCGCGGATCATCCAGGCTTCTCGCTATGCCGCCGAATACCCGATTAGCGAACCTGTTGTTCGGCCTGAAATAGGAGGCGATATAGTTCATCCGGGAGGACGAAATATTGTGAAATTCATTTATATATTGCAGGATATGCTCCATTACGATCAGGCCGGCCTTATGCTTGGAGGACTTTACCGCGGCATGGTGATGCATTAGCCAGGTATTCTGGTAAAAGCGGAACATGGCGACATGACCATATATCCTTCCCCGCTCCTGGTAGATGACAAATCGGGCGATTTCCGGATTTTCCGTATAAAGTTTTTTGTAGAGCGCCTTGAATTGTTCCTTCTGGTCCTTGATGTGGATATACTTGCCGGGATAGATAAAGCCGGTCTCGAAGAAGAATTCAAACAGCGCATCGAGGTCAACATTTGTCGTGCTGATATATGAGTGCTTATTCATGGCCTGATGCAGCAGTGATGACAGCTTTATATGGTCGCGAACGTCCATGTCGATAATCGCCAGGCCGCATTTTACGCAATCTTTCGCAGGTATTCTGTAAATGACCTGCGTTGTGCATTTAACCGCAAAGCCCTGGAGGAATTCCAACTCGACATCCCTGATGATCATTCCCGGTAACAAAACGGCATAATCCGGGTCTTCCTCGACCGCAAAGCCGCCGCCGGAGATATCGAGCAAGGCCAGAGAGGTTTTGGTTTTTTTGCGGGTAAAGGGATGCGGGAAGACGATATTCGGAAGCGGCGATAGTTTAAGCCGTTCACTGCGGATTTCTTTAGGTTTGAATCTTTGTATTTGGTTGTTGACCGGGCTGAATACAATGGTATTGCCGTGACGATTGCCGGTCTGGCGAATAATTTTACAACGGCCGGAGAACAAAAAATCCGATCGTCTCTCAATACTATGTTGACGGGATTGGCGGTATCCAGTTGCGGTCGCCGGCATGAGGCCTTCGGTTGAATCGTTATTGAGAAGAACAGGGCGCTGAAGTTGATAAGTCGTCCTTCAAGGACTGCGCCGTTCTGGCTTATCTGGGCGGCAATGCCCTGGCATCGATGTCTTTTGATCGTTCTTGATTCCAGCTCATAACAGGTTTGGGGCAGAACAAGACGAGCACCTTCATCGGTCATCTCCAGCATCTCGGCATCGACCTGAATTTTTTTTAGACCGTCACTGATATAAAAACCGTCAAATGCGTACGATTTCAATTTTTGCGCTACCTTGACAGGTTCCAACCAGGTACATTCCAACGTTTCATCATCGCAGACCTGGGGGGTCGCGGAAAGCGTAACAACGGATTGATACTTCAGGTGTTTGAATTGCAGGTTGATGGTGCCGTCATGAAAGTTGATGCTGTTTAACGAGTTGATCAACTGAGATTTGCGAAGAGGGGTGCGGTGTTTTTCCTGTTGGCTGGTTAAACATGTGTCGGCTGAGACTAAGGTGACATTGAAATTCGCATTTTGCATGGCCGGACGACTCCTTGGGCTTGGTTTCAACTCAGCATTGTTTGTTCCACATTTTTATTATATCATAACCGTTCAGATTGATTGTAATATTTTCTTGTTCTTTTGCAATCGGCATAGAGGGGGTTTTATTTTATTCTCCTGATGGAAAACTCGGGCTGCCGGTTCTTTCCGGTCGGCACTGTTCTCCAGGAAACGTTTTTCTATGAAATTCGCGATTTCCCGGCTCTGCTCAAGGCGGAAAACATTGTCGCCGTTCATTGTTCTGTCCGTGGCCAGGGCAATGACGCCGTTAACCCGGTCACGGAGCAGGTCATCCGCCGCCCTGGTTACTTCAATTTTCGCAATATGCGGCTCATCTTTGAAACCTTCTGCAATGACAATGTCGACATGAGAAAAAAAGCGTTGCACCAGGTTGACAAGTGACATGACGGGAGCGGCGGTCATCATGACCATCTGGTCAGGTGCGATAAAGGTCACGGCATCGGCCCCGGCTCTCCGGTACCTGGCGGTGTCCGTGTCAACATGATCAAAGGTTATCCCGGTTTCCTTGCTCGATTTGATCACCGCGACCAGATAGCCGTGTTCCTTGAGATGCTTGACTACCCGGACCGCAAGGGTTGTTTTTCCGGAGTTGTGCCAGCCGATAAAAGCAACAATCGGGACCATGGTTATCCGTATCATCCTCTTGCGGCAGGACCATGTCCATGGGCTGCTGCTTTGAAATAAACCTGAATCCGTGAGCGTTCGAGAACGGTGCAGATGCAAGGCGGCAACGATGTTAATTATCCTGGTGTGATATCAACGAGTTGCCAACGCAGCAGATGCGCCGTTCTCGGGCGGACCGCAGGGCGGCACGGTAAAGACCGGAAAACGCATTTATTTAGCAATAATGCAATAAATTTTACATATTGCATGGAGTATCACCTCAAGCCGTCACGGATCCAGGATAAATTGAACCGAAACAGGGTTGCATCGACCGGCAGCGTAACCGTTGAGGACGGCTGCTGTCTGGCCGAAGAGGGCGATTTTTTTCAGACTCGTTAAATTATAAGTCTCTATCGTCCTAAATACAAAGAAAAAATTGTTGGGATTGAAAATATGGCTCGTCCGCAACCGTTGCCGAAGGAATATTCTCCTCCTGTGGATGCGGGAATGGCGGAGTTCTTCCCGCGTCAAGGTTCCCGCAAGGTTAAAATTCGACGGCAGTCTGGGGCCTTGACAAGGTGTTGGCTGCGTCATTCTTCCTGAATTTGTCTTGGGCCTTGGTTGCCATTTTCAGGGTACTCCGGCGTTGCCCCTGTTTGAGAGGCGACGTAGGCCCCGGCGCGATTGGCCCGTTCCAGACAGACTTCCAGCGGCAGCCCGGACAGGTAGCCGATAATCAGGGCCGAAAAAAAGGCGTCCCCGCTGCCTACGGGGTCGGCGGCCGGTACCGGGAAACCGGCGTGAAAGACGCTCTGATCCCGGGTGATGAGCCGGGCACCGTTGGCGCCATCGGTAACCGCCAGCAGAGAAAGATCAAAGGCTGTCAGAAGAGCGTTGGCAATGTCCTCTTCGGGGCCGCCCTGTTTGATGAACCAATCGTTGATGGTCAGCAGTTCCTCCCGATTGACCTTGAGCACATCGGCCGCGGCCAGGGATCGTCGGACATGCCCGGCCGGGGTGTAGGGTGGCCGCAGGTTGACATCATAAAATCTGCTCAGGGCCTTGTCGCACAGCCTTGCAATCACCTGGCGGCTGGTTTCGTTTCGCTGTGCAAGGGTGCCGAACACCAGGTGGTAGCGGGTGTCCCCCACAAAAGAGAGTGTTTCCTCAAGTTGGATGTTGTCCCAGGCGGCCGGGGCGGCGATGTCGAAGTGCGGCTGGTTCCGGTCGTCCAGCGACACCTGGACCCGGCCGGTTGGCAAAACCGGGTCCTGCTGAATGCCCTGGACCGGTAGACCTAGTTTTTTTACCTGATCAATGGTCTTCCGTCCCAGTTCATCATTCCCGACCCTGCTGATGATCATGGCCGGCCACCCCTGGGCATGAAGATGGTAGGCAACATTGAGCGGGGCGCCGCCCAGAACTGTCGTCTCGGCAAATTGATCCCAGACGATTTCACCGATAGAGATGACCGGATTTTTTTTCATAAATATTCTTCCTGAAGCCTCGAATTCCTGGTAATTAAACACACTATAAAGGAATTTCATGCCGATATCAAATGAGGCGGAAGCTGCCGGTAGTAATTTTTCTGCCCGCCGGACCCAGGGAACAAGGCAATGTTGAAAGAATTAATGACCTATGTCGCACAGAACCGTGATGCCGTGCACGATCTGTTTCGCAGGTATCAGAGTCATGGCCGGAAGATGATGCTCTCCAGTGAGCTGTGGGATGAGTTTGTATCGCACTGCGAGGAAACCGGGGCGACCGCTTTGCTTGAATCCCCCTTGGCCCGAGCTGTTTCCAAAATCCAGGAGGCCGCGATTGCCGATCCCTGGATGTACTTCAATATCCGGCCCCGGGTCGCTCATATGCATTATCTGCGATATCATTTCGAGTCCATGTCCTTGACCGAGGTTTCCGTGTCAGAGTTCCTCGCCTTCAAGGAAAACCTGGTGGATGGCGAAAAGAACGAGTCGATTCTTGAAATTGATTTTATGCCCTTTGAGCGTTATTTCCCGAAAATGCAGCAGGCCCGCTCCATTGGTCACGGCGTCGAGTTCCTCAACCGTAAATTTTCAAACCGGCTGGCCAACGAGCTGACCAGGGGCGACGAGTTGATCCTGTCTTTCCTGCGTCTGCATGGTTACCAGGATGTGTCGTTTATGGTCAACGACTCCATTCAGCATGTGCCGGACCTGCAACGGGCTCTGCGCCGGGGCATGGAATTTCTGGACAATGCGCCCAAGGGGGCGACATGGCCCGATCTGGCCGAAGAACTCAGGCTTATGGGGTTCGAACCGGGCTGGGGGAGGGAAGTGAAACGAATCCGGGACAGTTTCAGCCTGCTGGCCGATATCCTGGAAGCCCCTGACCATGAGGCTCTGCAGGAATTTTTCAGCCGGATCCCCATGATTTTCAACATTGTTGTTTTTTCCCCGCATGGTTATTTCGGCCAGGAAAATGTCCTCGGCCTGCCTGATACCGGTGGTCAGATCGTTTATATTCTGGACCAGGTCCGGGCTCTGGAAAAGGAAATGCGGCAACGTATCTACGAGCAGGGGCTGGTCATTCAACCGCAGATCCTCATCGTCACCCGTTTGATTCCCGAGGCCGGGGCGACGACCTGCAATCAACCGGAAGAGCCGGTACACGGTACTGACAATGTCCATATCGTCCGGATCCCTTTCCGGGCTCATGATGGATCCGTCATTCCCCGGTGGATTTCCCGCTTTGAAGTCTGGCCCTACCTGGAAGAGTTTTCCCGGGAAGCGGAGAAAGAGATCATGGCCCGGTTCGGCCGGCGTCCCGATCTGGTTATCGGCAACTATTCGGATGGTAATCTGGCGGCCTATCTGCTGACCCAGAGACTTGGCGTAACGATGTGTACCATCGCCCACGCCCTGGAAAAAACAAAGTATCTCTATTCCGCCCTGTACTGGAGGGACATGGACGAACAGTATCATTTTTCCTGTCAATTCACTGCCGACCTGATTGCCATGAACGCGGCCGACTTTATCATCACCTCCACCTACCAGGAGATCGCCGGCGGTAACAATATAGCAGGTCAGTATGAGAGCTATACCTCCTTTACCATGCCGGGGCTGCACCGGGTTATCAACGGAATCAACGTCTTTGATCCGAAATTCAACATTGTTTCACCGGGCTCGGATCCGGATGTTTATTTTCCTTACAGTGAGACCAAGCGCCGGTTGTCCGGCTTGCATGATGAGCTTGAGGACCTGGTATTCGGCCCGGTCCGGCCGGGGTGCAGGGGGCAGATCCAGGACCGGGAGCGGCCGCTGCTTTTTTCCATGGCCCGGCTTGATCATATCAAAAACCTGACCGGTCTGGTCGAGTGGTATGCAGGCTGCGACCGGCTGCGAGGCCTGACGAATCTGCTGCTTGTCGGCGGCACCACCGATCCTGATCTTTCAACGGACAATGAAGAACGCGAGCAGATCCTGCGTATGCATTCCCTGCTCGATCAATACGGGCTTGACGGCAATGTGCGCTGGCTGGGACTCCGGCTTGAAAAGCAATTGACCGGCGAGTTGTACAGGTATATGGGTGATCTGAGGTCCGCCTTTGTTCAGCCCGCTTTTTTCGAGGCCTTCGGCTTGACCGTCGTCGAGGCCATGGCCTCCGGCCTGCCAACCTTTGCCACCTGTTATGGCGGACCTTTGGAAATTATTGAAGACAAGGTATCGGGGTTTCATATTAATCCCAACCATGGCGACCAGGCGGCCGGGATCATGGCTGATTTTTTCGAGCGCTGTCAGCGCGAGCCGGACTATTGGCATACCCTGTCACAGGGAGCGGTCAAACGGATACAGAGTCGTTATACCTGGAAGCTGTATGCCCAGCGGCTTTTGTCCCTGACCTGTATCTACGGCTTCTGGAAATACGCCACCAACCTGGAGCGTCAGGAGACCAGCCGTTACCTGGAGATGTTCTATCATCTGCAACTGCGGCCGCGGGCCGCCGCCGTTGGTTGTTGCCAGGGTTCCTCCGATTAGGGCCTGTAAGAAAATAACAAGAACATCTTGCATCTCATCTTCAGTCCCTTAGGCGAAAGTTACGGTTTTTTTATACTTGAGTCCGTTATCGGGCGCCCCGCAGGCGCCCCGGCTTCAGGTTATATGAATCGATAATGGTACAGGCCGTCAATTATGCCTGCCGCATAGCCGTTTTTGCTGAAGAATATCTTGGGCTTGCCTTTTAATTTTTCCAGTTCTTCACTATAGTTGCCCACCACCAGTCCGCAGGTTTGTCCCCTCAGCATGTCCTCGTCATTGCCTGAATCGCCGGCCACCATGATGTGTTGGGGGGGGAATTCATATTTGTAGCTTAAATATTTGATGGCCCTGCCCTTGGAGGCCCGGTAAGGCAGGATATCGAGAAACTGGCCATGGGAGTAAATCACCCGGCAACGTAACCGGGCCTCCTGCAATACCTGGTGGACCCGGGCGAGAAGGGCGCTGTCTTCCTGCATATAATAACTGATTTTATGGCTTCGCTGGCCTTCGGCCTCCTGGAAGGTCAGGAAATCAAGGCGGTCCAGGTTTTCCTTGATCCCTTCCGGTTTCCACAGATGGGAAATATGGCGCTGCCATCCTTTATCGATACGCAAATCAGGGCCGTAGTAAATTTCCGTGCCGACGGAACAGATAATAACATCCGGCACCGGAATGTTATAGCGGGTCATGGCCTCAAGGGTCATCTCCAGGCTTCTGCCCGTGGATACTCCCCAGGCGATATTGTCATGCTGTTCCTGTAAAATTTGCAGAAGTCGATGCAGGCTGTCATCATCACCGATCAGGGTGTTGTCGATATCGGTAACCATCAGTCGTTCAATACCGATGAGCCGTTTGCCGAAAGGTGTCCGTGGAGCAGCTGCGGCAAGGGTTTTCTCCTGCGAATCGGACCGGCTCTTGAGATCAGGGAGAATTTCTGCCAGGTGGTGCATGAATTTCTCGCAATGGGAAGGCCAGCAATAATGCTCGCGGATGCCGTTGATGCCGTTTTTGGAGAATGTTTCCCAGCGCTGCTGATCGATGAGGATGGACTTGACGGCCTGGCCGATTTTCTCCGGCTGCCGGGCATCGACCAGTATGCCGTTATCGCAGTTGGCGATGATATCCTCCGGACCCCCGTCATTGGTGGCGACAATGGGCAGGCCGCAGGCTGAGGCCTCGATCAGGGTCAGGCCGAAAGGCTCGACCAGCGCCGGATTGACAAAGACGCCCCGGCCTTCCGCGCAGAGGCGATACAGGGCCGGTACTTCCGTGGCAAAGTCATGCTTTTTGGGGATGGCCAGCTTGCCGTACAGGTCATAACGGTCCATCTTCAACAGCATGTCCGTGAGCACTTCCTGCTCGTTTTCTTCCATGGTGATGATGTTGTGACGGATGCCCGCGAAGACAGCCAGGTTGGCTATGGCCTGCAGCTCCTTGTCGGTTCCGTAGGCCTCAAGCAGGCCGGCAATATTTTTGCGGTGGTCCGGCCGGCAGAGTGTCAGGATAAAGGGTTTTTCCGGATGAGACCAGAAGCGGTGCAGCTCCGACTCCAGCGTTACCCGGGCCTGTTTCGTTTCTTCACTCAACATCTCGGGATCAAACTGGAGATCGTAATAAGGGAAGAAGACGTTCAGGTCGATACCGGGCGGCAGCAGGGCGTAGTGCCCCCGGCTGAAATTATTATACAACCCATACTGTTTCTCGACCTCCTGCCGGGTCGAGGTAACAATCAGATCGGCCCGCCTGATGATTTTTTCTTCGACCTGGATACGCGTATCCATGTGGTATTGTCTGTTGATCCTGGCTTCGCTGAGACCGTCGGCCAGAAGTTTTGCCTTTTTATTCCGGCCCAGCGAATGGCCGGTAAAGACAAAGGGGACATCCAGGGCCGCCGCCAGTTCCATGGCCACATAACCGGCGTCGGCATAGTGACCGTGAACGAGGTCGGGCGTTCGGCTCTGGGATTTCAAGAACCGGATGGTCTTGTCGATGAACTCCTCCGTGAAGGGCCAGAGCAGCTCTTTACGGCGATACTTGTAGCCGCCGCACTGAATCCGGATGATCCGGGCCTTGTCCGAGAGTTGTTCCACGGGCTTCGCGTAATCTTCGGCAACCGTTTTATCACGAATCAAACGGGTAACCAGATCAACCCTGGCGACATCATCCCGCTGGGCTAATGTCCGGGCCAGCTCCAATACATATTTGACCTGGCCGCCGGTATCGGCATCCCGGCCCAGTTCGGGGGCGTTACCGCGGATAAGTCCGTGGATGCTGAAGAGCTGCAGGTACAGTCCGTCTTTTTTCATGACCCTCCCTCGGTTTTTCCCAGGAAATCATCAAGGCGGTAATTCGACAGGTCCGTTCTGGTGAGCAGGAAGGGGGGGGACGGTGTATTAATGCCGGGGAGTTCGCTAATCGTTTCAATGGGATTGCCATCTAAAGTGATCCGTGCCATTTCGGCCCTCCATGTTTTTTTTTGAGGTGTCTGTCCGGAAGATGATTTTTTTTGTTCGAGATCAGACTATGCGAGGCGGCCTGATCATCCTAAGATAGATGGAGTGCAGCTGAATAATTCTTTTTATTATACCATAGATACCAATCACTGTCCGGCCGTTCTTATGGTTGGCATCGGCGCCGGCATAAAAAAGGGGCCTATTCGCCCTGCCCGTTGCCGGGTTGTGATGGCCGGTCACCTTCCGGGTTGAGCCTCTTATGGTCCCGGCCCGTGAAGTGATTGATCCATGAAGAGGTCTGGTCGAGAGACCAGTCTTTCGGGGGCAGGGTAGGCTCCGCGCCAAGTTGCTCGGGGCCGGAATCGGGGGAGAGGCGGTCATAGACTTTGACCCAGAAGCAGGAGCGGTCAGGATAGACCTCGCAGGCCGTATTGCGGCTGCCGCCGCAGGGACCGTTCAGCAGCTTTTTGGGACATCCCGCCTGGGGGCAGAGATAGGTGGATTCGGCCAGGGTGCAGTCCCCGCACATGCGGCAGGAAAAGAGAAAGGCCTTGATCACCTTTTCAAGCTTGCCAAGCAAGGCGGTCCGGCTCCTGCTTCCTGCGCAGTAGCGGCAGAAGCGGCCGAAAAGACGGCTGGTGAGGCTTTGGTCCGGGGCAAAGAGGAGCCGGTGGGTCAATTGATGCAGGCGCTGCGTCCTTTGCCTGCGGCCCGGGGCAAGGACGCCCCGGTTTCTGCCGCAGACCCCGTTTGCGGCCGGCGGGTAGAGATACCAGCTGTTATCTACGGGGAAATGAACGTCTTGGCGCAGGCTCTCCCATTGGTCCTGCATCGCCTCGGCCGTATCCAGAACGAAGCGGACCTTGTCAAAATTCAGTCCGTTGCCGCCGAGATGCACGCCGGAGTAGCCAAGTCCCCGGAGAACACAGATCATCTTTGCCGCCCGCAGGAGCCGGCTCTCCGTATCCTGCCGCACCGCTTCCTCCTGTATGCGACGGATAAGCTGCTGCGGAAAGACAATCCCCGGCACCCCGCCGCGGCCCATGTATTCGGCGACGCCTAGAGAGGGGATGAACACGTTGCCGAGCACGGGCAGGGTGCTGCCGGTTTCCCGGAGAAAACGGATCAGTTCTTCCAGCTTACAGACATCATAGCCAAGCTGGGTGATAATAAAATTCGCCCCGGCCGCTATTTTTTTCAACAGTTTGGCATACTGCCAGACCTGCTCGGCTTCAGTGGTTTTAAAAGGCGAAACAACGCAGCCCCGGAGAAAGGATAATGGCGCAAAGGTCGCGCCCTGGCCGGTAGCGCTGCCGCGTTGATAGCTGCCGTCTTCCATTTCGCGTAACAGGTGCAGGGTCTGGACGCTGTCCAGGTCAAAGACCGGCTTGGCCTGGCCGTAATAATTCGGTCTGGGGAAGTCGCCGCCGAGAATCAACAGGTTGTGAAAGCGCTGACGATGGTAGAGAAAGAGATGACTTTCCACCTGGCTGCGATTTTTGTCCTTGAGTGAAAAGTGCAGCAACGGTTCAATCCCGATGGACTGTACTTCCGAGCCGATGGCAATGGGCGCAAGCGCCGGATGCCCCCCGGCATTATCCGTGATGGACAGGGCCTTGATCCGGCCGTCCTCGTAAGTCCGGCGGGCGAATTCGAGCAGCCGCTCATGCCGCCTGCCCCCCGAGCCCTGGCCCGGTACCAGTTCATAGGTGATGGTGAATTGCTCGGGATCAAGCAGCGAGCGGCTGAATTTGTTTTGCGTTGTCATTGTTGAGATGGTAGGTGTTTGATAGCTTTCCGTTAATTTTACCGTAACTCGCATGGAAAAAAAGGAAAATTTCCCTTTGGCCATACTTTACCCCCTGCTGGACCGTATGGGCATCGGCAACGGGGCTGAACGGCTTCAGGTCTCGCCGCTCGCCGGTGACGGCTCCCAGCGGCGTTTTTTTCGTTTGCATCTGCCGGGCGGTCGCCTGGTCGTGGCCATCCTGCCACCGGCAGATGACGCGCCGGGAATGGCCGAGGCCCGTTCCGCCTGGTTTATCGGCAGGCATCTCCATGGGGCAGGGGTTCCCGTGCCCGAGCTTTTTGCCTTTGACCGGCAAAGCGGCCTGATTCTCTGCGAGGACCTTGGCGATACCAGGCTCTACGACCTGGCCGGAGACGGGGCCGTTCCGGGAGGAGAGAATATCTGGCAGTATTATCGGCAGGCCGTACGCGAACTGGCCCGGATGCAGGTCCGGGGCGGCCAGGGCTTCGATCCTGCCTGGTGCTGGGACACCCCGCGCTATGACCGCGCCCTGATGCTTGAGCGGGAGTCCGGATATTTCCTGCAGAGCCTGTGTCTTGATCTGCTGCGGATGGATGTTGACCGGGACGGCCTGCAACGGGAGTTCAATGCCATTGCGGACGAGGCCTCTGCCGCACCGGCAGGATTTTTCCTGCACCGCGATTTTCAGAGCCGCAATATCATGATCAAGGAAAACCGGGTACGTTTTATAGATTTTCAGGGCGGTCGTCCGGGGCCGCTGGCCTATGACCTGGCCTCGCTGCTCATCGATCCCTATGTCGCTCTGCCGCCGGCCGTACAGAACGGCCTTGTTGGTGAATATCTGCAAGCGCTTCATACGTATATGGAGTATGATCCAGAGCGGTTCCGCCGGGAGTACCATTACCTGTCTCTGCAGCGCAATCTGCAGATTCTCGGTGCCTTTGCCTTTCTCGGTTATCGGTGCGGTAAATCCTTTTTCCGGCCCTTTGTCCGGCCGGCGCTTTGCTCCTTGCGTACCCTGCTGGCCGAATCTCCGGGGCATGAGTATCCTGTTTTATCCCGGTTAGTTGAAAATTGTCTGCAAAAGGCTGAAAAATATGACATCTGAATCCGCTGCCCTGGTCGCCTTGGTCGGCCGGCCCAATGTGGGCAAATCAACACTGTTTAATCGCATGACCAGGCGGCGGGATGCTATTGTCGATTCCACCCCCGGCGTGACCCGTGATCGTCATTATGCCCGGGTAAAATGGGAAGAACGTTTGTTTATCCTGATCGATACCGGCGGCATTGACGAGGGGGATGACACCATGACCGGCCATATCCGCCGCCAGGCCCTGCAGGCCATTGACGATGCGGACATCATTCTCTTCTTGATGGATGGCCGCCAGGGTCTAATCCCCGGTGACACGGAAATTGTCAATCTGCTGCGCCGTTCGGACAAGCAGGTTTTCTTCATCGTCAACAAGATCGACAGCCCGGAGATCGAGATTGAACTGCTGGCCCCGTTCTGGGAGCTTGGCGTGGATCAACTCTGGCCGCTCTCCGCCGATCATGGTTACGGCTTCCGTACCCTGATGGAGGGTTTGTCTGAACATCTGCCGGAATCGTCACTGTCGGACGGTCTGCCCGAGGGGACGATCCGGCTCGCCTTTCTCGGCCGCCCCAATGTGGGCAAGTCTTCCATGATCAACGCGATTATCGGCCAGGAGCGCATGGTTGTCTCGGACATTGCCGGGACCACCCGTGACTCGGTGGACACCCTGCTCAGCCGCGACCGTTATAACTATCTTCTTGTTGATACCGCGGGCATCCGCCGCAAGGGGAAGACCACGGACAAACTGGAGAAATTTTCCATCCTCAAGGCCTTGGGCGCCCTGGCCCGCTGTCATATCGCCCTGGTGCTCATCGATGCCGAGGAGGGCATAACCGAACAGGACACCAAGGTCCTGGGCTATACCCAGGACCAGGGCCGGGCGTGCATTATCCTGGTCAACAAATGGGATTTGCTCAAGGGCGATACCCGGCGGCAGAAGCAGTTGATGGACGAGATCGAAATGGCCACGACATTTATCAGTTTCGCGCCGGTTCTCAAGGTTTCCGCCCTGACCGGGCAGGGCATCAAGCGTATTTTTCCGGAAATCGGCAAAATGCACCGGCAGTTTTTTGCCCGTTTTCAGACCAGCGCCCTGAACCGGCTGCTCGAAGAGGCGATCATCCGGCATGCGCCGCCCCTGTATCATGGCCGCCGGCTTAAATTTTACTACACGGCGCAGATCAAAACGGCCCCGCCCACCTTTGCGGTGATCACCAATGCCCCCGGCGGCATTCATTTTTCCTATCAGCGTTACCTGGTGAATCAGTTCCGCCGCGGGCTTGACCTGGACAGGGTGCCGGTCAGGTTGACCTTCAAGCCGCGGAGCAAGAGGCAGAACAAGGGCTAAATCCTGTTTCGCTTATCTCTAGCGGGGCAGGATAATGGAGAAGACGGAGCCCTTGCCTGGTTCGCTGGTAACGGCTACCGAACCGCCGTGGACCTGGGCGATGTGCGTGACGATGGCCAGCCCCAGGCCGGTGCCGCCCTGTTTCCTGCCGCGGGCGCGGTCACAGCGATAGAAGCGTTCAAAGAGCCGGTCCAGGTGCTCCGCTGCAATGCCGATGCCGTGATCTTCGACGCTGAGAACGATCCGGCTTTTTCCCGATTCATCGCTTTCCCGTTGCGCCCGCAACGTTACGGTCCCACCTTCATGACTGTGGGTGATGGCATTGTTCAGCAGGTTGATAACGGCCTGCTCCAGCAGGGTAGGCGTGACCCTGCCCACCAGGTCGTTGCTGCAGTCGATCTTGATCGTCACCTGTTTGTCGGCCGCGGTCCGGGAGCAGGTCTGCAGCGCCGATTCAAGGATCTCCCTGATATTGTTTAGCGTGAGGGCAATTTCATTATGTTCTGTTTTCTGTTCGATCCGGGACAGGGTGAGCAGGTCATCAATAATGGCGTTCAGATGTGAGGCCTGCCTGTCGATAATGCCCAGAAACCGGCAGGCATCCTCCGGTTGCTCCAGGGCGCCGTCGAGCAGGGTCTCGACATAGCCTTTTATGGCCGTGATCGGGGTTTTGAGTTCATGGGAGACATTGGCCACAAAGTCCCGGCGCATGGTTTCCAGCCGGTACAGCCTGGTCATGTCGTTCATGACCACCAGGACCCCGATGAGACGATTCGCCCCGTCCCGGAGCGGCACCGCCCTGGTCTGCAGGTATATCTTGCTGGCCTGCTCGGAAAGGATGATGTTTTTTTCAATGTGGGATTCGTTGGCGAGGACCTCGCGGATAATCTGTTGCAGGTCATCGTGGTGGATGAGGTCCTGCATGGGCTTGCCCTTGACGGTGAGCAGTTGGAGACGAAAAAGTCTCATGGCCGCGCGGTTCAAACGGATAATATGCATTTCCGTGTCAACGGCCAGGATCGGTTCCGTCATGCCGGTGAAAACCGCCTCCAGCTCATTGCGATGCCGGGTCATGGCCTGCACCCGGTCATGAACCAGTTCCGACATTTTGTTCAGCGACCCGGCCAGTCCGGCCACCTCGGTAGACATGGCCGTGGTATTGATTTGCAAGGGGTGATCCAGTTCGCCGCGGGCCAGTTTTTCCGCCCCCTGTCTTATCTCCTCCAGTGGCCGGCTGATCTGGCGCGAGACAAAGAGAGTGATCAGGGCGGCAAAAAAAACAACAACCAGGCTGGCGAGGATTATTTTATTACGGATGGTGTCCAGGATCCGGTCCAGGGAGGTGGCCGGGACCGAGAGCCTGAGGCCCCAGGCCCGGCTCTCGCCGGGGATTTTTAACGGAATGGCGACATAGAGCATGTTCTCGGCAAGTGTCTTGCTGAAACGGAGCGCCGAGCCGGTTTGTCCGCCCAGGGCGGTTATCAGCTCCGGCCGGTCCGCGTGATTGCCCATGCGGGCGGGGTCGCCATCGGACTCGGCCACGACCGTGCCATCGCCGCGAACAACGGTGATCCTCGTCTTGGCGCGCTTCCCGACCTGGCGGCAGAAATCCTGTAATTTTACCTTCGAACCTGCGGCCAGCCGGGTGATTTCCGGTTCGATCAGCCGAGCCCGGGTCTCGAGCCCGGATTCCATCTGTTCAAAATAAAAGGCGCGGATGACCGTTGACCCGTACCAGGTGACAACGAATATCGCCCCCAGGATAATGAGGAGGTTGGGCGGGAAGAGATGCCAGAGCAGGCGCCGTTTATGCAGAAAATCCAAGAAGCTATTCCTTGATCCGGTAACCGATGCCGCGCACTGTTTCAATGATGTGCCCGACCTCGCCCAGTTTTTTCCTGAGTCCGAATATCTGGACATCGACAGCCCTGGGGGTGATCAGGAAATCATAGCCGCGAATGCGATCAATGATCTGCTGGCGGGTAAAGACCCATCCTGCCCGTTCGACCAGGAGGAGCAGGATGGCAAACTCCGTGCTGGTCAACTGAATGGGCTTGTCGTGGACGAGGGCTTCGTATCGGCCCGGGTGGATTTGCAGGCCATGGAGCGTGATGGCCTCCGAACCCGGTTCCTGACTGCGGGAGCTTTGTTCGGCATGATGCCGCAGCGCAACCTGGACCCGGGCGATGAGGACTTTGGGGCTGAACGGTTTGGTGACATAGTCGTCGGCACCGCTTTCCAGCCCGGCCACGATATCGTCCTCTTCGCTTTTGGCCGTCAACATAATAATGGGAATGGTGGCGGTCGATTCCCGTTGCCGGATGCAACGACACATCTCGAGTCCGTCTTTGCCCGGCAGCATCAGGTCAAGGATGATTCCGTCAAACTGTTCCTCGTCAAGCTTGGCAAGAGCCTCTTCGCCGCTGTCGGCACAGGTCGCGTTCAGGCCCGCCTTGATCAGGTTGTAGCTGACAAGCTGTTGAATGTCCGCGTCATCCTCTATTACAAGTATGTTGGGTTTGGTGGACAATTGCTCCTCCGGATAGTTTTGGTCTAAGGAAGAAATACCTGAATCCGTGACGGCTTGAGGTGACACTCCATGCAATATATGGAATTTATATACATTATTGCTGGATAAAA
>JAADIK010000009.1:15570-27065 GCA_013151365.1 Deltaproteobacteria bacterium
TGCGTTGGCAACTCGTTGATATCACACCAGGATAATCAACCTCGTTGCCGCCTTGCATCTGCACCGTTCTCGAACGCTCACGGATTCAGGAATAATATAAAAACTCTATCCATTTCCGTTGGTGATGCAAGTAAAATGTATTCTCTAACGCAATCTTAATATACTGCTATTTGTCTCGTAACTCCGACCTGGTATTTATTCATCGTTTTGGTTCTAACAAAATCCGACCCGGGTCCAGTCGCCAATGCTGCGAATTTGTTTATGTGCTGTCCGTTCATCAGGAGGATTCGGTAGTCGCAGACTCCGGGAGATTGGGCGACAAGACCATTTCCGGTCGGCAACCGAACCCTCCGTTCTGCTCCCTTTCTTGAATCGGCGGCTTCTTTTTTGAGTTCATCAAGTAATGAAGGTAGTATAAAATACCCAGGGCCTCCATTATATTTTGTTTCCTGGTCATTATAGTATACAATGGTCCCGTTTTGTTGTTATGTAATAACTTATTGTTTTATCGTAATTGTTCGCAAGGAAATTGAAAAGCTTGTTGGAATCTATTTAATAATATCAACATGTTGGCTGGAAAGGTTTTCCATGTCTGTTCACGGTGCCGCGCCTTTGATAATCTATCAACCCGCGGCCTGTTGATGCAGCCGGCAAAAAGCGTGAAACTTTCGTTATGAAAAATATGATCAGTGACCTGTTTGGCAAGTCCCCGTTTGGTTCTATTGTTGAACATAGCATGAAGGTGCATGAGTGTGTCGAACTGTTGTGGCCGCTGATGGAATCGCTGGTCGACGAAGATTATGATGAAATTCACAACCTGCATTCAAGAATGGCCCGGCTTGAATATGAGGCCGACCTGATCAAGCATGATATCCGCAGTTTTATCACCAAGCGTTCCCTGCTGCCCGTTGATCGTTCCAACCTGATTAATTTCCTGGCCTGCCAGGAGAGGATGGCCGACCTGGCGCAAGATTTTTCCGTGATCCTGACGCTCAGGAAAACCACGGTCAATCCTGATATCCAGGACGGTTTTTTTAACTACCTCAACCAGGTTTTTCAGGTAAGCGGCACGCTTCTCACGGCGGCGGTTGAATTTAAGAATCTGGCGGAAACGTCTTTTGCCGGGGCCGAAGGCCGTTCGATTCTCAAGTTAATTGAAGGTCTGGGGGCGGAAGAATGGAAGGCGGACAAGATGTCCCGCAAACTGTCCCGGACCATTTATGCCCTGGAGGGCAGGGAAAGCATTCTTAATATTCTCTTTTATGAAAAGATGGTGATCATGCTCGGCAGCATTGCCAACCAGGCGGAAAACAGCGGCGATTATCTGCGGGTGATGATTCAAAAGTGAGACCTGAATCCGTTATCGGGCGCCCCGCAGGGCGGCGCGGTGATGATCAGGAAATGTGTTTATTCGTCAATAACACAATAAATTCCACATATTGCATGGAGCATCCCTCAAGCCGTCACGGATCCGGGTTTTTTGTTTATGGTCGGTGTCATGGCAAGTGACAAATGTAAGGCGCAGATTCCGGGAGATCGGAAGATAGCGAGCTTGCGAGACTTTTGAAAAAACCGTTTACGAATGGGCACCATTTATCAGGATCATGTCTGAAATGAATATTTATATCATAGGATTAGCTGCAATGCTCGGGCTCTATATGGCCTGGAATATCGGCGCCAACGATGTGGCTAATTCCATGGCCGACGCAGTCGGCTCCCGTTCTATTTCTATTCGTAATGCTATCATTGCCGCCGGAATCTGCGAATTTGCCGGGGCGGTCCTGGTTGGAGCTCATGTAGCCAACACGGTACGCAAGGGGATTGTCAACCCGGCCGCTCTCGTCTCGATACCCGGGATTTCCACCCAGGATGCGGCTGTGATCCTGGTGATCGGCATGTCGGCGGCCCTGCTCGCTGCGGCTTTCTGGCTTAACTTGTCGACTTATCTAGGTATGCCGGTGTCCACGACCCACTCCATTGTCGGCGCCATTGCCGGCTTTGGTGTCGTTGCCGCGGGCTGGGAGGCGGTGAACTGGATGGAGATGGGGCAGATTGTCTCCTCCTGGGTTATTTCACCCCTTGCCGGAGGAATCCTGTCTTATTTGATTTTTCGTTACATCAGTACGGCAATCCTTGGTCAAGACAAGCCGGCCAGGGCGGCGATCAGCCATATCCCCTATATCGTATTTCTGATGACCGCGGTTGTCCTGCTGGCTACTATTTACAAAGGACTGCAGAATGTAATCGGCCGGATAGATTTGTTGTCGGGCAGCAGAGGCATCTGGATATCCCTGGCCGGCGCGACCTTGGCCGCGGTTGTTTCACGGTTTTTGATCGGCGCCAGACTGCACGGCAAGGAGAATGACCCTCTCGGCAAGCAGTTGGCGGCCGTTGAGAGGATGTTTGTCCCGATCGTGGTCGTCAGTTCATGCTCGGTTGCCTTTGCCCACGGCGCCAATGATGTTGCCAATGCGGTCGGCCCCATGGCCGCGATTGTCAATGTCCTGCACACCGGCTCGATTAATATGAAGGTGCCGGTACCGTTCTGGATTCTGGCCCTTGGCGGCGCGGGGATCGTCCTTGGTCTGTCGACCTACGGTTACCGGGTTATGATGACCGTGGGCATGAAAATTACCGAGATCACCCCCTCACGGGGGGTCGCCGCCGATCTTGCCACAACGACGACCGTCCTGGTTTGCAGCCGTTTATCACTACCGGTTTCCACCACGCACACCCTGGTCGGCGCGATTCTCGGTATTGGCCTGGCCCGGGGACTCGGGGGTATTGACCGGCGCGTGGTGGTCTCAATTTTCGGTTCATGGCTTTTTACCGTGCCGGCTGCCGCCATCATGTCGATCATTTTTTATCTCATCGGCAATGCCTTGTTTTTTGACACCCTGAATCATTTGATTGCCTCCTGATCCTTTTCTTTGAGACCGGTATTTATTTTTCTCGACAGAGTCTGTCCTCTTGAGGGTGGTTGATTCCCGGTTTGGTTTGCCTCTAAACGGCGCAGGTATATGTTGTATGACCTGCCGTTTCATCCGGGAACGGTCCTGTTCCTCTGCCCCGGAGTCTGCGGTGCGGTTATCTTGCCTGCCCTAAAAGGCATCTTGTTCCCGGACTGACGACCGTTAGGCCATCCCGTTAATCCCGGGATCCGGCTTTAGGCAACAAAAAAAGGCCGCCCTTTAAGGGGGGGCCTTTTTTTGTTCAACTATTTTTTTATACTGCTGCTATTTTTTTGCAGGTTTTGAGTGGCAGGTTCTGCAGTGGGTGAGAGTCCTGTTGCCGGTCTTCCGATGGCAACCCTTGCAGCGGGCATGAGCGACATCTCTGAAACCGCTCAGGTTTTCAGGCATACTGGCGGCTTTCTTGTTATGACAGACCACGCATTTCTGTATTTTCATGCCTTTGAAATAGGGAATCTGTTTGCCGGCGGCGTTTTGGGAATGATGACATACTCCGCACTTCAGGCGTGACTGATGCTCGGCATGAGGAAAGTATGCCGGCTTCTTGGCCCTTGCAGTCTTCAGAACGATATTCGCCGGTCCGGTATTTACCGCCGCCGTGCTGATACCTGCCAGGCCTACGACGCACAGAAATGCCATTGCCACGCCATAGATAAATGCTTTTCTCATTGCTCCTCTCCTTGTAATAAATTTGTTTACAGCGGAGACCGAACCAAGCTGAATTGTCATTTACCAGGGTCCGTTCTCGGGCGCCCCGCCGGAGGGCGGCGCGGTGAAGACAAACCGTCACGGATTCAGGTCAATGGTTATTGGGAGCCGTAACTGTGCAGGCCGGACAGTAAATAGTTGACTCCGAAGTAGGTGAAGAAAACCGCAAAAAAGCCGATAATGGCAAGCCAGGCGATCCGGCTGCCTCGCCAGCCGCGGGTAAAGCGGGCATGCAGGGTCGAGGCATAGATGAACCAGGTAATGATCGACCAGGTTTCCTTGGGATCCCAGCTCCAGTACGTTCCCCACGCCTCGTTGGCCCAGACCGCTCCGCTGATGATGCCCGCGGACAACCAGAGGAAACCGAAAACTATGGTTCGATGAGTCAGGTGATCGATGAACTGCAGGTCCGGCAATGATCCGGTCAAGGTGTCCGGAGGTAGATTCTTGTTGATCGCCGATTTTTTCAGCAGGTACATGACTCCCAGGCCGGCCGCCACGGCAAAGGCGCTGTAGCCGATAAAGCAGGTAATGACATGGGCGATGAGCCAGTTGGACTGCAGGGCCGGGTTCAGTGGTTCGATCTGCTGGCTCATTCCCTTGGCCAGAGAGGCATAGGCCATGGCCACAAAGGCGATCGGGACGACAAAGGCGCCGATGACCCTGTTTTTGACCTTGAACTCCAGGATGATGTAAAAGAGGATGGTGGCCCAGGAAAAGAAAACCAGCGATTCGTACATGTTGGTCAAAGGCGCATGGCCGATGCCCTGCTGGTACGATTCATACCAGCGCAGTCCCAGGGCTACGGTCTGGACCAGGAAACCAAAGATGGTTACCGTGATGGCATAGGGGCCTATCTTTTTATTTTTAAAGATCAGGAGTGCCGTGTACAAGGCCGAAGACAACAGGTATGCCAGAGTTGCAATGCCAAAGAGTTGCGAACTGTTCATGGGTTTTGTCCGTTAAGGGTTTAGTCCGTTGTATATGATGGCGGATCGAGCGAAGGTGCCGGTAATGAGAATGTTCTGTTCAGCCGGCAAGTCCTTTTATTTTGTCGATGAAGGCCGTAAATGTCTTCTCAAATCCTAACTTATTCTTGTTGGCACTGCCAGCGAAAAGTACCGAGACCTGGCCCTCTTTCTCGCTGACAAAGGCCCATATCTTGCGATGTGACATGAAAAAGGCCACCAGCAGTCCGATCAGCATGAGAGCGCAGCCGAGGTACACCAGCCAGACCCCCGGATCTTTCGAGACCTGCAGGCCGGTGGCGTACAATTGTTTCGCCTTGAAGAGAAAATCGCCGGAAGGCCGCTTGATAACTGCCTCACGGTTCGGCTCTATCCAGAATTCCGACGGCGCGCCCTGGTTGTCCGTGAACCAGA
Organism: Deltaproteobacteria bacterium; assembly: GCA_013151365.1. GTDB lineage: Bacteria > Desulfobacterota > Desulfobulbia > Desulfobulbales > Desulfobulbaceae > BMS3Abin13. Next base: position 20,633 of record JAADIK010000009.1, read on the forward strand.
CCTTGATTCGTTGGACGATCTGTCCCCGGTTCTGCATGTTGATGATGCCGAAGCTCGCCCCGCCTTTTTTCCAGACGATCTGTTCACGCGCGGGAATAACGTCCTTTTTCTCGACCCCGGTTTTTTTGTTTTTCACCCGGACGATAAAGCTCGGATACGGCTGGTAGCTGGCCTGGTAAAAGGTGATTCCCTTGTATCTCAAGGGATGATTTACCTCTATATCACGCTGGAGGACGACTTTGCCGTGATCAATAACAGTCAGTTTGGCCCGGTAATCCTTGGGCATGCCGTTTGAATAATATTCTATGTCAAAGTGGTCGCAACGGACGGTGAAGCCGAGTGGGATTTCCCTCCCGTTTTGAGAGGAATAAACAAAGTTTGTTGCCTTGCCCTCGGGCAGCATGACGCTTCCCTTGAAGGCGAAGTTCGGGGCATGAAAAAATTTCCGGGCAAAGGTCGGCGAGCCGATAATCGCCCCGACGAGGATGATCAGGATGCTGCTGTGCACCAGATATACGCCGAATCTTGTCCAGGCGCCTTTCTGGGCGAAAAACAGGGTGCCGCCGTCCTTATCTCTTTTCGCCGCCTTCCATCCCTGGCGGGCGAAATATGAAGTGGTCTTTGCCACCGCTTCGCCCATGGAGGTGCCGGGCAGAGGGATGATTTCTCTCTGGCCCATCTTTTCCAGTTTGGCCGGGTTGGTTTTGAGATTATCCTGGGTTACCAGCCGCCAGACATGGGGGATTCGTTCCAGGCTGCAGACGATCAGGTTCAGGCTGAACAGGAGCAGCAGGCCTATAAACCACCATGAATTGTACATGTCGGGCACGCCCAGCGTCTGCATGAATCTCGCCAGGGGAGCCCCGTACAGCCTGATATAAAATTCAGGGGGATTGTTCTGGGGAACAATCGTGCCGATAATGGAGGTGGTGGCCAGGGTAAAGAGCAGGAACAGGGCCAGCTTGACCGAGGAAAACAGAGACCAGAAGGCATTCTTATTTTGTGTTGACATTGAGCAAGGTAAATCAGTCGGTTAGGGTTGCCAATTAATTGAATGGAGATATGTTAAGATAAATTATGCTTTATGAGGCGTTGTGCTACCATGTGTGGCATGGGCTGTCAACAGGAAAGAGTCTTATCCTTCCTCCCGAGGGCGACAAATTCAGGCTCGGCGGCAAATGCCCCGATTCTTTTTTCATCTTTGGAGCCCCCTTTTTCCCGAGTGTCATGTTCGGTCGATATCGCTTTTTCCTTCTTATTTTGTTTTCGTGAAAACAACTTGCAATTATCTTCGTTTCAAGATTATAATATGTGATTCAGTAAATCTCAAAAGTAATCCCTTGGAAGGAGAAAATATATTATGGCCCGTATATGTGAGATTTGTGGGAAAAAACCGGCTACCGGGAATAACGTCAGTCATGCCCATAACAAGAACCGCCGCCGCTGGCTGCCCAACCTGCAGAAGGTCCGCACCGTAACCGACAGCGGGCGTACGGTACGAATCAATGCCTGTACCCGTTGCATCCGCTCGGGTGCCATTGTGAAACCGGCCTGATTTTTTTGTCTTTATCGTTGTCGTCCCCTCCGTGTGCTCAGTGAGATCTTTATCTTCGTTGTGCTTGTTGATTTTTGATTTCTCCGGTTTCCCGCCCCTTTTCTTTTATTTCCCCCGGCAGGGGAAAGTTATTGTCGAGAGAGTGGCGGGACCTCGTCTCCGCCTCGATTATGAACCGCGCATAACGGATGGGTGAAACATGCCGGACAGGAGTGTGCTGATTGTCGGTCTCGGCAATCCCGGCCCTGATTATGAATTGACACGGCATAATGCCGGTTTTCTGGCCATCGATTATTTTGCCGGTGAGGTCGGGCAGCCCATAACCTCGGAAAAGTGGCAGGGCCTTTTTTCCCGGACCCGTCTATCCGGGAAAACGGTATTTCTCCTGAAACCTCAGGCTTTCATGAACCGTTCCGGTGAATGTGTGGCCCGGTTCGCCACCTATTTCAAGATCGAGCCGCAACATATCCTGGTGATTCATGATGACCTCGATCTCGAACCCGGCCGGATCAAGATTGTTGCCCGGGGAGGGGCTGGTGGGCATAACGGCATACGTTCCGTAATCAGGCATCTCGGCGCCAGTGATTTTGCCCGGATAAAAATCGGTATCGGCCGCCCCCCGGTGAGCGGTCATGGCTCGGCGATGCCGGTGGAGAGATTTGTCCTGGCTGCATTCACACCGGCTGAGCGGGATTTATTCCGGCGGCAACTCGACCTGGTCGCCGAGGGAATCCGGCTTTTTATCAGTCAGGGAATTGAGGTCGCAATGAACAGCATCAACGGCCGCTCGGGACAGTCTGCTGCCGGGCAGGGCCTGGGGTAGGTGAATTGTCCCGGTCTGTTTGCAACAAGTGGCCGGGAGACAGCCCCCGGTAATTCCAGGCTCTCTCCTGTTCTCGCTTCCCGGGCTCTTCGCCGCCTTTTTCCTATGAGATTTTTGTAAATCTTAAGGTCATCCTTTACGAAGCGGTAATAATATGGTATATATCTAACTTGTCAAGTTTTCCCATAATTGTTTTTGCTGGTTAGTGCCGTCCGGAACCGAGGTTTTTTGGTAAGTCTCCACTTCATTCCGTTTCCCTCCGAGGGTTATTTTTTGAGCATAACGAGGTAAGCGGGCTCGCGACGCGAGACTTCTGGGGATCAAGTCCCCCAAAAGGCCGTTTCCGGGCAGGCACTGGTCAGGCAAGAGGTATTCAAGATATGTTTCCCGGGAGGATTATGTGTTTTTAGCAGGTGATATGGCTGTCTATCCGGCCCATGGAGTCGGGCTGATTGAGGCTATTGAGTCGCAGACTATTGGTGGTGTCGATCAGTCATTCTATGTGATGAGGATTCTGGATAATGACATGACCATCATGATTCCGACGGCAAACAGCGATAATGTCGGACTCCGGGCGATTATTTCGGCAGATGAAGTCGACAAGGTCATCACGATTCTCAAGGAACGGGATATCACGATCACCCCTCAGACCTGGAACCGCCGTTATCGTGATTACATGGATAAGATTAAAACCGGTTCCGTGTTTGAGGTGAGCGTGGTGCTCAGGGACCTTTATCTGCTCAGGGCCGACAAGGACCTCTCCTATGGTGAGCGCAAGATGCTGGACACTGCTAAGAATCTGCTTATCAAGGAAATATCACTTGCCAAAGAAATTGATGAACAGGAGGTCGAACTGCAAATCGAAAAGATTTTCAGCTGACCCGTCCGCCGCCGCTCCGGTTTTTCATCCTGGATCCGTTATCGGGCGCCCCGCAGGGCGGCGTGGTGAAGACCGGAAAATGCGGTTATTCATCAATAATGCAATAAATCCCACATATTGAATGGAATATAACCTCAAGCCGTCACGGATTCAGGTTCAGGTCAACAACATCAGGTCCGCTGGTGGTTGCCGCTCCTGATTTAATAAGGAAAAAAGGGGAGAATTTTTTCTTTTCAGCCTTGCCCGGGGAGGCAGGGTTGCGTCTTGATCTTTTTCTGGTTCGTCACCTTCCCGATTATTCCAGATCAGCTCTTGGTAAACTTATCCGTGGCGGTTACGTCCGTGTTGACGGGCGGAGTCTGAAGGCGGGCTACCGGATCGGCGGCGGAGAACGCGTCGAGGTGGTTGTGCCGCCCCCGGCGTCTGCCGGGATGATTCCGGAACGGATCGATTTCACGGTGCTCTTCGAGGATGAGAGTCTGCTGGTTCTGGTTAAGCCGCCCGGCTTGGTGGTTCATCCTGCAGCCGGTCATTCGAGCGGCACCCTGGCCCACGGTTTGCTCTATCACTGTAATTCCTTGCCCGGCATGGATGAGCAGCGCCCCGGTATTGTGCACCGCCTCGATAAGGATACCTCCGGTATCATGCTCGTTGCCAAGACCGACAAGGCACTCCGGCAGTTGACCGAGGATTTCCGGGAGCGCCGGATCGGCAAGACCTATCATGCCCTGTTGCTGCGCTGCCCCCATGACTTGTCCGGTCGTATTGTTGCGCCCATCGGCAGGCATCCGGTGAATCGGCAGAAAATGGCTGTCCGCAACCGGGGCGGCCGTTATGCGGCGACGCGCTGGCGGGTTATCGAGCGTTTTACGGAAGGTTTATGTTTTGTGGAACTGATTCTTGAAACCGGCAGGACTCATCAGATCCGGGTTCACATGGCCTCGCTCGGCAGTCCTGTGGCCGGAGATCAACTCTACGGCGGTCGGGTGCCGGAAGCGAAGGGATTGATGATCTCCCGGCAGTTGCTGCACGCTTCGAGCATTCGCTTCAATCATCCCGAGAGCGGCGAATCTCTTTTCTTTACCACTTCGTTGTGGCCGGATATGCAGATGATTCTTGAGCAGTTGCGCCGCCGGGCTTGAAGGTTGCGGAAAAATTAATGGCTTTCGTAACAGGGTCCCATGAAACGATCTTGATTGGCATTACCGGCGGTATCGGTTCCGGTAAGAGTACGGTCGGTCGATTCTGGTCTTCGCATTATAATCTGCCGCTGCTTGATCTTGACGCCATGTGCCGTCTGCTGCTGGAGCAGGGCGAGCCGGGCTGGGCGGCCTTGCGGGCTCTCCTGGACGGGTCGTTTTTCACGGCCGCCGGGGAGCTTGATCGTCAGCGTCTGCGTTCCGCCATTTTCCTTGATGAGGCGTTACGCTCGCAGGTTAACGAGCTGATCCATCCCCTGGCCCTGCAACTCATGCAAAGAGCGGTTGCCGACTTGTCCGTCCCCTTGGCCCTGGCGGATGTGCCGTTGCTGTATGAGGCCGGATGGCAGGACGGATTTCAGCGTATCGTCGTTGTTTTCGCCGACCGGGAAACCTGTTGCCGGCGAACTGTTTCCCGCGACGGAGTCAGCGGAGAAGAGGCGTTGCGGGCGTTGCGCTCCCAGCTGTCTCTTGCCGAAAAGGCCTTGCTGGCCGATCACGTGATTGATAACAGCGGTTGCTGGTTGCGCACCCGGTTGCAGGCGGTCCATCTTGCCGGCCTTTATCAGCGGTTTGTTTCAGGTTCCCCTTATTAAATTATTTGAGAAAGTTCTTGACAGGAGGCCTGGAAGACAATATTGAATTGGTCATCAACTGCATTGTCAATGTGTGCGATCCCGCCAGTCGGTTTCATGTTCTGATATTTCACAAATTTTATAGCGAAGATATCTGTACATATTTCATTTTTTCATTGCATTTGACTGTAATAATATCCGAGATCGGTTGAACGTTTCAGAGATTATCCTGCCATTTCTCACTCAGCTATTTGAATAAACACATGAAAATAATAACAGCCTGATCCGGGCTGTTTGGTTAATAAATAAGAAATATACTTTTTCCCCGCTTCTCTTTTTCCTGAATCCGTGAGTGTTCGAGAACGCAGCAGATGCGCCGTTATCGGGCGGACCGCAGGGCGGCGCGGTGAACAGAAAATGTGTTTATTCGGCAATAATGCAAGAAACTCCACTATTGTATGGAGTATCATTTCAAGCCGTCACGGATTCGGGTTTTATTGACCAGGGCAATAGCGTCGCCGATGGTTGAACGACACCGGTATGGACTTGTTGGCCGTCAATGCCGTTTTTTATTGGTTTCATAAGAATTAAAAAATTAAAAAATAAATTTATATTTAATAATTTTAAACAGTTGCCTTGGGCATAGAGCCCAAAAACGTACTTTTTTTGCGGGAGCATTATTTTTTACCAGGAGGAAAAACCGATCAATGAATCCGGCTGAACTCAAAAACAAAAAGATTAACGAGCTGGTTGAACTGGCAGCTCAACTGAATATTGAAGGTTTCAGTTCCATGCGCAAGCAGGAGCTGATCTTTGCGATTCTCAAGGCCCAGGGCGATGCCGACGGCAAGCTGCGGGGCAGCGGGGTGCTTGAAATCCTCCAGGACGGCTTCGGTTTCCTGCGGGCGCCGGACTATAATTACCTGCCGGGCCCGGACGATATCTATGTCTCGCCCTCGCAGATCCGTCGTCTCAACCTGAGAACGGGGGATACGGTTGAGGGCGAGGTCAGGGCGCCGAAAGATAATGAGCGTTATTTCGCCCTGCTCAAGGTGGAGAGCATCAACTTCGAACCGCCTGAGGCCTCCCGCAACAAAACCCTGTTTGTCAATCTGACTCCGCTGTATCCCGAGGAACAGATCGATCTGGAATACCAGCCGGATAATTTTTCCATGCGGGTGATGAATATTATCGCCCCGCTCGGCAAGGGCCAGCGGGGCCTGATCGTGGCGCCGCCTCGCACCGGCAAGACCGTGCTGATGCAGAAGATTGCCAACTCCATTGTCCGTAATCACAAGGAAATCATGCTGATTGTCCTGCTCATTGACGAACGGCCCGAGGAGGTCACGTACATGAAGCGCAATGTCGCCGCCGCGGTGGTCAGATCGCCCTTTGCCGAAC
>JAADIK010000093.1:0-1127 GCA_013151365.1 Deltaproteobacteria bacterium
CTTGGTTGTTGCTCATATTGCCGCTTCGGTTTCCCTGTTTTCTGCGTCCCCCGTACCCAGCAACGGATAGCCTGCCTCCTGCCGCTGTTCGACATAATGCCGTGCTACCTGGCGGGCGATGTTGCGGATGCGGCCGATGTACCGGGTGCGCTCCGCTACGCTTATCGCCTTACGGGCGTCCAGCAGGTTGAAGGTGTGCGAACATTTGAGGCAATAATCGTAACCAGGCCGGATGAGTCCCTTGGCCACCAGTTTCAGGGCTTCCCGTTCATAGTTGTCAAAGGCTGTCAGCAGGTCGTCAACATTGGCCTCTTCAAAGTTAAAGGCGGAGAATTCCTTCTCGGCCTGATGGAAGATCTGGCCATAGGTGACATCCTGGTTCCAGGCGATATCATAGACGGAATCCACCTTCTGCAAATACATGGCGATGCGCTCGAGGCCGTAGGTAATCTCCACGGTGATGGGACTGAGATCAATGGAGCCGGCCTGCTGAAAATAGGTGAACTGGGTAATCTCCATGCCGTCCAGCCAGACCTCCCAGCCCAGGCCCCACGCCCCGAGTGTCGGTGACTCCCAGTCATCCTCGACAAAACGGATGTCGTGCTCCAGCAGGTTAAGACCGAAGCGCCTGAGACTTTCAAGGTACAGTTCCTGCACTTCGACGGGGGAAGGCTTGAGAACGACCTGGTACTGGAAATAATGTTGCAGGCGGTTGGGATTTTCACCATACCGTCCATCGGTGGGCCGCCGTGAGGGCTGGACATACGCCGCCTTCCAAGGCTCCGGCCCGAGAACACGCAACAGGGTGGCGGGGTGAAAAGTTCCGGCCCCCACCTCCATATCATAGGGTTGGAGAATGACACAGCCGGCCGATGCCCAGTAGCTGTTCAGCGCTCCGATGATATCTTGAAAATACACGGCAGGGACTGCCTCTTTCCGGTTGATTGTTTATAGAACATGACTAAATTAAACGCTTAATATACCATAGCATGTCAGGCGGGTAAATGATTTTCCTGAATCCGTGACGGCTTGAGGTGATGTTTCATGCAGTATGCGGAATTCTTTGCATTACTGCCTAAGGGCCTGTAAGAAAATAACATGGGCAAGATTGCGCTCATATTTGGGTC
>JAADIK010000093.1:1170-3900 GCA_013151365.1 Deltaproteobacteria bacterium
GCTACGTCGAGGATTTTGCGATTGCACCGTAGCCAAAGATGGCCTGAAGATGAGATGCAAGATGTTCTTGTTATTTTCTTACAGGCCCTAACCAACGTATTTCCTGATCTTCACCGCGCCGCCCTGCGGAGCGCCTGGGAACGGCGCATCTGCTGCGTTGGCAACCCGTTGATATCACACCAGGATAATCAACCTCGTTGCCGTCTTGCATCTGCACCGTTCCCGAACACTCACGGATTCAAGGATTTTGTCGAGAGGAGACATAACCATGTGGAAATGTAACGGGCGGCAGCCATGACCGGGATCCGGTGGAAAAAATCAGGGCTGTTTTGCGGGAGAACACGATCATTGCCGTTGTCGGCCTGTCGCCCAAGCCGTCGCGGCCAAGCTACCAGGTGGCGGCCTACCTGCAGCAGGCCGGTTACCGGATTATTCCGGTCAATCCCGGCCAGCGGGAAATCCTGGGCCAGCCATGTTACCCTGATTTACGCGCGATCCCCGGCAGGGTGGATGTGGTCGATATCTTTCGCCGGCCGGAGCTGGTGGAACCCGTGGTCCGGGACGCAATCGCTATTCATGCCCGGGTCGTCTGGATGCAGGAGGGCATCGTCAACGAGCAGGCTGCCGCTCTTGCGGAAGAGGCCGGCCTCACGGTCATCATGGACCGGTGCATGAAAGTGGATCACCTGAACTTCATGCCCTGATCCGGAAAGGACATATGGAACCGGAATTCCTGAGCATTCGCGGCGCGCGGATGCACAATCTGAAAAACATCAGCGTTGATCTGCCGCGAAACAGGCTGGTGGTCTTTACCGGTCTTTCCGGGTCCGGCAAATCGACCCTGGCCTTTGATACGCTCTATGCCGAGGGTCAGAGGCGCTACGTCGAATCGCTTTCCACCTATGCCCGGCAGTTTCTGGGGCAGATGAACAAACCCGAGGTGGATTCACTGGAGGGGTTGTCGCCGGCCGTATCCATCGAACAGAAGACGACCGGCAAGAATCCCCGCTCGACCGTGGGCACGGTGACCGAGATCTACGATTACCTGCGCCTGCTCTTTGCCAGGGCCGGTACGCCCCACTGCCCGGACTGCGGCCGGGAGATTCGCTCCCAGTCCGTCGAGGACATGGTCAACGGACTGTTGCTTCGTCCCGCCGGCGAAAAACTGCTGCTGCTGGCTCCCATGGTTACCCGCCGCAAGGGGCGGCACGAGCAGCTTTTCGCCCGGCTGCGCCGGGACGGCTTTGTCCGGGTGCGGGTGGACGGCGCGGTCCTGCCGCTGGCCGAGGAGATCGCTTTGCCGAAAACCCACCTCCACACCATTGAAGTGGTGGTGGATCGACTGGTTCTGAAACCCGCCATCCGAAGGCGGCTGGAGGAATCCGTCGCCATGGCGGTCAAACAGAGCGGCGGCACCATGCTGGCCCTGTTCCCGGACTCCGGAGAAGAGATCCTGTTCAGTGAATCAGCCGCCTGCCACCGGTGCGGGGTCTCGGTGCCGGAACTGTCCACCCAGCTTTTTTCCTTTAACAATCCGCAAGGGGCCTGTTCCGGTTGCGGCGGCCTGGGCGTACGGCAATTTTTCGATCCGCAGCTGGTCATCCCCGACCCGTCGCTCTCCTTGAAAGATGGCGCCATTGCCGTCTGGAGCAGTCGTTCCATGTCCGGTTACAGCGGCCAGATGCTCGCGACCCTGGCCGCTCATTACGGTTTTGACCTTGCCACCCCCTTTGCCAAACTGCCACCGGCCATCCGCAAGGTGATTCTCCAGGGGTCGGGCAGCGAGGAGATCGAGTTCCATTATCGCAAGGGTCGCCGCAAGCTCATCTCGAAGACCCCCTTTGAAGGGGTGCTGCCGCAGCTTGAGCGACGTTACCATGAAACGTCGTCCGCCATGACCCGGGAGGAACTGGGCCGTTATATCCGCGAACAGCCCTGCCCTCTCTGTGACGGGGCCCGGCTCAAGCCGGAAGCCCTGGCGGTCCGCGTCGGCCCCTGGTCCATCATTGAATTGACCCGGCTGTCCATTACCCGCCTGATCCGGGAGATCGGCCTATTTTCCTTTGACGAGCGGAGGGCCGTGATTGCCGAACCTATTCTGAAAGAGGTCCTTGACCGGTTGACGTTTCTCCAGGATGTGGGGCTCGGCTACCTCTCCCTGGAGCGCAAGGCCGGGACCCTGTCCGGCGGCGAGGCGCAGCGGATCAGGCTGGCCTCGCAGATCGGTTCCCGCCTGGCCGGGGTCCTGTACATCCTTGATGAGCCCAGCATCGGTCTGCACCAACGCGACAATTCCAAGTTGATCAAGACCCTGCTCAATCTGCGGGACCTCGGCAACACGGTCATCGTGGTGGAGCATGACACCGATACCATCATTGCCGCCGATCATGTTCTGGACATGGGACCGGGGGCGGGAGTGCATGGCGGCGAGATCATCTATTCCGGCCCGGTCCCGGGCCTGCTTGATTGCGAGGCGTCGTTGACCGGCGGCTATTTATCGGGACGCCTGGAGATAGCCACACCGGCGAAACGCCGGCGGATCAGCAAAGCCGGCACCGCGGGCCTGACGCTACTCAAGGCGAAGGCCAACAATTTACAGGAGCTGACGGTTCGTTTCCCCCTGGGCGTCATGACCTGTGTGACCGGGGTGTCCGGCTCGGGCAAGAGTTCACTGGTGATCGAAACCCTGTATACCAGGGTGCAGAGCGCCCTGCAGAATAAAAAACGCGG
>JAADIK010000088.1:0-2446 GCA_013151365.1 Deltaproteobacteria bacterium
GTCATGGCGTCGGCCGTCTCATCGTGGACCGGAGTGATTCCGGCGGGCAAGGCAAAGACTCCCTGGGGAACTTTTCCTTTATCGACACTTGTGGCCTCGGTTTTCCCCTGCATGCCCATCATCTTCATTTCTCTGCGCAACATGATGTCCGTGTTGTGGATAAAGTAGACGGTTGTGCCCATGACCGTCGTGCGATCGCAGTTATATCCCAGGATCGTGGCGGCATTTTTTACCGTTTCACCGCTGAAATTCCTCAGCATTGAATTGCCGAGTTCTTCGGCATTCTTGCGGACATTTTTTTTCTCCGCCGCTGAAAGCTTGTTAAATTCTTGCTGGTAGATTTTCACAGGGTTGACTGTTTTGCTGCCGGTTCGTTTTTCCAGGTCGAACGTGTAGTGCCAGTCCGGATCGGTAATCTCGAGGCGCCGGTTCCGGGAAGAGAAGCCCATGATACTGGTGGTGCCTTCGTGAACCAGAGCCCGGCGTTGGCCGTAATCCTTAATAAAGAGGGTCTCGGTTCCGTTTTCCATGCCCGACACGATATAGTGGATGGTGAGTTCTTTAAAGGGGAGTTTGCGGTTCCAGGGGGTATCATCTGCCGAGCCGACGGCCGGAACCACAACTATGACTAAAAAGACCAGCAAGAAAAAACATGTCGTGGAGATACTTTTTTTCATAAATTTCCAGCTCCTAATGTTATTAAGGGGTTGTCAATCAATCCTCAAGCCGTCAAGAATTCAAGACTAGATATCAATAATATCGTTAAACAGGTCCTTTTCCGCCCTGATTTTCTCCCCGTTGCCGATGGTCGCCCGGTAGCCCCTGTCTCGCAGGGCGGCAAACAGCGGGGCAAACCGGCGCAGGTCCGTGACGGTTGAATCGATAATTTCGTCAAGTTGTTTTTGTTTGAATTTTGGTGTAATTCCGGAAAGATACTCGTTGCGGGCGGTGGCGCCTTTGGCTGCCGGTCCCTGGTGGGGATCAAAGCCGCCATAGGTGCCGATGATTAACTGTTCCATCACCTTGCCGGACAGGTCGAGCCCTTCGATCCGTTGGCCGAGATTATTATAAGCGGCAAAGGTCTTGGCGATCTGGGGGTCGCGGTAGCTGACCAGCGCCAAGTTCCCGGTGATCTGGTTGAACTGGATGAAGCAGCCGTAGGCGCCACCTTCCTGCCGGACGCTGTTCCAGAGATAATCACGTGAAATCCATGTCTTGAGCACTTCAAAATGACCATTGTAGCTGTTGGGGTCGGTAAACAGGTGACAACCCTGGACATTGAAAACCACCTCGGCCGAAGTACAGAATCCCTGGTTGGGCGGGAAGTTTTGAAATTGGGGCGCGACAGGTTCGACCTCGGCATCGTTTAGGCTGTCGATAACCGCGGGGCCGTTGTTTTGGAAAGAGTCAATAGCTCCCTGGCTCGCGGTCATGCCGAGAATCAGGCCCTTTCTGCGAAACAAAAGGTGCCGCAGCTCCTGCAGCGCGCCGAGAAAATGTTCTTCAAGCTGATCATAATGTTGGGCCAGATTTTTCAGCACCTGGTACGAGGTTACGCCGTTCACATATTCATTATACTTTGCCGCCGGGCTTAAATGAGAGAAAACCCGGCAGGAGGCCAGGCCATAGCCTTCACTCTGCACGGAGTGTTCGGCCCAGGCGAATTCCCGCAGCACGATCTCCTTGATGTGCTGGCGGTTGCGAAAGGAAACATCCGAGAAGACCTCGCCGACCAGCGACAGGGCGCGCTCCTGGTATGAACTCAGGGACTTGAGGTGCAGCCAGAGAACCGGCCGGCATTTTTCCCTCGAATCCATATGGGTATAGGTGTTGAAGGAATGAGTGAAACCACCGGTACAGATACCGAGTTCAGTGGCGAACCGCATGTAGTCCCTGGCGCCGGTGCCGATTTCGGTGACAATGGTGCCGAAGAGGTTAAGGTAGGGCAGCAGTTCGGCCGTCAGCCCCGAACAGTCAAGGCCGAAATCGATATAGGAGACGGAGTTGGTCGGCAGATCGTTGATGAGAAACAGCCGGCCCTTGAGCTCCTCGACCTGGACCTTGTGAAAGTCAATCCTGCGTTGCAGGTCGGCGAGTTTGAGTCGGGGCAGCAGGCTGAGGGTCTTTTCGTCATTCGGCCGCTGTTGCAGCTCCATCAGCTCCCTGGTGCGCCGGATAAGCTCCTTGCGGCCCTGATCATCAAGCTGCTGTTCGAAGGCGGCAAGGCGCTGTTGTTCCTCCTGCATGGTCTGGATCATCTTGTTCGGATCAGGCCGCAGAACGATCTCCACCGTTGCCGGATTATCCAGCAGGTATTTTTCGATCAGTTGTTCGAAATAGTCGCCGTCAAGGGCTTTGGCGCGGATATCCTTGAAAAGCTCTTCCATGCGCAGGGCCGCAAAAGGGTCGATTCCATACTTGAGGGCCGGCAGGGCCTTGCTGATCA
>JAADIK010000088.1:2511-4341 GCA_013151365.1 Deltaproteobacteria bacterium
GAAAGAACCAGGTCGTGATCGAGCCCCGAGGCCACCATGGCGGCCAGGGTCTGCTGGTAAATTTTGCGGAATGACTCAAGAGAATCGGGGTCGCTGCCGATAAGATAGGTCATGATGATGGTTTTAAAGCAGGAATCGGTCAGGAAGAGACCGCCGAAATCCTTGCCCAGGCCGGCATCGATAACGGCATTTTTCAGGGGAGATGCATCGGAATTGTAGAGAATATTGGCAATGACCTGAAAGGCGGCATTGCGCCGGCGATCGAGGACGGTGCCCACCGTGGAGCCGACGGCGAGAAAGGTTTTGCCGTCAATGGCGCTGCCGGGCTGGATGCCATAGGTGTCTTCAATGACAACGGGCTTGGTGATATCACGGCCCTGGATGATCCCGGCCTTTTCCCCGGTTGTCGTAAAATGGCGGAGAAAATTATTCTGCACAAAGGCCAGCTCATCTTCCAGCTTGGCATCACCGTAGAAAAAAAGAGTCGCATTCGCCGGATGGTAGTGGCGCCGGTGAAAATCGACAAACTGTTCATAGCTGAGGTCAGGGATGTTTCTCGGATCGCCGCCCGACTCGTGGGCATAGGTGGAGCCGGGCATCAACCCTCTGAACATATTATGAAAAATGGCCCTGATCGGATCGGAAAAGGCCCCCTTCATCTCGTTGAAGACCACGCCCCGGTATTGCAGCGGCTGGTCCTCGCTTTCCTTGTGATAATGCCAGCCTTCCTGTTCAAAGGTAGTAGGCAGGAGCAGGGGGTGCAGGGTGACGTCACAATAGACGTCCATGATATTGAAGTATTCTTTCAAGTTACGGGTGGCAAAGGGATACCAGGTGGTATCGGCCCCGGTCATGGCGTTGAGGAAGGTCATGAGCCCGCCCTTGTTGATTTCGCCGAACACGTCTTTAACCGGGTATTTATGGGAGCCCATGAGGACGGAATGTTCCAGGATATGGGCCACTCCGGTGGAGTCTTCCGGCACGGTCTGAAAGGCCAGGCAGAACGTCTTGTTGGGGTCACTGTTTTTGATGGCCAGGGCCGGGGTGCCGAGGCGGGCGTGGGTAAAAAGATAGACGGTGGAGTCGATCTCGGGGATAGTTTCACGGCGTTGCAGGACAAAGCCGTTGCAGGTTGATCCGATCTCAATATCTGTCATGTTGGTTGATCCTGTATATAATTAAAATGGTTAAAACTTTTTATGAGAATCCAGCAGCATGGTCACCGGTCCGCTGTTGACCAGGCTGACCTCCATCGTGGCCTGAAATTCGCCGCTTGCCGTGCGGATACCAAACCGGCCGACCGCCGCGATCAGTTCCCGGTACAGGGTGAAGGCCGGTTCGGGCGGGGCGGCGGCCGACCAGGACGGACGCCTGCCTTTGCGGCAGTCTCCCAGCAGGGTGAACTGGGAAACCACCAGCATCTCGCCGCCCGTGTTCATCAGGGAGCGGTTCATGCGGCCGTCCCGGTCATCGAAGATACGCAGATGAACCAGGCGGTCCGCCATCCAGGAGACATCTTTAAGGGTGTCGTCCCGGTGAACGCCCAGCAGAACCATAAGGCCATGGCCAATCGCCCCGATTTTTTTATGATCAACCCGCACCTCGGCCCGGGTGACACGTTGCACTACGGCCCGCATGTTTTCTCTCTCCGTGACGGCTTGAGGTGATGTTCCATACAATACGTGGAATTCATTGTGTTATTGCCGAATAAACGCACTTCCTGGTCTTCACCGCGCCGTCCTGCGGTCCGCCCGAGAACGGCGCATCTGCTGCGTTGGCAACTCGTTGATATCACACCAGGATAATCAACATCGTTGCCGCCTTGCATCT
>JAADIK010000168.1 GCA_013151365.1 Deltaproteobacteria bacterium
TCCGTTTCGGCTATCGCTTCGGCCCGGCCTGCCTGATGCTGATCCCCCTGCTGTTTTTCGGAGATCCGGCCCTGCCAGAAACCTTCCGTGGCCCATTTCAGTTCCCGGTCAGGTCCGATTCTCGGAAACCCCAGGTTATGTGTCAGCATAAACGTCCCCTTTTTTAGTAATACGTATTTTACAAACGTGCTACCACGATATTGAACTAATTGCCGGGCAGTACGTTTTAACTGAACCTGAATCCGTGAGCGTTCGAGAACGGTACAGATGCAAGGCGGCAACGAGGTTGATTATCCTGATGTGATATCAACGAGTTGTCAACGCAGCAGATGTGCCGTTATCGGGCGCCCCGCAGGGCGGCGCGGCGAAGACCGGGAAATACGTTTATTTGGCAATAATGCAATAAATTCCACATATTGCATGGAGTATTCCTCAAGCCGTCACGGATTCAGGCTGGAGCATGAAGGGGAAGTAGCGCGAAGAGTTCAGGTGAACGGAGAGAAACAGGACACAACACAGACCATGGTCGACCTGCAAAAGACAGGCTGTGGCGGCATGTCATCGTTATCCTCCCGGACCCAGGCGCGAGGTCCCCAACAAGGCATACACATGACAGGTCGTCTTCTGGCTTACGGGCCGGGGCATGCCCCCTGGTGACAACATTTTTTGAGCGGCGCAATCCTTCCCGGGTTTTACCGGTGGATGCAAACCATGCTGTCAGGCCCGATCACAGCAGCGCGTCTGCGACGGATTCTCACCGTCTTCCGTTTCCCGCACGTGTTCGGTTACTTTTTTTAAGAGTAATGAAGCGTGATGTTATCCTCTTGTCTTGTAATGTCAAGGATTTTGTCCCGGCGCAACCGCGCAAAGACGGGGCACCTGTGACGGTTTTATGATACTGCGGCCATGAAGGCATCATGCCGCTGCCGGTAGGGCGGAAAGGCGAAAAATGCCGATCCCGAGACCAGGATATCGGCACCGGCCGCGGCCAGGGCGGCACCGTTTTTAAGCGTCACGCCGCCGTCTATCTCGATCAGCGTCGCCGCCCCCCTGGCCGTGATCATGTCCTTCAGCCGCCTGGTCTTGTCAAGACAAAAGGGGATGAACTTCTGGCCGCCGAAACCGGGGTTGACGCTCATGATCAGCACCAGGTGGAGCTGGGGCAGGAGGTATTCAACCAGGGCGAGAGGCGTGTGCGGATTCAGGGCCACGGCCGGCCGGGCTCCGAGCCGGGCGATCTCGCTGACCGTCCGCTCGAGATGCGTCTCCGCCTCGGCATGGACGCAGATGAGGTCGGCGCCGGCGTCCGCAAACTGCTCGATGAAGCGGCCCGGTTTTTCGATCATCAGGTGGACGTCAAAAAACAGTTTGCTCTCCTTCCGGCAGGCGGCGATCACGGCCGGGCCCATGGTGATATTGGGCACGAAACGGCCGTCCATCACATCCCAGTGCACCCAGGAAACACCAGCCTCTTCTAGGGCGGCAAGCTCCCGGGCCAGGCGGCTGAAATCCGCCGACAGCAGCGACGGCGACAGAACTATGCCGGCCATCTCAGTCCACCTCCGGGGCCAGGTCGCCGGAGGCATAGCGCTCGGCCATGACCTCCAGGGCAAGCGGTTTTATCTGCTCCGCCCGGCCGGCCGAGCCAAAGGCCTCGAAACGCCCGCGGCAGATCTCCTTCATGGCCTCGGTGGCGGCCTGGAGGAATTTCCGGGGATCAAAGTTTTTTGGATTTTCGGCCAGGTGCCGCCGGGCCGCCCCGGTTGACGCCAACCGGAGATCGGTGTCGATATTGACCTTGCGCACCCCGTGCCGGATGCCCTCCCGGATCTCTTCTACCGGTACCCCGTAGGTTTCGCCCAGCTCTCCGCCGTATTCATTGATGATCCGCAGCCACTCCTGGGGCACGCTGGAGGAGCCGTGCATGACCAGGTGGGTAGCCGGTATCCGGGCATGTATTTCCTTGATCCGCTCAATGGCCAGGATGTCGCCGGCAGGCGGCCTGGAGAATTTATAGGCCCCGTGGCTGGTGCCGATGGCAATGGCCAGAGCGTCCACCCCGGTCTTTTTCACAAAGTCCGCTGCCTGTTCCNNTTCCGGGTCGGTGAGCATCTGCTCCCTGGTCAGCACTCCCTCCGCGCCGACGCCGTCTTCCTTGCCGGCCCGGGCGGTCTCCAGCGAGCCCAGAACGCCCAGCTCGCCCTCCACGGACACGCCGCAGCCGTGGGCCATGGTCGCGACATCGCCGGTGACCGTGACATTGTATTCATAGGCGGCCGGGGTTTTGGCGTCCTCCCGCAGGGAGCCGTCCATCATCACCGAGGTAAATCCCGACTGGATGGACTGGATGCAGACGACCGGCGAGGCCCCGTGATCCTGGTGCAGGCAGACCGGGATATGGGGCCATTCCTCAACCGCGGCCAGGATCAGGTGGCGCAGAAAAACAGCCCCGGCGTAGCGCCGCGCCCCGGCCGAACTCTGGACAATCACCGGGCTGGACGCCTCGTCCGCCGCCTCCATGATGGCGCGTACCTGTTCCATGTTGTTGACGTTAAAGGCCGGAATCCCGTAACCATGCTCCGCCGCATGGTCCAGGAGCTGCCGAAGAGAGATGAAAGCCATGATATTCTCCTTTTTTCGTTTTGTTTTGTCCGAAAATATCCGCAGTATCCATTGTTGGTTATTACTGCGTCCTGAAATATGGTTCGGTGCCGGTTATACCTTGACGATTTTCATTGAATTGGTGCCGCCCCCCCGGCCGGGCAGGTCGCCGCAGGCGGTAATGACGATCTCCCCCCGGCCGGCGGCCCCCATCCGGACCAGCCTGGCGGCGGCCTCGGCGTGTTGTGCCGGGGCGCTGACGGCGGTGATGTCAAAGGGCAGCGGATATACCCCCCGGAAGAGGGTCATCCGCCGCAGGGTCTTCTGGTGGCGGGTCAGGGCGTAGATCGGAATTCCCGAGCTTATCCGCGACATCAGCATCGGCGTCTTGCCGGATTCGGTCAGTACCGATATGGCCTTTATTTCCAGGTGATTGGCGGCGTACATGACCGACATGGCCAGGGCCTCGTCAATGTGGGAAAACAGGGTATCGATCCGGTGGCGGGAGATGCGGGCCACATCCTGCTTCTCCGCCTCCATGCAGATCTGGGCCATGTGGCGCACCGTCTTGACCGGGAAACGGCCGGCGGCGGTCTCGGCCGAGAGCATGACCGCGTCGGTCCCGTCCAGCACCGCGTTGGCCACGTCAAAGACCTCGGCCCTAGTCGGGATAGGATTCTGAATCATGGACTCCATCATCTGGGTCGCGGTTATCACTACCCGGTTCAGGCTCCTGGCCTGCTTGATTATCCGCTTCTGTACCGCCGGCAGCCCGGCCTCGCCGATCTCCACTCCCAGGTCGCCCCTGGCGATCATGACCACGTCAGCCGCTTCGATGATCTCGTCCAGGGCGGAGACGGCCTCGAGACGTTCAATCTTGGCCACGATGCCCCCGGTAAAGCCCATGCCGCGCAGGGCCTTCCGGGCCCGGCTGATATCCCGTCCGCATTTCGGAAACGAAACCGCCACATAGTCCGCGTCCAGGGCCACGGCTTTCTCCATATCGTGGAGGTTTCGCTCCCCCGGGGTCTGTGACGACAGCCCGCCGCCCAGGCGGTTGACCCCCTTGTTGCCGGACAGCGTGCCGCCTTCCCGCACCCGGCAGGTAATTTTTTGCCGCTCTATCTTCTCCACCTGGATGACGAGGCGGCCGTCATCGAGCAGCAGGGTGTCGCCCGGTGCCAGGTCCGCGGCCAGATGGTGATAGTTTATGCCGACCCCGGCCCTGGTTCCGGCCTCGGGCGGGATTTCCGGATCAAGGATAAAGGCGGCCGATTCGACCAGCTCCACCTGACCGTCGGCAAAGCCGGTAATGCGAATCTTGGCGCCGGGCAGATCCACCATGATTCCCACTTCCCGGCCCAGTTCGGCGGCAGCCCTGCGAACCTCGGCGGCCCGCCGGATGTGATCCCGGCCCCTGCCGTGCGAAAAATTCAGGCGGACTACATCGACACCGGCGGCGATCATCTCTTTCAAGGTCCCGGGAGAGTCGGTTGCCGGGCCCAGGGTGGCGACGATTTTGGTCCTTCTCACCTCGACTCACCCTGAATCTCTTGCAGAACCTGGAGCATGGTGTCCACCAGCGGCTGTACCCTGAGCCCGAAATGGCTGAACAGCACCTCGCCGGGGGCCGACTCTCCGAAGCTGTCGATGCCCATGACCCGGCCCCGGCTGCCCGCATACCGGTACCAGCAGCCGGTTCGGCCGGCTTCCACCACCACCCTGGCGGTAATAGCGGCCGGCAGCACCGCCTCCCGGTATTCGCTGTCCTGGGCCTCGAAACGATCCACCGACACCATGGATACCACCCGGACGCTATGTCCCATTCCGTCAAGCTCTGCTGCC